>JBPPMB010000074.1:0-41604 GCA_051305855.1 Desulfuromonadales bacterium
CCTTGTCAACATTAAAGATTTTACCCTGCTGCCCAGTTTCTTAGCCCTAAGCGATATTGCGACTAAAAATAGTTGCTTAACGTTTGTGAAATGATTAGTGTGGGGGGAGAAATGAGTAAGCAGGAAAAATTGCTACAACGGTTCAAGGCGAAGCCTGTCGACTTTCGCTGGTCTGATCTGCAAAGCCTGCTTGCCGGGTTCGGTTACGAGATGGCTGCCGGAGGCAAAACTGGCGGGTCGCGGGTCAGATTTTTGCATCCGGAACGGCCACCGATCATCATGCATAAGCCTCACCCGACACCGGTGCTGAAGCGCTACCAGGTCGAGCAGATCCTGGAGTTTCTCAAGAAAGAAGGCCTCGTATGAAAGATATGCTGACATACAAAGGATATCATGGATCTATCCATTACAATTCCGAGGATCGCGTGTTCTACGGCAAGGTCGAATTCATTCGCACCCTGGTCAGCTATGAAGGGAAGGACGCCGATTCGCTGGAGGCGGCTTTCATCGAAGCAGTTGAGGATTATCTAGCCTTGTGCGCCGAGCAGGGGGGCGCACCGGAAAAGCCGTTCAAAGGGTCGTTTAATGTCCGCATCGCCCCCGAGTTGCATGAACGGGTGGCGATTGCGGCGTCGCAGCACGGCATGACCCTGAACCGCTTCATCGCCGAAGCCCTCAGTCAGGCGGTTACGCAGGCAGATTGATGGCTGTGCACGTAGAATCGCTGATGGTGCTACGCCATAGAGCTTAGGTTTTGATTCTGGAATTAAAGATTTTATCCCCTTGATCCCCTTCATCCCTGTAAATGTGCTTCTGATTTTACAGATTTTCATAGATCTTGATCGCGGCTAAAGAATGATTTGGTTTAAAGTTTGATCAGCGTTCATCATGAAAATTGCCTCGGGGCACTTACTGTTGGCAGCGTCCCATTAAGGTTTTGTTATTTAAAACAATTCAACGATTCAACAGTTCAACGATTCAACAGTTTCTTCGCCTTAAGCGATTCAACAGTCTTTAGCCTAAAGGAGATTATATGGCGACTGTGATGGAAAAATCGGAAGCCCACAAGTTGATTGACCGTTTGCCTGAAAACGCCACATGGGATGATCTTATGCACGAGATTTACGTGCGTGAGGCGATCGAGCGAGGGTTGGCCGACAGTCGGGCAGGTCGGACGACAGGCGTTCGGGACGTTCGGTCAAAGTATGGTTTGCCAGAATGAAGGTAGTCTGGACAGCGACCGCACAGGATCACCTCGACGCGATTTACGCATATATAGCACAGGATTCATCGCAATATGCCCTGCGCAACGTCGACCGCCTGACCCGTCGCTCACAGCAGATTGCCGATGCGCCATATTCTGGCCGCAGGGTTCCTGAATACGATCTGGAACAGATACGAGAGATGATAGAGGGTGCGTACCGCATTATCTACTACATCACGCCTGATCAGATTGATGTCCTTGCCGTGATTCACGGTGCGCGAAATGTTTTGAGGGGCAGCGGGGATGAAGATTGAGCAGGCTCCAATAGAAAAATAGCAAGCAGCGTCCCTCAGGAAGATGTTATCCGCGGCTAAAAAAAAATATTTTGGTTTAAATCGCCTTGTCAACATCAAAGATTCGACCCCCTGATGTATGGTTTGGCTTGATCAGCGTTCATCATGAAAATTGCCTCGGGCACCTACTGTTGGCTGCGTCCCATTAAGGTTTTGTGATTTAACGATTCAACGATTCAACGATTCAACAGTTCAACGATTCAACGGGTTTTGCATCAATGACTTATCAGAAGTTATCAGATTTTATCCGCGGCTAAAAAAAAAGATTTTGGTTTGAATCGCCTTGCCGACATAAAAGATTCGACCCTGCTGCCCAAGCGATTCAACGATTCAACGATTCAACAGTATTTGCTTTAAGCGATTCAACAGTTCAACGATTCAACAGAGAGGGTTGGTATGGTCCGACCCCGATGGCGTAGACTTGACCCCTGCCCCTGTGGTCAAATGTACAAGTATCAAGAACGTCCATTAGGAGCCTGTCGGACTTGGGAAATCCTAGCGAAAATTCGGCTGGACGAGGGCCGATTTTGTCAATTTTGAAGGTTAATAGTCGTTCTATTGACCAAGAAAGCGGCGAAATATGACCCGTTCGGACGGATTTGCAGTGGATTTATTCCAAGTCCGTCAGACTCCTAGGGTTCGGGTTGTTGTCTGTCAAGGCTAGTATGCTAAAATTCCATATATATTCAGACCGTTAACATTATACTGCGTCAGGAATTTACTGTGAGTTCCTGGCCTTCCAAATCTAAAGAAAGGATTCAGAAAATGTCGAACAGCAAATTATTAAGCCTCTCCCTGTTCATCAGCTTTGCACTCTCCACTCTCATGCTGAACGGATGTATTCCAAGCAGCACCTCCGGTAGCGTCTACTCACGGGATCAGGCAAGAACGAGCCAGTCGGTCTACTATGGAACCCTTTTGCGAGTCGAACAGGTGACCATTGAAGGGACTCAAACAGGCGCCGGCACTGTCGCTGGTGGGGCCATGGGAGGCGTGCTGGGAAATGCAGTCGGAAGCGGCTCCGGCCGTGCAATCGCAACGGTCGGCGGCGCTATCCTCGGCGCTGTGACAGGCTCGGCTGCCGAGAAAGGCATAACCAATGCCGTAGGTCTTGAGCTGGAGGTCGAACTGGACAACGGTGAACTGGTCCTCATCGTCCAGGAAAAGGATGGAATCTACAGAGTCGGTGACCGGGTGCGTGTTGTTAAGGATGCGCGTGGGACCTCGAGGGTTCGTCAGTAACCCGTTTTTATACATAATCATGGACCTGCATCGGGGCCTACTCTGGCTGACGCAATGCGGAGGGTGACATCTCTACATTTCTTAAGACATATATGAAAAAGGAATCGTCAGTCGGGATTCTGCTGATGGTTGCTGCGGTGATGGCGATGCTGTTTGCCAACTCGCCGCTGCACTCGGGATATAATTATTTCCTCGAGACCCCTTTTGAGGTGCGTCTCGGCCGGGACCTGCAGATTGCCAAGCCCCTGCTGCTCTGGGTCAACGATGGCTTGATGGCGGTCTTCTTCTTTTTGATCGGCATTGAAGTCAAGCGTGAAGTGCTGGTTGGACAGCTTGCCAGTCGTGGGCAGATCATCCTGCCAGCGATTGCCGCTTTCGGTGGCATGCTCTGTCCAGCCCTGATCTATGTACTGATCAATGCCGGCGATATGGTCGCGATTAATGGCTGGGCGATTCCTGCTGCAACAGATATCGCATTTGCTCTGGGCATCCTTGCCCTGCTCGGCGATCGGGTGCCGTCGTCACTGAAATTTTTCCTGCTGGCCCTGGCGATCTTGGACGACCTTGGCGCCATTGTCATTATTGCCCTCTTCTACTCTGGCGACCTCTCCATCAACATGTTGGTCATGGCGCATCTTTGTCTGGTTGTCTTGCTAATCCTTAACCGCATGAAGGTCGAGAACCTCGCCCCTTACCTCTGGGTCGGGATCTTTCTCTGGATTTTTGTGCTCAAGTCCGGTGTCCATGCCACGCTGGCCGGAGTGGCACTGGCCTTTGCAATTCCATTGCACAGCAAAAAGAATCCCGGATATTCACCTTTGGAACATTTTGAACACCAATTGCACCCATGGGTGAACTTCCTGATTCTGCCGCTGTTTGCTTTCACCAACGCCGGCATCCCGCTGGCAGGAATGGAATTCGGCGATCTTTTCCACTCGGTACCGCTCGGCATCATGCTTGGTCTGGTCGTCGGCAAACTGGCTGGAGTGTACGGCTTTTCAATCGCTGCAATCAAACTGGGGGTTGCGAAGATGCCCGACAAAGCCACAAGCCAACACATATTCGGGGTCGCTGCTCTTTGCGGTGTTGGATTCACGATGAGCCTGTTTATCGGCGGGTTGGCCTTCGAACATGTTGGCGGAGATGCCGAAATTTACATGATGACCCATCGCATGGGCATCATGAGTGGTTCTTTGATTGCTGGAATTGCCGGCTACCTGATTCTGAAAATGGCCAGACCAGCCGAAGAAAAGATCAATATCGAAAAAGTCACCGCAAAGATCTTCTCCGCTTCAGATAGTGAGGCCGGTCAAACTGATTGGTAGCTTACAGGCTGACCAATCCGTCAGAGAGCATCATTGTCGCTGGTCCAAGGACAGGATAAACAGTGCCCTGCTCTTGCTTTTTACCTGCGAGGGAAAAGAGATGAAATGGATGCTATGGCTGTGCCTGATGGTCGGAATGTGGAGTTCACCCGCTCTGGCGATTGATCTGCGCCTTATGACCGGTGATGAACAGGGAACCTACTACCAGATAGGCCAGGAAATTACCGAGCAGACTGACAAAGTCGGGATCAGGCTTAAGGTCCTGCCTTCGGAAGGGTCCTGGAGCAACATCATCGCCCTGTTCAACAGCGACACCGAGTTCGCCATTGTCCAGATGGATGCCTTCTTGAAGGCGGCCCGTAACTTCTACCTCAACACCGCCAACAATATCCACGACGAGATCAAAGTGGTTATGCCGCTCTACCATGAAGAGATACATGTCATCAAGGCAAAGGAGAGCACCGTCGATTTTGCCGACGAAAAGACCTTCGTTGTCGGTTGCGGTCCCCAAAACAGCGGGTCATGCCTTTCTGCAGAAGTCATGGCTGAGTTTTACGGTAAAGAATTCACCTATATCAACGAAAGCTACGACCAGTCTCTGGTCGATCTCAAGGCTGGGAAACTTGATCTGGTCATCATCACGGCAGGCAAGCCTTTCAAGCTTTTGACCGGACAAGCCGGTCTCGACCTGGTTTCTTTACCTCGCACCAGGAAAGCCGCGGAATTGTACTTGTACACGAGCATCACTCCGCAAGATTATGCCTGGCTTGACCGTCCGGTTGAAACCTACGGTGTGCGTTCTGTGCTGGCGACCATGATCCAGGAGCAGGAAGGCCTGGCCAATGATTTGGTCGGTGCTGTGCATTTCACAATACTGATTAACGAGGATCACCTGAAAAAGCAGGGCCACCCGAAGTGGCAGGAAGTTCCGTTTCGTGGCTACCATGAAAACATTGCGCACATGGCGGTTCTCAATTCACTCGGCGCCTGTGATGTCATAAAAAATTATGGTTACGACTGCAAGGCATTAGCGCTTGATGATTGATCACTATTGCAGCATAAAATTAAGAGTGACTGACCGAAAGATGCATCAGATCGCCTGCCGTGAATGTGACTTGATTCACAATGTCCCGTCAATGCCGGGGAGGGCTGTGGCTTGCTGTGTGCGTTGCGGTGCTGTGCTGTTCCGTTCCAAGGTTGACAGTGTCAACCGCACCATTGCCTGGACGATCTCAGGACTGATCCTTTATGTCGTTGCGATCACCTTTCCCTTCCTGGCCATAAAAAGCGGTTCGATTATTCAGAAGACCGGTCTTCTGAGTGGCATTCAACAATTATTCGAACAAGGAATCATCCCCTTGGCGATATTGGTCTTGTTGACCTGCGTATTGATTCCTCTGGTACAGATGCTTGGCCTTCTCTATATCTTTGTCCCGCTGAAGTTGAACATCCGCGTCAGGTTTGCCATTCCGGTTTTTCGCATGTTTCAGCATGTCAAGCCCTGGAGCATGATGGAAATTTACATGCTCGGCATCCTGATCGCCATGGTCAAACTTGGCAAGATGGCAACGATTGTGCCGGGTTTGGCTGTTGTTGCCTTCGGAATCCTGATTTTCGTACTGAATTTTGCGATCACTTCTGTTGATGCACATATGGCCTGGGAGCGGCTGGGAGGTGATTCATGAAAGCGGTTCTCCGCTCTGCTCGGCAACTCGGCCTGGTCAGTTGTCATGACTGCCACCTCCTCTGTCGAATGCCGAAAATATCAGCGTCTCAATTTGCTCATTGCCCGCGCTGCGGGGGGGTATTGCATCAGCGCAAACCGAACAGCATCATGCGGACCTGGGCCCTGGTTATTACGGGGATGATCTTCTACGTTCCGGCGAACGTCCTGCCGATGACGATCACCTCGGCGCTTGGCAGCGCGCAGGTTGACACCATCATGAGCGGCGTGATCTATTTCATTCACAGCGGCTCCTGGGAGATCGCTCTGGTGATTTTCGTCGCAAGTATCTTGGTGCCATTTTTGAAGTTTATCATCCTCATCTATCTGTTGCTTTCCGTACAGTTCAAGTCGATCAAACGGCCCAAAGATCGTACCGTCCTCTATCGAATCACAGAGTCCGTGGGACGTTGGTCGATGGTCGATATCTACGTGGTCACTATTCTTATTGCCCTGGTCAAACTCGGTGTCCTTGCCAATATTGAGGCCGGGCCGGCGGCCATCTATTTTGCTGCCATGGTTGTTATCACCATGATTGCCGCAGAGAACTTTGACCCACGGTTGATCTGGGATGTTTTGGAGGAAAAGCATGAATGAAGAAAATTCTGCAATGAAGCATTTCGAGCAGGCTCCGCAAGCGCAGATACAGACCGGACGCAGTTTGTCGATCATCTGGGTCGTGCCGATCATTGCCCTGTTGATCGGCGGCTGGCTGGCCTTCAAGGCATGGTCGGAAAAAGGCACCGAGATAACAATTACCTTTGTGTCTGCGGATGGACTCGAAGCCAACAAAACCAAAATCAAGTACAAGGATGTCGAGGTTGGCACCGTGACTGAAATCAGGCTTAAGGATGACCTCTCCGGGGTCCTCGTGAAAGCCGAGATGTCTAAGGATGCCGAGCCTTACGTGACTGACAAGACCCAGTTCTGGGTAGTGCGGGCACGGGTGGCAGCAGGGGAGGTCAGCGGCCTCGGCACACTCTTTTCGGGGGCCTACATCGGCTGCAATCCATCGAAAGAGGGTAAGCCTGCCAGGCATTTCACCGGCCTGGAAAAACCTCCTGTCGTCACAGCCGGACTGCCGGGGCGTCATTTCGTCCTTGCCTCCGAGACGCTTGGTTCCCTGGATGTCGGCTCTCCGGTCTACTACCGGGGCATCAAGGTCGGTCAGGTGATTGCATACGACTTCGACAGCGCTGCCGAGTCAGTGAACCTGCGGGTGTTCGTGAACGCGCCCTACCATGAGAAGGTGATGCAGAGCAGCCGCTTCTGGAATGCAAGCGGCGTTGATGTTACCCTGAATACGGAAGGGGTTAAAATTGACACCCAGTCACTGGTCTCAATCCTGCTTGGCGGAGTGGCTTTTGATCTGCCCGATTATTTCGAGCAGGCTCAACAAGCAGTAGAGGATGAGGTTTTTCAGCTTTACGCAAACCATGAGGACAGCAGACAGAAGATCTACGCGGTCAAGCGTTACGTTACGATGTATTTCGAACAGAGCGTGCGCGGCCTGTCCCCCGGAGCTCCTGTCGAGATCAAGGGAATCAAGCTTGGTGAAGTCATTGACGTCAAGCTCGAGATGAATGAGGATGATCTCACTGCACGTATCGCGGTACTGGTCATGCTTGAACCGGAACGAATTGATACAGTGGTCAAAGATAATGTTAAAATAGCCGGCGCCAAGATTGTGGGTAACGACCAGAAAGCGCAGGATAACATCAGGAAACTCATCGACAAGGGGTTGCGTGCCCAACTCAAAACCGGAAACCTGTTAACCGGGCAGTTATACGTCGATCTTGATTTTTACAAGAAGGCCGCTCCTGTTAAGATTGAAACGGTCAACGGCTATATGGTTTTTCCGACCGTTCCGGCGCCGCTTGAAAAGATCGTGCAGAGGGTTGAAAACATTCTTGAGCAGTTCGAAAAGGTGCCTTTCGAGAAGATCGGTAATGAGTTACGAGAGTCGATTGCTGCACTGACCTCGACTGTCGAAGAGATCAAGGCGATGTCAGGGAACGTCAATAGTGAGACCCTGCCTAGAGTCAATAAAGCTCTGGATGATCTGCAAGAGACCCTTAATGGCCTTGATTCTACCCTCGGTGCAGATTCTGCGCTCAACTACAATGCCCGCATGATAACGGATGAGCTCTCTGTGACCATCCGTTCCATCCGCTCGCTGCTTAATTACCTGGAACGTGACCCGCAGGCCCTTATCTTCGGTAAAGAGGGAGAAAAACCATGATCAGGAATCAACCAGGGATCTATTCCAGGTGGTCTGTCCTTCTGTTAATTTGCATGGTTTTCTCCGGATGTATTGGTAAAAAGTCTTCCGAAGTGACTTACTTCAGTCTGCTTTCGATGGAACAGATGGGAACAACGATTGTTGCACCGATCGAATCTGACTTCCGCATCGGTATCGGGCCGATCACCATTCCAGACGTATTGAAGCGGACGCAGCTTGTGAGCCGTGATGCGCAAAACATTTACCGGTTCGATGAATTCAGTCGCTGGGCCGGTATCCTGGAAAAGGACATCGCATACGTTTTGGGAGACAACCTGGGTGATCTGCTCGGTGCCGACAAGATCGCCTTCTTCCCCTGGATGCATCATTTCACACCGACCTATCGGGTTATCATCGATATCATCCAGTTCGATGGGGAGCTCACTGGCGAAGCCATTCTGAGTGCTCGTTGGACGATCGCCGATGCGGACGGGAAGGTCAATCTGGCCGGAGGGAAGAGTGTCTACCGGCAGCCCGTCGAGGGTGGTGATTACATGGGACTGGTCAAGGCGGAGAGCCAGCTCTTGGCCGAGTTGAGCAGGGAGCTTGCACAGGCAATAGTAGCCCTGTCCGGACACAAGTGACATTTGCATAAGGGGTCTGCACATTACACAAAAAAAGCGCTCCACGGTTTCCGTGGAGCGCTTTTGCTAATTAACGCTGAAATTTACTTAAATTTTGCGTACATTAGACGACTGGGGACCCTTCTGGCCTTGAGTAACATCAAAGCTCACCCGATCTCCTTCGGCCAGCGATTTGAAACCCTCACCCTGGATCTCGGAAAAGTGGACGAATACGTCTGGTCCATTGTCCTGCTCGATAAAACCAAAACCCTTTGCATCATTGAACCACTTAACTGTACCTTCTGCCATTTACTCCTCCATCTTTCCCCTTGGGGACTTTTTTGTTGTGCAAATACCGATCGCCCGAAAAACAGAAAACAAAGAGTCCAGGTGGGTCTGTTTGCTCTGATGATGCTGACACCATGTCAAACTAATGGCGACTTCTCATGCACAAGCCTTCATAATTGGCAAACAATAACAGGAAATCACAAGAAAGCAAAAAAAATAATGACAGCCGGACGAAGCCGGCCTGTCATTAATACTGAAAAGTGCCAGTGGTACAAATCCCTGGTTCAGCTGTAGTTAGTTTTCGTCCGGAAACGGCCCTTTTCCGCAATCTCTGCGTCAATCGGCGGATTTGATAGTGCGGCGTAAAGTACTACGCCTCCGCTCAAATCCTTGATTTCCTTGACCTTGCGAAAAATTGCTCGTTTCCAAATCGAAAACTTCAATCGTGCCATCCGGAGTTTCCGGATGGACACTAGTAAAGACCGTCTCAAGCAAAACCTCTTGCCGGCTGCTTTTCCCTGTATTATCCTCTTTCACACCTGATGAGTTGCCAGTGCCGAACGGTGAAAGCAGACCAGATCCAGACAGTCACCGGAGGAATTTAGCTGAGTCCGTGCATACGAACGACCGCTCAAAGCTGGCAAGAAACTTGGCCCGCAGGGTCAGGCCTGCATATTTCACAAAAAATGCTCTGAACTGCAGAGCGATGGCTGTATATTCAGTGATCGCTGTTTGAAAATTATTTAGCTCTGTGTCGCCTCGCAAAAGCTTTCATTTGAGAATTACTGGAAAACGTCTATGAAATTGTCCCCGAATATCGAAACTGTGCAGTTCCCGCCGATCACCGAGGTCAAATCGTGGCTGGTCGGGCTTGAACCAAGAGCAGACCGACCGCTGGTAGATCTCTGCCAGGCTGTCCCCGACTATGCGCCAGCCCCGGAGCTGGTGGATTATCTGCGCAGCCTGCTCGATGATCCCGTGACCTCTCGCTACAGTCCCGACGAGGGGTTGCCGGAAGTGCGTGCAGCGGTCAGTGCCTGGATTGGCCGACGCTATGGTGCGGCGCCGGCTGCGGAGGAGATCTGTCTCACCATTGGTGCCAGCCAGGCTTTCTGGTTGGCGATCATGACGCTCTGCAAAGCCGGAGACGAGGTCATCGTCCAGCTCCCGGCATATTTTGACCACCCTATGGCACTGCAGGCGCTGGGCATCCGTTGCGTCTGGGTGCCGTTTGCCGAAGCCTCCGCCGGCCAGCCCGATGTCGCTGCCATAGCAGCACAGATCACGCCGCGCACCCGCGCGATCCTGCTGGTTTCGCCGAGTAACCCGACCGGTGTGGTCACCCCGCCTGAAACGTTGCTGCAGATTTACCGACTGGCCAAACAACACGACATCGCATTGATCCTCGATGAGACCTACAACGCCTTCATCCCTGCCGGCATGTCACCTCACGCGCTCTTTGCCGAACCCGAATGGCAGCATCATTTCATCCAGATCTCCTCCTTCGGCAAAACCTTTGCACTGACCGGCTATCGCGCCGGGGCACTGGTGGCAGGCCCGGAGGTTATTTACCAGGCACTCAAAGTTCAGGACGCCATGGTCGTCTGCCAGGCGCGCATTACTCATCAGGCGATTCTTTACGGTTGTACCCACCTCGATAGCTGGGTGGCGGCCAACGCCGTAATGATGAAGCGGCGCCATGATCGATTCCATGCTTTGTTCAGCCAGCCCGGCAACCCTTTCCGGTTGATCGCCAGCGGCAGTTTCTTCGCCTGGGTCAAGCACCCCTGGCCAGGGTTCTCGGGACGGGAAGCCGCCCGGCGTCTGGTCGAAGATGCACGACTGCTCTGCCTCCCCGGTGAGGCCTTCGGCCCGGACCTGGCTGGTTACCTGCGCCTGGCCTTTGGCAACATCCAGGAAGACGACGTCCCGGCTGCCGTACAGCGTTTAATTGAGTCAGGGACGAGTGACGTGATCTGTTAGCAAGAAAAAACATTAATATATTGGTGAGCAAAAGGCCTGATGTGCGCATCTGCCAGGCAAGCGCCGTGTCCCACGACCCGTATTTTTTGAGAGCATTGTGAAGCCATTTATGTCTCTGGATAAACCATCCGATCATCATCCATCAGATCATGGCGAAGCAGGCGTTGAGGTGCCGTTCGAGCAGATAAACCCGGATACCTTGCGCCATATGATCCAGGAATTCGTGACGAGAGACGGAGCGGATTGGGGTGATGCCGGCTGCTCGATGGAGGATAAGTATGAACAGGTTCTTCGTCAAATGAGAAGCGGGCGAGTGAAGGTCGTCTTTGACCTGACCTCGCAAACTGCGAATATCGTCGTCACCCGCTAGCAGCCCTGAGTGTTGCCGTGAGCACGACTTTTACTTCTTCTCCAGGTTCGCTGCATCCAGAAACGGTTTGAACAGATCGAGCGGCAGCGGGAAGATGATGGTCGAATTCTTCTCGGTGGCGATTTCGGTCAAAGTCTGCAGAAAGCGCAGCTGCAGGGCTCCGCTTTCCTTCGCAATGACGCCGGCGGCATCGGCAAGCTTCTGCGAAGCCTGGAATTCACCTTCGGCATGGATAATCTTGGCGCGCCTCTCCCGTTCTGCCTCGGCCTGGCGGGCCATGGCGCGCTGCATCTCCTGCGGCAGGTCGACATGCTTGATCTCGACGTTCGATATCTTTACCCCCCAGGGGTCGGTCTGCCGGTCGAGAATCACCTGCAGCTGCTGGTTGATGCGGTCGCGATGCGAGAGCAGTTCGTCGAGTTCGGCCTGGCCGAGCACGCTGCGCAGCGAGGTCTGGGCGAGCTGGCTTGTGGCGTACAGGTAATCTTCGACCTCAATCAGCGCCTTTTCCGGTTGCACCACGCGAAAGTAAAGGACGGCGTTGACCTTGACCGAGACGTTGTCCTTGGTGATGACATCCTGCGGCGGCACATCCATCGCCACGGTACGCAGACTGACCTTGATGATCTTGTCGACCACCGGGATGATGAAACGCAGCCCGGGTCCTTTGACCATCGCAAAACGACCGAGGCGGAAAACCACGCCGCGCTGGTATTCGTAAAGGACGCGGACAGCACTGCTGATGATGCTGATGAACAGCACCAGAACGACCAGCCAGACGATCAGATTAGTCGGGATCATCTTCTTTCTCCTTTGTCGCTGTGGCCGGCGGGTCCGGCCCGACAGCGCGAACCAGCAGTTTCAGGTTGGCTTCGGCGCGCACGATCTCGATCACGCTCCCTGCACTGATCGGCTGCTCGGAACGCGCATCCCAGTATTCACCATGAACATAGACGCGGCCGCCAGGCTCCAGCGCCGTTATTGCCTGTCCTCGTTCGCCGACCATCCCCTCGAGTCCGGAGAAGTAGCGTCTCTTCTGAACGCGCACCACGAAAAGCAGCACCAGACTGATGAAGCCACCGCAGACTGCCACGGTTGCGGCGATCACCGCTCGGGAGATCTGCAGGTAAGGAGCAGGGCTGTCGAGCAAAATCAACGAACCGAAGGTCAATGCTATCAACCCTCCTACGGTGAGCATGCCATAGGAAACGACTTTGACCTCCAGGATGAAGAGGATGATGGCAAGCAGGATCAGCAGGCCGCCGATGTAGTTGACCGGCAGGGTCTGGAAGCCGAGGAAGGCGAGCAGCAGGGCGAGGGCACCGATCGCGCCGGGCAGGATCACCCCGGGTTGGGAAATCTCGAAGAAGAAGCCGAGGATGCCGAGCATCAGCAACATGTAGGCGACATTCGGGTTGCTGATGGTGTTGAAGATCTCCTGCCGCCAGTTCATCTCGTCATAGCTGAGTACCAGGCCCTGTGTCTCGAATCTGTGAGTTTGGCCGCTGCGCAGGTAGGTTCGACCATCCAGCTCCTTGAGCAGGGCCGACTCGTCTGCCGCTATCAAGTCGATCACCTTGAGCTCCAAGGCCTCCTGGGCTGGAGTGGAAACGGATTCACGCACGACCTGCTCGGCCCAGTCGCGATTGCGTCCACGTTGGTCGGCGAGACTGCGTGCGTAGGCAACCGCGTCGTTAACCACCTTATCCATCATGACTTTGCCCTGACCATTGTCGTCCGAACCGCCGATGCCGATCGAAACCGGGTGGGCCGCACCAATGTTGGTGCCGGGAGCCATAGCGGCAAAGTCGGCAGCCAGGGTGATCAGGGCCCCGGCTGATGCCGCCCGCGCTCCGGACGGATAGACATAGACGATCACCGGGATGCGCGAGCCGAGGATCTGCTGGATAATGGTGCGCATCGAGGTGTCGAACCCGCCGGGCGTGTCCAGCTCGATCAGAAAAGCCTCTGCGTTGCCATCATTGGCCGCAGTTAATTCGGCAGTAATGAAATCCGCCAGCACCGGGTTGATTATCCCAGCGACCCGGATGACCCTGATTTGCGCAGGCACAGTCGCCTCTTCGGCGCTGAGCAGCAGGGCGGAGCTGATCAGCAACATGATGAGCAGAACGCTTATGTAAACACGCTGTAACATATCTCTATAATATCAAGGTGATGGTTGCTGTCAAAAAAGCTATCTCTTCAGCGCTACATCTGCAAAGAGTACGGCTGTAATTTGGCCTCTAAACGTTACAGGTTCAGTAGCACCTGGCTTTCACCAGAGTAAAGATCACGGTTGGCAAACCATTTTCAGTGTCCTCCCATGGCCGGACAAGGCATAATAGCGCCATGTATTCACATCAGTTCATCACTTTCAGCAAGTCGAACCGGCGCATGATCTTTCTTCTGATTGCCTGCCACCTGCTGTGGAGCTGCGCTGTTTTTGGACTCTGGTCGACGGGACGCCTGATCGAAGAGGCTGGCCTTTGGTGGCCTGTAATCTTCCTTGCCCTGCAACTTTATGCCGCCGCCCAGCTGCTCCTGCCTGCACTGCTGCTGCACCCCGAAGAACGCAGCCGCGGCTTTTATCTTTTCTGGGGTCTGTCCCTTGCAGTGAGCATCTGGCTGATCAACCAGCTGCCGCATGCTGGAAACTGGCAGCCGCTGCTGGCTGTGGTCAAGTCGGGGCTGCTGTTGCTGGTTGCGACCGTCACCGGGGCGGCAATGGCCAGATATGTCAATCGCCTCTGGGAGCTCGTGCCGGTCTGCATTGTTATGACACTGGCAGACTTTGCCAGCTGGATGTATGGTCCGACCGCCGGTTTCACGCAGCAGATTCAACAGTATTATCTGGCGCCTGAGGGTCCGCCGCCGCTTGTCGACATGATTCTGGTCAAACTGGCATTTCCCGGCAGTGCCGGCTTGACGCCGGTTTTCGGACTCGCTGACTGGATTATGGTGGTTTTCTTCGCTATAGTCGCCCGGCGCTACGGCGTCAATGACAACCTGATCGGTTTGCCGGGAGAGACGCTGGCCAGACAGGGGCGAATCGGCGGCTACCTGCCTGTTTCTGTGGTCGCGCTCCTGGCTGCAAGTCTGCTGGCGCAGGCGACCGGGCTGTTTATTCCTGCGTTGCCGGTGATTGCCCTGGTGATGCTCATCTGGTACGCTTACCGGTACTTGCGTCTCAGCGGTTATCGTTTCTTTCGGGGGCGCACTCTTTACAGCCTCTGCTTTTCCTGGTTCCGGAATATGACTCGAAAGGGAAAATTATGAAAATCTTCGTTCTGCTGGGGAGTCTCAGTGCTTTTCTGGGGGTTGCCCTGGGTGCCTTCGGTGCGCACGGTTTGAAAGCCAGGGTAACCCCGGAGATGCTGACCGTCTGGCAGACTGGTGTCCAGTACCACCTGGCTCATGCGCTCGGCCTGGTGCTGATCGGCATACTCTGTGAGATCATGCCGGTGGTCTCACTGGTCCGCAGTGCCGGTTGGATGCTGCTTGCGGGAAGTGTGCTTTTTTCAGGATCGCTTTACATTATGGTTCTTTCCGATATTCGTGCCCTTGGCATGATCACACCGCTGGGTGGGGTTGCCTTCCTGATCGGTTGGTTGCTGCTTGCTATCGCCGCCTGGCAGAGGGCCGTTTGATTCAATTTCATCGAATACAAAATACCTGGCAGAACGCACAAAAGCGAAATTGTCGCATTGGGAGGGGCAGATGGACAAGGACAGGATGCATGGCTGCAGGGAGTTTCTGAAAGACTCTCTGCGCTTGCAGATCGATTTCAGCCGGACCGACCAGCACCAGGGGGTGGTGCCGCCACCGATCCAGAAGCCACCCACAGCAGGGCAGCAGCTGATCGCCCTGCCAGGTGAGGACACGTTCGCGGCGTTTCATGGCACCGACCTGGTCACGGCCCTTGGCAATCGCCGCAGTCACAGGCGCTTTCGTGATCTTTCCCTGTCTTTGTCGGAACTCTCCCTGCTGCTCTGGGCTACACAGGGAATAAGTGAAATAATCGCTCCTGGTTGCGCCTTGCGCACGGTGCCGTCGGCCGGCTGCCGCCATGCCTTCGAAACCTACCTGCTGGTCAACAATGTCGAAGGGCTCCAGATGCACGGTGTCTACCGCTATCTGCCCGTGGAGCATGCACTGGTCTTCGAGCACGCATTCGAGAATCTGCAGGCACGGTTGGCGCAGGCAACCCTGGGCCAGGCGTTTATCGCCGAGGCTCCTGTGATCTTTGCCTGGTCAGTCATTCCCTACCGCATGGAATGGCGCTATGATGTTGCCGCTCACCGGGTGGTCGCCATGGACGTCGGTCACCTCTGTCAGAATCTCTACCTGGCCTGCGAGGCAATCGGTGCCGGGACCTGCGCCATTGCAGCCTACCACCAGGTCAAAATGGATGAACTCCTGCAGGTTGACGGTGAGGACGAATTCACCATCTACCTGGCGCCGGTCGGTAAGCTATGATTAAGAAAAACGCACTGTTTAAGGAACAGCAATGATCCGCCTGACCTTGAGCGTCCCACGTCATGAGTTTTACCAGAGGGCTTGACAGTCGCCGGCTCTCCCTTAAAGTTGAAGAATAAGTTTGCAGACATCTGCCAGGAGGACACCATGAACGTATACGATTTCGCTATGAAGATGGAAGACAGTGGCAAGGCTTACTATGAAAACCTGGCCAGGGCAGCCAGCTTGCCGGGCCTGAAGACCATTTTTACCCGCCTGGCCGAGGATGAGCAACAACACTTCGAGATTTTCCGCAACCTTAAGGCAGGCAACAAGGCACAGCAGATGCCCGAGTCCGGGCTGCTTGATATCGCCAAGAATGTGTTCATGCTGCTCCCACGAGGTGAGCAGGGGTTAAAGGATGTAAGTGGGGTCCTCGCCGCATACCGGCACGCCATGAAACTCGAAGAGGACAGCTTCCGTTTCTACGAGGATGCTGCTGCCAGGGAGGGCGATTCCGAAGTGAAGAATCTGTTGCTTACGATCGCCGGGGAGGAGCACACGCACTACAATGTCCTGGAGAATCTCTACAACTTCGTCAATGCCCCCAACCAGCACTTGGTCTGGGGAGAATTCAGCAATATCGGGGAGTTCCACCAGTTCGGGCGGGATATCGACGGCTGAGGCAGTCGCGCCATAGCACCCCTTGTTATGCATACCGGGACGCGCAAGCTTTGCACCCAGCTTTTCCGCGAGACAGAAAGAGCAGAATGCCATAACGGCTTCTGCTCTTTCTGCACTGAAACAGTGTTGCTCCCGGCTATTTGCGTTGCCTGGTCGGCCGTTTGGTCCGTTGCGGCTTTGCAGGGGCTGCCTTCACCGCTGCAGCCGCTGTTTTTCTCGGCAGCGCTGCCGTGACGCTGATGCAGCGTTTGTGCAGGGAGGTGCCATCGAGCGTGGTGATCGCTTCCTTTGCCTCGGCAGCGTTTGTCATATGAACAAAGGCACAGCCCTTGGATAAACCGGATTTCGGGTCGGTGATCATGTGAATGGTGCGCACCGTCCCGCAGATGGCGAAGAGCTTGTGCAGATCCTCTTCCTCAGTCTCAAAGGCGAGGTTTGCTACGTAGAGGTCCTTGATGATCGGTTTTTCTTTCATTCGTTATCGCTCCAATTCTACTGATTACAGCTGACCGCTTATCCCGTCTTGCCGATAGCCGTTACAGCCGGTTGCTTCTGCATGTTTCTGATGTTCCGGATAGGACCGGCAGTGGTCGGGCTTGATCTCGTCGATTCCACAGAGATGGCCACGTTGGTCAATCCGGTCGAGCAGCCAGGGGCAGCGCTCAACGTCGTCGCCGGTATTCGCGTCAACCCAGGCCATGTGCAGCTGGTTGCCCGGACCCAGGTCGAGGGTTTTGACCCAGGCCAGCAGGTCGTCGCGTCCCAGTTTCCTCCAGCGTTGCAGGTCGGCATCGCTGACGCAGCCGTTGTAGGCGTCGACCAGATTGATGCAGCAATGGCCGCAGCAGAGGCAGTTGAAGGTGAGTTTCATAGCCCGTATTCTGGCACCGAATTGTTTGTGTGAACAGAATTATATTCGTGAATTCCTATTTCGCTGAATATATTCAGGTAAGAATACAACTCCTTCGTAGATATCGAAGCAATGAAAAGTGATAGGTTGCCTGAGGCGGAGAAGAGTGGTATAAGTGTAGGGCACTAAGACCACGGGGACTGGCCCTGTGGTCTTTTATTTTCGCTCACGTTCGTGTCAACCTGAAAATGCCGTACAGCAACGGAGCAGGTTCAAGGGAAGCATCACCCATGATCAGCGCATCAAATATCTGTTTGGCCTACGGCAAACGGACGATTTTCAAAAACGTCAATATCAAGTTCACCCCCGGCAACTGTTACGGCCTGATCGGCGCCAACGGTGCAGGCAAATCGACCTTTCTTAAAATCCTGGCTGGCGATTCCACCCCAGACAAGGGCGAGGTGTCGATCGGTAAGGGACTGCGGCTGGCCGTGCTGCGTCAGGATCAGTTCGCCTTTGACGAGGAGACCGTGTTCAATACTGTGATCAAGGGCCACGAGCGTCTTTACTCCGTCATGGTCGAACGCGAGGCGATCTATGCCAAAGGCGAGTTTACCGAGGAGGATGGCGTCCGTTCCGGCGAACTGGAAGCCGAATTTTCCGAGATGAACGGTTATGAAGTTGAATCGGAGGCCGCGGTGTTGTTGAACGGCCTGGGAATTCCCGAAGAGCTGCGTCATAAAAAGATGAAAGAGCTGGAAGGAGGCGAAAAGGTTCGGGTCTTGCTGGCACAGGCGCTGTTTGGCAACCCCGATATCCTGCTCCTTGACGAGCCGACCAATAACCTCGATCTCAAATCGATTCAATGGCTCGAAGATTTTCTCTGCCGTTTCCAGAATACCGTGATTGTGGTTTCGCATGACCGGCATTTTCTCAACCAGTCCTGCACCCACATCGCCGATATCGATTTCGGCTCGATCCGTACCTATGTCGGTAACTATGACTTCTGGTATGAGGCCAGTCAACTGGTGCTCAAGCAGAAACAGGATGCCAACAAGAAAGCCAGTGAAAAAGCGAGCGAGCTCAAAGATTTTATTGCCCGCTTCAGCTCCAACGCATCCAAGGCCAAGCAGGCGACTTCACGTAAAAAGCTGCTGGACAAACTGGACATCGAAGAGCTGCCGGTATCATCACGCAAATACCCTTTTGTGGTCTTCAAGCCCGAGCGCCCCTGCGGCGACATCATCCTTGAAGTGAAGGGGCTGAGCAAGACCATTGATGGCGTCATGGTGCTTAACAACCTGGACCTGATCGTCAACAAAGGCGACAAGATTGCCTTTGTCGGCGGCAACAGTCTTGCCAAAACCACGCTCTTGCAGATTCTCGCCGGAGAAATGCAACCCGATAGCGGCAGTTGCCGTTGGGGGGTCACCATGACCAGCGCCTATTTTCCCAAGGAGAACAGCGCCTATTTTGCCAACGATTTGAATCTCATCGAGTGGCTCTGCCAGTATCCACCCCACGAAGGGGAGAGCTTCGCCCGGGGGTTCCTCGGCCGCATGCTCTTCTCCGGCGACGAGGCGACCAAGATGACCAATGTGCTCAGCGGTGGGGAGAAGGTGCGCTGCATGCTGGCGAGGATGATGCTGACCAATGCCAACGCGCTGATCTTCGATGAACCGACCAACCACCTCGACCTGGAGTCGATCACTGCGCTCAACAACAGTCTGATTAATTATTCCGAGGTGATTTTATTCACCTCCCACGACCACAAGTTCGTCTCCACTGTGGCCAACCGGATTATCGAAATCGCCCCTGGCGGCGTCATTGACCGGGTGATGAGTTTTGACGATTACCTGGAAAGTGCAGATGTTAATAAAGTACGTGAAGAAATATACTCTTGATGGCCGTCGTTATTATTTTAAAAAGACTCTAGAGGACACCTGATGGCCCTGAGTTCAACGATCTTCAAAGCCAACCTGCAGATCTCTGACATGGATCGTAACTATTACGAAGAGCATCAGCTGACGCTGGCTCGTCATCCTTCGGAGACCGACGAGCGGATGATGGTGCGCTTGCTTGCTTTCGCCCTGCATGCCGAAGAGCATCTGGGCTTTACCAAAGGCTTGTGCGACGACGAAGAGCCCGCTCTCTGGCAGAAGAGTCTGACTGACGAGATCGAGCTCTGGATCGATGTCGGCCTGCCCGATGAACGGCGGGTGCGCAAAGCATGCAGCCGTGCAGCGCAGGTCTGCCTGTATATCTACGGTGGTCGCAATGCTGAACTGTGGTGGCAGCGCAACGGCGACAAGCTGCAGCGCTTTACCAACCTCAGGGTGATCGAGATACCCGAACTGGCAAGTAATGAACTGGCAGGACTGGTTCAGCGCAGCATGCAGCTGCAATGCACAATGCAGGATGGCGAGTTCTGGCTGAACTGCGGTGACCGGACGGTCAGTGTCTCCCCAAGGGTGCGCAAATAAATCGGGCGTCGGGACCTTTGATATGCTTTGGAAGCTTGCCATGTCTGACACACAGGAAAAGCCCTCAATCAGGAGATTGAAGGCTTTCGTACCTGGCAGGTGGTGCATTTGCGATCAGTTAGTGTCCATCCGGAAACTCCGTATGGCACAACCGCAGCTTTCGATCTGGAAACGAGCAATTTTTCGCAAGGTCAAGCAAATCCGCCGATTGACGCAGAGATTACGGAAAAGGGCCGTTTCCGGACGAAAACTAGTTCACGGCATCCTTGAGCTGCTGGCCAGCTTTAAACTTTGCTGCTTTTGATGCAGGGATAGCAAGCGCTTTACCTGTTTGCGGGTTTTTACCCGTGCGGGCCGCACGCTGTGACACACTGAAAGTGCCAAACCCGATTAAGGCGACTTTCTCGCCGGCTTTAAGGGCGTCAGTAACGGACTCAAGAGTAGCGGCCAGAGCCTTGGAAGCGTCTGACTTGGTTAATCCTGCTTTTTCTGCAATTACGTCGATTAATTCTGATTTTGTCATTTTTCTCTCCTTTTGTGTTGTTTTCCCCTTGATGATGATTATAAAGCATGACTTACAGGACGCATCGTATGGCTGTTCGGGGTAACCAAGCCAATTGATACTTCAAGTACTGAAATCGGTTTCTCGAGAGATTTTGATGGGTGAGCCTCGCTTCGTTTATGTATCGCCAGGTAATTCCCACCGAGAATTATCACAATACCTGTAACTGCCGCTGAACTCCAATGGTAATCCTCCCAGATCGTCGAAAGGACTAATGGCGGCCACACAGTTTCTTTCGCAGACCCGCCAAAACGTGTATTATTAAAAGTATCTGACCACATGCAAAAAACAGAATGGAGACTCAATGGAATATCTTATCTTATGGGCCGTCTTCGGCTTTGCCGCAGCCTCCATGGCCAAGGGGAAAAACAGGCATGTCGTGCTGTGGTTCGTGATTGGTTTGTTGATAGGTCCTTTTGCAATATTGATCATCGCCATCATGAAGCCTGGCCCTGGACCGGACCAGGGGTATCAGTAAATTGAGGTCGACTTTTGTCGAGGGGTTTCGGGATCCCCGAACCAGACAACTTAAGTGATCATGTACAGAATACTGGCGATATTCGTGATACTCGTGATCTTTCTGGTTATCACCAGCTGCACCAGCAAACCGCGCGTCTCTGGCTATTATCATGGCGCAGCCTCGTCATCCGGCAGCAGCGGTTCCGGCAGCCTGCTTTTCTCACAGCCTTTCTGATCGGGAAAATCCGAGTCATCACTCGGTGTCTGGCCGCCGCGCTACTCCTGAAAAATTATTTGCCCGAAGGGTAGACGTAGTTGTCTCAGCGGCAGTACAATAATTTTAATCTTTGGGCTGCCTCTTCACCGGGCGGCCCGATTTATGCGAAGCAACCGCTGTCAACAAGCAACAGAAGGGTGCACCGTTCATGATCCCGGGATCGGGGTTTGGCTGCCCCCTTTAGAGGTCTTTCTATGAGTGCAGTTTTTTATCTCGGCTCTATCGTTTTGGCAAACATGCTTGTCGACACCCTCGGTATCGTAACGGTTTTCGGCCTGACCTTCCCGGCCGGAGCCGTGGCTATCGGATTAACCTTCTCCACGCGGGATCTGGTCCAGGAACGGTTCGGAAAATATGGCTGCTGGCTCTGGATGCTGATTGCCGTAGTGATCACCTTTGCCTTCAACCGACAGTTGGCCATAGCATCGGTTTGCGCCTTTCTCGTCGCGGAGCTCGCCGACTGGGTGATCTATACCTACTCGGGTGGCAATATCGAAAAACGGCTCATCTTGAGCAACCTGGTGTCGACACCGATCGACTCGGTGGTTTTCGTGCTGCTGGCGTTCGGTCCGATCTGGCCAGCAATCTGGGGGCAGACCATAGTCAAGATGATCAGCAGCCTGTTGATTCTTCCTCTGCTCAAAAACGGAAAAATCCGTACTATCCGGCTCGGACTGCAACGCGGGTAATGGCGGACGGGTGCAGCTCTCTGCAAGAGCGCAAATTACCTTGCTCTCTGCCCATGCTGATCCACATTCTATCATGAGACCAGGGGCTCAGAACACCTCACGCCTGACGAGAAGGTTTTGTCCCTGGACTCCTGTCTGAAGATTTCTTGAGTCTTCCCGCTCAAGTTTGTATACAATGACCAAGTCTCAATGAAGGCTTGGTAACAGTGTTTTTATAACACCATTGTTCGTAACGGATAGTCAACATGCAGAATTCAGAACAGAAATTGCTTTTTATTGATGTCGAGACGACCGGTGTTAACCCGGAGCGCAACGGTATAACCCAGATCTCCGGATGCGTGCAGATTGGCGACGAGGTCAAGGAATCCTTCGATTACTTCGTGCGGCCTTTTTTGCAGGACGAGATCGAAATTGCCGCTCTCGAGGTCACCGGTATGAACCGCAGACAGTTTTTGTTGCCGCACCATCCCGATTTCCTTGCCGTGCCCGGGCAGAATTTTGAAGACCCGAAAGATGTCTTTGAGCGCATGGCGGCAATGCTTGGGCGCTACGTCGCCAAGTTTGACAAGTCCGACAAGTTCCATTTTGTCGGTTACAATGCCCACAGTTTCGACATGCCGTTCATGCGCCGTTTCTGGGAGAAGAACGGCGATCGTTATTTCGGCAGCTGGTTCTGGTACCCGTGCCTCGACGTCATGCTGGCCTGGGCGCAGATCCTGCAACCTGTCCGTGCTGAACTGTCCAACTTCAAACTGGCTTCGGTTGCTCGATACTGTGGCATAAAAGTCGATGACAGCCGCTTGCACGACTCCCTGTACGACATCGAGTTGACTCGCAGGCTCTGGCTCTCTGCTCGCGAAATCATCGATCGTGGTAACCACGAGCAGCCGACCTGGACGCAAGGAGAGCTGTTTTAAACAAAGGATTTCACCAGTAATTTGCTGACGCTGGGTGGGTGGCACGGTACCCGAAGTGGCAACATTTGCAGATGACGAATGACTTATGGATTACCAACAGCTGCATGATTACTTGACCAGCAAGCCAGGAGCCACGGTCGATTTCCCGTTTGACTCGGTCACCCTGGTCCTTAAGGTCGGCGGCAAGATGTTTGCGCTGATCATCCTCGACGAGCAGCCACTGCGCATGAATCTCAAGTGCGACCCGGGCAGAGCCCAGGCTCTGCGCGACTGCTTCCCCGTAATTACCCCCGGATACCACATGAACAAGCGCCACTGGAATACCCTCCTCCTCGACGGTTCGCTGCCTTATGACCTGATCCTTTCGCTCATAGATGAATCCTACGCGCTGGTCGTCAATGGCTTGCCGAAAGCTGCACGTCAACAGTTGTCTGCAGGTTCGCTGCACAATCTGCATAAAATGTGAAATGTGTCGACCTGCTGAAAAATTAATGCCTCGAGTTGCGTCGGTGCCTTGATGGGATTAGAATTAATATACGATGCAACGCTTTTCCCTCTTGCTTGTTACAGGAGGTTGCATGATGAAATTACCAGCCCTCTCGAGACATGCGCGAATTCACCTGTTCCTGATCGTTGCAAGCCTTCTGCTGATCATTGTCCCGGTTCTCAACAAGACTCCCACACAGCAGGTCACAGAGGCATCAGTGCTGGCGGCTGGCCAGTTTTTATTCCTGGTCGATACCGAAGAGTACGCAAGGAGTTGGGACGTTACCTCGGAAAACCTGAAGCAGATCCTGACGCAGGAAACCTGGAAAGAGCAGATCGCCAAAATCCGGGGCTTTTTGGGGCCGATCGTCGAGCGGATTCATCACGACATTGCCTACACCGATGCGGCTTTCGATGTCCCGCCGGGCGAGTACGTCGTGATGACTTTCATTTCCAGGTTCGAACTCAGGGAACGTGTGATAGAAACCATTACCTTGATGCTTGACGGCAATAATCAGTGGCAGGTTGTCGGCTATTTCCTCAGGTAATGAGCGGCCTGAAAGCGTCCGGGATTAAGGCCTGTTCACGGCGCCTGGCCATTCCCCTTGCTCTTTTTGGGCCCCTCTTCAATTCTCCCAAGCAGTCGCAGCAGACCATCCAGCGCCGTATAGGGATGGGGTGGACAGCCGGGGATGTAAAGATCGACCGGCAACAGGTCACCAATCCCCTGGTGCGTTTCCGGGCTGTTGCAAAAAGGTCCGCCGGCGATGGCACAGGCGCCAGAGGCGATGACCAGCTTTGGTTCGGGGATGGCGGCGTAGGTGTCGAGCAGGGCACTCTTCATGTTCGCGGTGACCGGGCCTGTGACCAGGACCCCGTCGGCGTGGCGTGGTGAAGCAACGAACTGGATGCCGAAGCGGGCGAGATCGAAGACCAGGGTACTCAGGACATTGAGGTCGGCTTCGCAAGCGTTGCATCCGCCGGCTGAAACCTGGCGCAGCTTCAGCGAGCGGCCGAAAAGCTTGAGGCTTTGCGCATTCAGCTTGTCGGCCAGCCGGTAGACCTCATCACCAAGAGTCATGTCTTCGCGCCGCCTTGCCGCCAGCCGGTAGTCGTTGCTGAAGGTCAGGGCACCGTGCTCGGCGGCCGCAGGGCAGTCCGCGCAGAAGAGGCAGCGGCCAAGATCGAGTTGCAGTTTGCCGTCGCTGCTGCTCAGGGCGGCAAACGGGCAGCTGGCCACGGCGAGCGCACGAAGCTCTGGGGCAAGGTCCTGCGCCAGTTGCGGCAGGCCGCGAAAACGCTCCGGCAGGTAAGGTTCGACTTTCGGGAACTTGCCGGTGCGGTGCCCCTGGCGCAGTCGTTCACGGATAATCGTCAGCATAAGAACTCCCTAAAGGTCAAAACCGCAGTACGACAGGTTGAAACTTTTGTTGCACAGCGGAAAATCGGATATCTGCTGGCCGCGCATGGCCAGTGACAGGCCGCTCCAGTTGTGGAAAGACGGGTCTACAATCTTGTAGCGGTCGATGCGCCCGCCGTTGTCGGTGATTGCCGCATGCACCACTTCGCCCCGCCAGCCTTCACAGAGGGATACCGCCAGGCTGTCGGCAGCAAATGGCCTGAGCGGGATAGAGATGGGGCCCTGCGGCAGACGCCTGAGGAGCTGGTTGATCAGGTCGAGGGAAGCGTTGATCTCACGTCTGCGCACATTGCCGCGGGCGAAGACGTCACCGTCAAATTCGATGATCGGGGTGTCGAAGCCTCCATCCCAGCTACCGAAAGGGTGGTGCAGGCGGGCGTCGCGCACCAGCCCGCAGCCTTTTGCCGCCACCCCGACCAGTCCCAGCGCTTCGGCGTCATCTGTCTTTATTAGTCCCGTTCCTTCGAAGCGGGCCAGTACCGAAGGGGCGTCGAAACAGAGGTCGACGGCGCTGCGCGTCTCCCGTTCCAGGACCTTAAGCCGTTCGACAAAGGTTTGCGGCAGGAGTCCGTCCAGGTCAAAGCCAACCCCGCCGGGGCGTATCAGGCCGCGGCCGAAGCGGCTGCCGCAGAGTTCAGCCGTCAGGTTAAGATAATCGCCGCGCAGGCGTCCGCAGAACGCTGCGGTTGGCAGAAACCCGACATCACCGGCCAAAGCACCGATGTCTCCCACGTGGTTGGCCAGCCGTTCCAGTTCCAGGGCGAGGGCTCGAATGGCTTGGGCGCGCAGCGGTGCTTCGCTCCCGGCCAGGCTCTCAAGCAGCTGGCTGTAGGCGGTTGCGTGGCCGATGGTGGTATCGCCGGCGGCTGCTTCAAGCATATGGACTGTCGTCGGGTGGGGGCCATCAATCAGCATCTGCTCGATACCGCGATGCTGGTAGCCGAGAGAGATTTCCAGGTGCAGGACCTCCTCTCCGTGGCACTGAAAGCGAAAGTGGCCCGGTTCAATGACGCCGGCATGCACCGGCCCGACCGCAACCTCGTGGACTTCTTCGCCATCGACCCGGTAAAACTCCATGTCACCGGGGACCGGGCGTTGCCCCTGCGGGCGCCCCCAGATGTCCGCGGCGTCGATCCAGGCATGATGGAAACGCACCGGCTTCAGCCAGGGATGTCGTTCAGGGCGAACTCCGTACTGTTCCGACAGCTCACGCTCGAACAGGTGCAGTTGCGGGCATTGCGGCGTCAACGACGGGAAAGTGCCCTTCACCCGGGTGCGCAACAGGCCAAGATCGCCGTTCCAGTCGTGGGCAAGGATGGCGTAAATTTCCAGTCCGTCAGCCACCGGGCGGCCGAAATAGCTGGCCACCCGGGCATCGGCCGCCACTTCCTCCAGCAGAGACTCACTGAATTGAGGGTAATCAAGGAGCGGCAGTTCTGCCAGCCCTACGCGGAATCCGTTGCGGAAGCGGAGCAATTTCGAGCGGTTCATGGCTGCACCTCCAGCAGGGCGGCGGCGTCGCGCAGGGCGCTCTGCAACGACTCAGGTAGATAGACACCCAGCACCAGCACCAGCACCAGGAAAAGCAAGGGTGAGGCGACCAGGAGAAAACTGTCCTGGAAAGCGGCTTCGACTTTAACGGCTTCCCCCTGGGTTGCTGTTAGCACCGTCGCCCCCATACCGATAAAGACCATCGCCAGCAGCAGTACCATCAGCAGGCCGATCCACAGCTGGCCGTTGCCGAAAATACCGCGCAGGATGGTGAACTCGCTCAGGAAGAGACCAAAGGGGGGTGAACCGGTGATCGCCAGGAATCCAGCCAGGAACAGGCTGCCGGAAATCGGCAGGGTGGCGAGCGCCCCATGCACCTTGGAGAGTCGCTTGCTGGCGTAGGCCCGCTGAATGTTGCCGGCAGAAAGAAACAGACAGCCTTTGGTCAATGCGTTGTTGACCAGGTGCAGCATGGCACCGAAGGTTGCCAGCCCGCCGATGCCGACGCCGATGGCGAGAATCCCCATGTGCTCGACCGAGGAATAGGCCAGCAGCCGTTTGATATCGGGCTGTCGCACCATGAAAATGGCGGCGATCAGCAATGACAGCAGGCCCATGCCGAGCAGTGCCTGGCGGGCCATGGCGCCATCCCCGGCTGCGGTCATCAACTGTACGGCGCGCAGGATGGCGAGAAAAGCGACGCTGGTCAGGCCGCCGGCGAGCAGTGCCCCGACCATCCCTGGAGCCTCGCCATAGGCATCTGGCTTCCAGGAGTGCAGAGGCGCCAGTCCCATCTTGGTGCCAAAGCCGACCAGCAGAAAAACAAAGCCGGCATGCAGCCAGGGGCGGGAAAGATGGGTAGCGTCTGCGAGCAGGATGTCAAACTGCAGGCTGATCGGCATATCACCGCCGACCAGTGCGGCGTAGGCGATGAAGAGTATGCCGAGCAGCGCCAAAGCGATGCCGACCGAACAGAGCAGCAGGTATTTCCAGGTCGCCTCGATCGATAGACGGTTGCGGTTGTAGTAGATCAGGGGCGCGCTGGCGAGGGTGGTCGCTTCGACAGCCATCCACAACAGGCCGAGGTGGCGGGCCGAAATCGCCAGGGTCATTGCCGAGAGAAAGATCAGCAGGCACGGGACGATGGTCTTGTTGCCACGGTCCCGGCGCAGGTCGAGATAGCCGACCGCGTAAACGGCGCAGCCCGCATAGAGCAAACTGGTGACGATCAGAACCAGGCTGGAGAGGGCGTCGAGGCCGATCCAGGGGCTGGGTGCGTAAGCTGACCTGGCCACGGTGCCCAGGGCCAGGAGCAGGTGCAGCGTGCCGCTGACCGGCAGCAGCCAGGAACGTACCTGGTGCCAGGGAAGCAGCAGGGCCAGGAGCGCCATGGCCAGCGGAAACAAGATCAGCAGTAGCAACATGGTCTATTCCTTCAGGGCTGTCAGCCGCTCAGTGTTGATGGTTGAAAATTCCCGGCTGATCTGGTTGACAACGATCCCCATGACGAAAACGCCGACCAGCAGGTCGAGCAGAATCCCTGCCTCGACCATGACTGGCATGGCCGCCGAGAGGAGCACAGCGAAGATGAAAATGCCATTTTCCAGCATCAGGTAGCCGAGGATCTGGGTGATCGCCTTGCGCCTGGTGATCAACAGCAGGAAACCACTGAACATGGTGGCCAGTGCCGTCGGTACGAACATGCCGTCATGATGTTCCGCAGCCAAAGGGAGCAGGTCGGCGAACAAAAAGGCCCCTACCGTTGTCAGCACACCAAGGATCAGGGTCGGCACAAAGCCGATGATCGGTTCCATTTCCCGCCGTATGCGCACCTCGCGGATCGCCCGCAGCAGCAGCCAGGGGATGACAACCCCCTTGAAACAGAAGGCCTCGGCGGCCAGTAGCATGGCGTGGAAGGTCAGTCCATGGCTGAACAGCGGCAGCAGGGCGAGGAGTGCTCCCTGCAGCGCGACCACCCTGACACAGGCTACGAGTCGAGCGCTGCCGAGCGTGTAAAAATTGATCAGGATCACCGCGAGCAGCAAGGGGTTGGTAATTTCCATCATGGATTTTTCTCCATCAGCATAAACCTCAAAGACCTTCCGCTACTATCAACAGCCATTTACCGCAACACCAGCACCAGCGCGAAGATCGACAAGAGCAGGGTGCCGACCAGCACTTGCGGAACACGCGGCAGGCGCAACCTTGCCATGATCGACTCGATCACGCCGATAAGCACCGCGAGAGCTGCCAGTCCCGCTAAGAAGAGCAGTATGTCGCTCAACCACCAGCCCGTCTGCCAGGGGAGTGCCAATCGCACCAGCAGCGCACCCATCACCATCATTTTGAGCGCGGCTCCGTAAAGGATCATGCCGAGGGCGGGGCCGCTGTGATCAAGGACCATGACCTCGTGGATCATGGTCAACTCCAGGTGGGTGTTGGGGTCGTCAAAGGGAATTCGTGAGTTTTCCACCAGCAGCACCAGGAACAGGCAGACCAGGATCAGCCCGAGTGATGCGCCGGCATCGCTGTGCCAGGCTTGCAGCAGGTGCGAACCGAGCAGCGTCCCCAGGGAGAGTCCATCGGAGAGGCGCGCCAAAACCAGCAATGCAAACAACAGGGTCGGTTCGGCCAGGCAGGAAAACGTCACTTCGCGCGCCGCACCCATCCCCTCCAAGCTTGAGCCGGTGTCGAGAGCCGCGGCCACGGTGAAAAAGCGTGACAGGCCAAACAGGTAGACGAACAGAATCAGGTCCCCTTCAAATGAAACCGGTGCCGGCAGCGCCCCGAAAGGGATCAGCAGGGAGGCGAGCAGAGGAACCACCAGGCCGACGACCGGACCGGCCAGAAAGACCCAGGTCGTGGTGCGGCTGAAAACAAAACCTTTACGCCACAGCCTGGCCAGGTCGAAGTAGGATTGCAGCAGAGGAGCCCCGACCCGACCAGCGAAGAGCGCCTTGGTTTTGGTAATGATGCCCTGCAGCAGAGGAGCAAAGAGCAGTAAAAGGGCGAAATGCAGAATCAGCCTGCTCAACATGTAGTATTCCCCTTTCATCGTATGAATAATGCCAGCAGAACAATAACAGTCAGGGCGATGTATAGCAGGTAGAAAGTGATCACCCCGTTATGAATGCCGGCACGCAGCTGTCGACAGAACCAGGCGACCCCGAGGAAGACCGGCAGGAGCAGCCTGTCCAGGACCGCGTCGGGGGTGTGGCTGGAAAATTGTGTTGCGCCCGGAAAGAGGCCAGCTACCTTGCCGCCATGCCGTTCGCTCCAAAGCCCGAAATTAAAAAGTCGCACCAGAAAGTCGGCAAAGGAACTGGCCGTGTACTGCATGCGCCGGGCAGGGAACTGGAAGGCGCAGCCCCAGGTGCCTGCCTCGCGTGGAACCTGGCGGCTGACGCGATGCAGGTAGAGGCCGCCGACTGCCAGCAGTGTCAGCAACAGCCAGCCGGCCAGGCTGATCCAGGCGAGGGGGGCAAAGGCACCGTCCAGCATCCTGCCGCTGTTGCTGCCGGCCCAATCGGTGACAGCACCGCGCAGCAAGGGCACAAGGGTCGTCGGCAGCAGGCCTATCCAGGCACAGGCAGCCAGTAGCGCCACCATCGGCGCGAGCATCGATGCTGGCGCCTCGTGGGCGCAGGCGGCAGCTTCTGTGCGCGGTTCACCCAGAAAAACGATGCCGAAGACCTTGACGAAACAGGCCAGCGCCAGTCCGCCGATCAGGGCCAGAACCGGGGCGGTCAGCACCGCCATGGCGAGGACGGAGGCCGAATGCTTGAGGGGCTGGAGCGCCCCGAGGTAGATCAGCCATTCACTGACAAAGCCATTGAAGGGCGGCAAGCCGCTGATCGCCACGGCCGCACCAAGGAACAGGATGCCAGTCCATGGCTGGCGCTTGAGCAGGCCGCCTAGCCTATCGATCTCACGGCTGCCGACAGCATGAATCACCGAGCCGGCGCTCAAAAAGAGCAGCGACTTGAAGAGGCCGTGGTTGACGACGTGCAGCAGACAGCCGGACAGGCCGAGGGCCACCAGCAACGGCTGGTCGTAGCTGCGGCCGAGCAGGGCCAGCCCCAGGCCCAGGGTGATGATGCCGATGTTCTCGACACTGTGGTAAGCCAGCAGCCGCTTGATGTCGTGCTGGGCGATTGCCAATGCCACTCCAAAGATCCCGGATATGGCGCCCAGAAGCATAAAGGTCCATCCCCACCAGGGTGGGATCTCAGCGAAAAAAGAAGTAAAGCGCACCAGGCCGTAAATCCCGGTCTTGATCATGACTCCCGATAATAACGCCGAGGCATGGCTGGGGGCGGCGGCGTGGGCGCCGGGCAGCCAGATGTGCAGCGGCATGAGCCCGGACTTCATGCCGAAACCGAACAAGCCGAGAAGAAACATCAGGCTGCTGCCAGCGGCTTGCACGGTGCCAGCGACCGGGAACATCAGCGATCCGGTGGTGTCGCCGAGCAGGGCGAACAGGGCGAACAGGGCCAGGGTGCCTGAATGGGTGGCAATCAGGTAGATGTAGCCGGCCCGGCGAACCTCTTCTTTATGCTCTTCGGTGGTTATCAGGAAAAATCCGGCGAGTGCCATTACTTCCCACGCCATCAGGAACAGCATGCCATTGCGGGCCGAGAGGACCAGCATCATCGCCCCGCTGATCAGGCCGTAAAACAGGCGCAATTTACGGCCATTGCCAGGATTATCGCGTTGCGGCCAGTAGCGCAGGCCATAGACGGACCCGGTCGCCACCACCAGGCAGAGAGGTGCCAAAAAAACCGCGGCCAGCGAGTCGAGGCGCAGCGCCAGGGCGCCGCCTGGCAGGGACCAGGGGAGATCGAGAGATAGTTCACCTGCGGAAACCAGGACCAGGGCCATGGTGATCAGGCCGCAAACACAGCCGGCCAGTGTCAGGAAGCAGGCGATGCGCTCGCCAGCGGTGCTTTCCCGACTGGCGAAAAGCCCGGGAACGCCGGCGAACGAGGTCAATAAAACCCCTGATAAAAACCAGGTCATCTCAGCTTCCCCCGTATCCAGCGGCCCAGAGACTCCAGGCCATCAGCACCGCGCTGGCAATAAAGATATAAACCAGGTAGATCTGCAACTGCCCCTGCTGCAACCATCGCAGCCGCTGACAACGGTCGGCGAGGGCCACGAACAGAGGCAGCAAAAAACGCATCAGCACCAGATCGCTTGAAGCCTGGGCCAGTGTAGTGGAGAGAGGGAAAAGCCCGCTGACTTTGCTGCCGCTGACTTTGGGACGCATGGCTCTCGGCATCAAGTGATGTGAGACGAGCTCGGCAAAACCCTCACCGGTGTAGGCCATGTGCGCGGTTGGCAGAGGATAGCCACAGCCCCAGGTGGCGGCCTGCTTGCGGGGGCGCCGCCGGCGCAGCCAGACGAACACACCACCGAGCATCATCAGCACAGCCACAAGCAGCAGCGCTCCCTGGCCAAGGGGGGCAACGGCATGGCCTAGCTCGGTACCAACGGGCAATCGTGTCACCTGGGAAAGCGCGGTCGTCAGCAGGCGCAACGCACCCTGCGGAAAAATCCCGATCACCAGGCAGCCGGCGAGCAGGGCCGCTATGCTGACCAGCATGGCCGGCGCTGTTTTATGGGTGTTGGCGGCGGCATGGTCGCGTGGTTCGCCGAGCAGGCAGATACCGATCAAGCGCGAGAAGGTAACCATGCCCAGAGCACCGACCATGCCTAACAAGCCGAAGAGCAGCAGGGGGACCAGTGCGGCAAAGCCGCCCAGGTTCGTTCCGGCATGGGCCAGGCTGAGGTAGATCAGCCATTCACTGACCAGTCCGTTAAGCGGCGGCAAAGCGCTGATAGCCAGGCTGCCGCCAATCCAGAGCAGCCCGACAAGCGGCATGCGGCGCAGCAGGCCACCCATGCGGTTCATGTCGCGGGTGCCAGTGGCGTGCACCAGGGCGCCGGCACCGAGGAACATCACCCCCTTGAAAAGAGCGTGATTCCAAAGATGCAGTAACCCCCCGGCGAAGGCAAAAAGCGCTATCCCGGGGTAACCCTTGGCGGTCGCGACCAGGCCGAAACCGAGAGCCAGCAGCATGATGCCGATATTCTCTACCGTCGAATAGGCCAGACAGCGTTTAATGTCGCGCTGCTGTGTTGCCAGGGAGATGCCGTAAATGGCGCCAACGGCCCCGAGCAATGTCATCAGCCATCCCCACCAGGCCGGTGCCGGCGGCAGCAGGCTCAAGATACGCAGAATGCCGTAAATTCCCGTTTCGATGAGTATTCCTGACATCAGGGCGGAAACATGGCTTGGAGCCGCCGGGTGGGCGTCCGGCAGCCAGATATGGAGCGGGAAAAGACCGGCCTTGACCCCGAAGCCGAACAAGGCCAGCAGGTAGATGATCGAGGCGCTGCCAAGCGGCAGTTGGGCCAGTGGGCCGAAGTCGCTGAAATTGAGACCGCTGCAATAGCTGCCGGCGAGGATAAACATGAGCAGCAGCAGCATCATGCCGAGGTGGGCTGCAATGAGGTAAAGCCAGGCAGCCTTGCGCACGTCTTCGCGATGATGATCCCAGGCGACGAGGAAGAAAGAAGAGAGGGTCATGATTTCCCAGGCCGCCAGGAAGAGCAACGCGTTGGCGGCAACCACCACCAGCAGCATGGCTGCCACCATGATGTTGAAATAAAACCAGTGGGGGGCCAGCGAGCGGGAGTGCCCTTCATGTGCCATGTAGGGTCCAGCATAGAGCGCGCAGAAAAGGGAGAGCAGGGCAATCGGCAGGACAAAAAAGGCCGCCAGGGGATCCAGCAGGAGAGAAAACTCGCCACCGGGAACCGACCAGGGAGCGCTGAAAGCGAGGCTCTGACCGCTGAGCAGAACCTGCAGCGCAGCGTAACCAGACAGCGGCGTGGCAATCAGCACAGACAGCGTCCCTGTCAGCGTCGCCAGAGCGGACCTGCGGGCTGCCAGCGCAATCAAGCTGCCGCCGAACAATATCACCAGTGCCGAGAGTAACAAGCTCATTGACTCAAGTCTTCCGCCTGTATGGGGGAGGGGGTTGATTTGTCTCTGATTTTGATTTTCTTCTCAGCCTCGGCCAATGCCGCAAAAATATGTTCACGACTCTCAGCATGATCGAGTGCACTGCGAAATTTGCGATCCCGAAGGACAAATCCGAGCATCGACAACAGGTGCAGGTGGGCACGCAGGTTGGGCGCGATGATCAGGAGTAAAATTTCAACCGGGCGGCCATCGAGGGCAAAAAAATCGACCGGCTTTTCCAAAAAACAGAGAGACACCTTCGGCACCGTAATGTTCAACAAGCCGGGACTGCGCGGATGTGGAATTGCGATACCTTCGCCGATAGCGGTCGAGGCGATCTGCTCACGGCTGATCAGCACCTGTGAAAAATAGTCACGGTCGACCTCTTCTGGCAGACGCACATGGCCGACGGCATTGACCAGCACCTCTTCGCGGGTCTTCCCTTCGATGCGATAGAAAACGCCGCCGGCATCCAGAGCGTCGTACAGGGTTGGCAGTGGCTCGGTGACTGATTCCGGCTCGGTGAATGCAACGGCTGACACCCCCATACGTCGTGAGGTCGCCCATTCAATAAGTTCTGCCCGGTTAAAACGATAGATCTCGTGGACCTTGTAGGCAGGCACGAGGTTCTGCTTGATCCACCGGTAAATGGTCTTTTCCGAGACCGACAGCAACTTCGCGGCATCTTTCACAGCAAGGTTCATCAGTTCTCTGTCACGGTTAGGGTTTTTAGTCTGACATCTTAGGACATTAATTCATAAATGAGACTATTGTCAAGTATGGATCTGAGCTCATGGTGCGGATTAAATCGATGGCAGAAGACGCGATCAAGCTCTGATCCAGTCGTTTCAGCCGTGTGCCTGCACCAAAGAATCATCTGCCCGCTTCGTTTCTATAATCATCTGTACCCTGTTATTGATTCAAAATGCCGTCGGCGAGCGTCGTTACTCTCATTTTGAATTTCTTTTCCTGGCTTTTTCCTGTTAATCTTTTGGCCAGCTTTTACTTTTGCGCCTCAACCCCAATGCAAAAAATGCCTTGTTCGGTGTGCGCTGCTGCCGGAAAGTTGGACGAGACCATGATGCGTTATCGTGAAATTTATGCAAAAACGATCAGTAAATGGGGTGAATCTGCCCAATATGACCAGACCATAGAAGAGTGTGCTGAATTGATCGCCACGCTGCAGCATTTCGCCCGTGGTAAAGTTGACAAGGATGCTGTTGTGAATGAACTTGCCGATGTGTTTCTCATGGTTGGCCAGCTGACCTATATGTTCGGTGAAGATCAGCTGTCCGCTGCCGTCGAGCAGAAGATTGCCAAGCTGCAACTCCTGCTTGAAGAAGATCCGGCTTGATCTCGAACGATACGGTACTGATTTTTCCTCACGGCACTCAGCCTCAGGGCATTCGCACCTCCCAGGAGAAGCACAGATGATTGATTCGATAGTGCTCGAGCTGCTGCGCAAGCGCCGCAGTATTCGCCAGTTCGCCGACCGTCCGGTTGAAACCGACAAGATCGAGGCCCTCATCGAAGCGGCTGTGCGCACGCCGGCCTCGCGTGCGCGCAACCCCTGGGATTTCATCGTTGTCTCGGATGCGGTGCTGCTGAGACAGCTCGGCAAAGCCAAGCAGCACGGCTCCACCTTCCTTGACGGTGCACCGCTGGCCATAGTGGTCGCAGCCGACCCCGCCAAAAGCGACGTCTGGACCGAGGATTGTTCGATTGCTGCCATGGTGCTGCAGCTGGTCGCTGAGGACCTTGGTCTGGGCAGCTGCTGGGTCCAGATCCGACTGCGTCCTCACGATGCCCGACGCAGCGCGAATCAATACCTTAAAGAGCTCCTCGAACTGCCGGATTCGTATATGGTCGAATGTATCCTTGCCATCGGTTATCCCGCCGAAAAGAAAAACGGTCATGCATTTGCGCAGTTGCCATTTGCGCAGGTCCATCGTAACAAGTACGGCAGCTAGTTCACTGGCCTTTTCATTCCCTGACCGCTGGCATCTTGCCTGCTCTCTGATACGATTGAAGTCAGCGCTGGGCGAGATCTGCAACGGTGCAGCTCTTGATCACGCCTCAAGCCCCATTCTTTTCATAACCTGGAGAGGTGTTCAATGACCTACGGTGATACGCGCGTGTACAAAAAGGTGGAAGTGATCGGCACCTCGACCCAGAGTGTCGAGGCAGCCATTCAAAGAGCAGTCGATCGTGCCAGCACGTCCCTGGACAAGTTGTCCTGGTTCGAAGTTCAGGAAGTGCGCGGCCATATCAATGAGGATGGTAAGGTAGCAGAGTACCAGGTGGTTTTGAAAATCGCTTTCGAACTCGTCTGAGCGATGCTTTATTGTTAACAAACAATAACTTGCAAGTTTGTCTGGCTTTATGTTAAGACAATGCCGGGTGACGCATGTGCGCCACCCGGCATTGTCTTTTGACGTATCGAGCTTCCGGTAATTTCCTGCCGTCGGTATCGTCATTAGTTTTTTTCACTCTGTTAATCCCCAGAAGCATTTGAAAATATTTCTGTTTTTTTTAAGCAACGCCGGATTGATCAATTCTTTCCCGAGCGCATGGTGGTCTTGGAACGGCCCTTGCTTTAATGAATGACGGAACCTGCAACCTGAGACGACATGTCTCCTCCTCAAGGATAAATTATTTATGTCTCGAGATAATAAGTCCTCATTGATTCCTGATATGAACCGTCGCAAACTGATCAAAATCGGACTGCTGGCTTCGCTTGTCTGCGTTAACCCCTTGCCGGCCTGGGCCGGTTATGCTCTAAACGGCGCCAGGGAACGCTCCCTGAGCCTGCTCAACACCCATACCGGCGAAGGCCTGCAGAAAGTCGTTTACTGGGAGCAGGGCAGCTATGTCCGTGACGCCCTGAATGAACTCAATTACCTGTTACGCGATCATCGCACCGACGAAATTCATGTGATTGATCCGGCTATCCTGGATCTGATGGCCGCAATCTCCCGCAAGGTCGAAGCCAAACACCCCTTCGAGATCATCTCCGGTTATCGTTCACCACTCACCAACGCTACCCTGCGCAAAAGCTCCAAAGGGGTCGCCAAGCACAGCTATCATATGCAAGGCAAGGCCGTGGACCTGCGTCTCCCCGGCGTTCCGCTCAAGGTTGTGCACAGGGCGGCTTTAAACCTGCGCAGGGGAGGGGTCGGCTACTATCCCAAATCCGATTTCGTCCATATTGATTGTGCGGATGTGAGGTCCTGGTAAGCTCTTTCTTAACACAGGGGGGTGTTGATTTTAGTGGTCTTGTGCCAAGCGTTCATCAACTCAACAAACCACACAGCTCAAAGAAACACCGCAGCCCTTAATCCGGGGACTCGCCCCTCCGCCTTCGCCAAGGCTATGGAGGAGAACCGGACGGCGACCAGGGTGCTAATCACCCAAGCCCCCTCCGACCCCCGAGTGCCCCGCATGTCGCACCCGCCTGCGGCGGGTTCCCTCCGTTCCACGCTAGTCTGGTGGTCCGAACAAAACTCGCTTCGCTCAAACCCACCTTCGCCAAGGCTACGGCGGACTAAGCAGTTGTTCGGGCTTTTCGCCAGTCCGCGGCTCCATTCCGGTGCGACAACACGGGGAAGGCCGGTCGAGGGGACGCTTGCGGATTATTGACCGCGTGGGGGAAGGCCGGTCGTCAGCACGAGACGAGCGAAGCGACATGGCAAGAGGTGACAGGTGAAAGTTGGCTTGATATTTTGTGAATTATAACTTACAGTATGCCCATGGAATCCATCCCTTACCGGATTGAATATTCTACTATGCCATGGATGGTAACAAGATCGTGCTGCTTCTTTGCGGCGGCGATAAGCGGACACAAAAGCAGGATATCGAAACGGCCAAGCGGTTTTGGCGGAATCAACGGGAGCGCAAGAAATGAAAACCATGACAGACTACGAACAGGACCTCCACGAATGGCTGAAGTCCCCGGAGAATGCCGCGGCCTATCTGAATGCCGTTCTTGAGGAGGGTGACAAGTCGGCCATGCTGCTGGCCTTGCGCGAGGTGGCGCAGGCCAACGGTGGTATGTCGGTGATAGCCGAACGGGCGCATGTTAAGCGGGAGAGCCTCTACCAGATGTTGTCGAAGCGTGGCAACCCCGAATTGACCAGCCTTTTCAACATTCTTCACGGCATGGGCCTGACCATAACAATCCAACCGGCCGCGCCGGCGGAGAACTCGCAAAAGGCGCTGTCATAGGATACAAATTAGAAGAATGATTTATTGTAGAACAGCAATCCATGGTGTAGGGTAACACTGCTCAACAGTCGCAACTTGAATGCTGGTATGTTTTGTGTCGAATCAACAGGAGGGGTATCACGCGTGATGTGTGATGCCCTTGTTTTGTCTGGGGGGACAAAATGAGTAAAGCCGGTTTATGGCCGTTACAGAAACCCCTTGAACACAGCCTGCACGAGCAGGCCCATTTCTTTGTCAAAAAGCTGATCAGTTGGCTCCCTTCTGTCAACGTCTTTATCGTCTGGCATCGCCGGAAATCCAGGTTGTGTCAATGAGTCTGTCATCTGCCACTGAATGCCTCTTTTGCCAACGTGACTCCAGCAGCCGCCTGGTTGTCGAATACGGTTCGGTCTTCGCGATTCTCGACAAGTACCCGGTGACTCAGGGGCATCACCTGGTGATCAGCAAACGCCACGTCAGCGACTAATTCGCCTTGTCTTATAACGAAAAACGTGATGTCGAATCGCTGCTCTCTCTGTTGCGCAGGCAGATTCTCACGGATGATCCGACTGTCCTGGGGTTCAATGTCGGCATGAACTGCGGTGAGGTGGCCGGGCAAACGGTGATGCATGCGCATATTCATTTGATTCCGCGGCGGGTAGGGGATGTTGATGAGCCACGGGGTGGGGTAAGAGGGTGTGTGCCTGGGAAGATGGGGTACTGATTTTCAGGGTCTGGCACTCGCTGCCTGACCCAGCATTTTGCACCGCTGGTGATTTTGCTTAAAGAGGTACCTGGCTTTGCCCTTAACTCGCTACCTAATGATGTTCGCAAGCCTCAACCGTGCACCCGGTTCCCTCTGGACCGGGGCAACGTTGATCCGTGCACCCCATAAACCAATCCTCCTGCTGGCAGTAATCGACCTGGTCAGCCGTGGGGTCTTCGATACTCCCGTGCTCAGTGTGACCAGCGACCTGGTTGAAGCCAACGAGCTGTTCAACGGCTACTGGCGGCGGGTTGCACCGCTGGGTCATAACAGCAGCATTGCTTTTCCGTTTTCCCGACTGCACAACGAGCCGTTCTGGAAACTGCTTTCTGCTTCAGGTGAACCGGTCGATGTCGGACGATTGAACATTACGAACGTGACGCAATTGCGTCAGCATGCTGTAGGTGCCCAGCTCGATGAGGAGTTGTTCCGGATGATGCAGGCTCCCGAGAGCCGCGAGGCTCTCCGCAACACTTTGTTGCAGGCGCATTTTTCACCGGAAGCACAAGCTGCCCTGGCTGAGCAGATCGCCATCAACGACGATGCTTATTATTACAGCCAGACCTTGTACGAAAAGGCGCATCAGCCGCTGGTTCAGGAAGTGCTCGAAGCGGATCAATACAAGCCGGTGGTTCGCGACCAGGCTTTCCGCCGTGTGGTCGTGGCGGCCTATGATCATCGCTGTTCCTTGTGCGGTCTGCGCATCATCACCCCGGAAGGGCATACCGCCGTCGATGCCGCGCATATCGTCCCCTGGAGTAAAAGCCAGAATGATGATATCCGCAACGGCATGGCGCTTTGCAAACTTTGCCACTGGGCATTTGATCGCGGCATGGTCGGTGTTTCACGCGATTATAACGTGATCACATCGCGACAGATCGGTGTCGATCCGAATGTGCCTGGGGTTTTGCAGTCGATGGCGGGCAGGGGTGTTCTGCCGCCGGGTGATCGTGATTTATGGCCGGCTCAGGAGTTTCTTGGTTGGCATCGGCAAGTGTTCAGGTTGTAGTTGTGAGGGCTCATATTGATAGGGGCCGTTTCCTGAACCTGAGACTATTAGAATAGGGATTATATCCGCCCCGATTCAAAGGTGTGTAGCTTGAAGCATATTCACGTCACTTGCGCAATCATTGAGAATGATGGCCACATTCTCGCTGCTCAGAGGAGCTCTACCATGAGTTTGCCGCTCAAGTGGGAGTTTCCTGGTGGAAAGATTGATCTGGATGAGTCACCTGAAGAGTGTCTCAAACGTGAGTTATTAGAAGAGTTGGGCATCCAGGTGAGTTTGGAGAAAAGTCTCCCTTGTAGCACGTACCATTATCCGAATTTCGCAATTACGCTTCACCCGTTTGTCTGTACCATCACATCAGGCGAAATAGTCCTTCACGAACATGCTGCAATCAATTGGTTGCTGCCAGCGGAACTTCACACCCTTGATTGGGCCGAAGCTGATGTGCCGGTGATCGAGTTGTATTTTGTTGATCGGGAGCCTTACACACGTTGAAACTTATCGCCGATGGAATATACGAAGCGCTTATTGATGAATGCCTCCGCGATACTTTGTCGAAGTACCCGGAGTTGCGATCCGTTTTTGGTAAGCTCGATCCGGAAGAGCAGCCAGCCCGTTATGCTGCCTTTGTATCTAAGGTGCTCGAACAGGCTCTGCGCGAAGAATCTGAAGCGGACAAACGATTGGCCCTCTGCAATCGAATTCTTGGGTACGTGGCCCAGGAACCGGGCAGAAGTCATTTGGAAAAGCATCGTCTCGTTTCGGAACAAAAACCTGTTCTCCTCGAAATCACCCCACCGCATTACGGCAAATCGGGGATTCCCAGACCTCACACCTCTCTTGTCGAAAGTAGTCTCTTTACCGGCTCACCCAATGAACCACAGTTGGTTCATGAAATACTTGAAGAGATGCGCTCCGCTGACGGGGTGGACATCCTGGTCTCATTCATAAAATGGTCCGGTCTGCGTCTGTTGATGCCAGTCTTTGAGGACTTGCGCGATCGTCATGTACCGGTACGCTTGGTCACGACATCTTATATGGGTGCATCCGACGCCCCGGCAGTTGAGTGGTTAGCGCACCTGCCGAATGTGGATGTACGGGTTTCCTACGATACTGAGCGCACCCGCTTGCACGCTAAGGCTTACCACTTCAAGCGCCACAGTGGGTTTTCGACTGCATACATCGGCTCGGCCAACATGTCCCAGGCGGCCATGACTAGTGGCTTGGAGTGGAATCTCAAAGTCACAGCTCAGGACATGCGGCATATTCTCGAAAAGTTTTCAGTTGAGTTCGAAACCTACTGGAACAGCCGCGAGTTTGCGTCCTTCGATCCGGAAAGTCCGGAGCTGTTTCGTGCGGCGATTGATCGGGCGCGAAATCCTCGATCAAACGGACCTGCAGTCTTTTTCGACTTGTCTCCCCACCCCTTCCAAGAGCGTATTCTCGAAGCGCTGGAGCGAGAGCGTAGCAGCCACGACCGCTGGCGCAATCTTGTTATTGCCGCCACCGGCACCGGCAAGACAGTGGTCGCTGCCTTCGATTTCAAATGCTTTTACGAGCAAAGTAAGAAACAGTCCAAGCTTCTCTTCATCGCCCATCGCCAAGAAATTCTCCAGCAGGCCCAAACCACCTTCCGCAATGTTCTGCGTGAACAGAACTTTGGTGAACTGCTCGTCGGCCCATTTCAAGCCAATCGCCTAGAACATCTTTTCTGTTCTGTTGGGATGCTAGCTAACCGACGTCTTTGGGAACAAGTTGGGAGTGGTTTCTACGACTACATCGTCGTCGATGAGGCCCATCACGGCACCGCTGCCAGCTACCGGACAATATTCAACCACTTCACCCCGCAGATACTTCTTGGGCTGACGGCTACTCCGGAGCGAATGGATGGTGACAATGTCGCCGCCGACTTCGGTAACCGTTTCGCTGCCGAAATCCGCCTTCCCGAAGCATTGGAAGAAAAGCTCCTTTGCCCCTTTCACTACTTCGGCGTGGCCGATCCGATTGCGCTCAATCAGGATCAATTTTGGCGGAACGGTAAGTATGATGCGGCCGCCCTGGAAAACGTCTATGTGCTCGACTCTGCACGTGCTAAGCAGCGCGTCGATGCTATTATTGCCGCACTCCACCGCTATGAACCGGAGTTGAGCGCTCTTAAAGGTCTCGGGTTCTGCGTCTCAATCAAACATGCTCTCTTCATGGCAGAGCAATTCACGCAACGTGGGATACCGTCGGCAGCCATTGTCTCTGGTGTTGAGAATGGTCGTTGTTCCGATTTACTTGACGATCTCAAATCAGGACGACTGACCTTCCTCTTTACCGTCGATAAGTTAAGTGAAGGTGTCGATGTGCCGGAGGTGAATACAGTCCTCTTTCTAAGGCCTACCGAGAGTTTGACCGTCTTTCTGCAACAGTTGGGACGTGGCCTGCGCCATGCAACAGGGAAGGATTGCCTCACTGTCCTCGACTTCGTCGGGCAGACCCACCGACG
>JBPPMB010000032.1:0-2506 GCA_051305855.1 Desulfuromonadales bacterium
ATAACGGGATCATTTCACAAATGCCAATCAACCGGATTACACTTATGTCGAGCGGCCGAAGCAGTGTGATTCGTTGTGGTGGGTGGGGAACGATAGAATTTATTCATACGACAAAACAAGCCGCAGAACTACAGGCGGAATTGGCATACGATAGGCGCTGCCACTTGTGGCGAGCCTCCGTTTCACTCGCGTTGAAAGATATGAAATCAGCCAGACGCAGTCTTGATTTGATCGACAGGAGCCTTGTCAATGAGTCTATTTAACCGTCTGGTCGATACGGCATTGGAAAATAGTTCAGATGTGAAACCGCTTGCCATGGTTGTGGAAAAGGAGCTGTTGCACCACGATATATTGCGGGAAATGAGCAGTGCTGGTTTGCTTGAGAAATTAACGTTCATGGGCGGAACGTGCCTGCGCATGTGCTACGGTTCAAACCGTTTGAGTGAAGATCTCGGTTTTACCGGTGGACGTGATTTCAACCGCGCGAGTTTGCTGGCACTGCCGTCTGTTTTGACGGAAACATTACACGTGAAGTATGGCTTGAAAATTGACGTCAGTGAACCGCAGCGCGAGTCAGGCAATGTTGATACCTGGAAGCTGAAAATCGAGACTCGTCCTGAGCACAGAGGTATGCCCATGCAACGGATCAATATCAATATATGTGCGGTGCCGAGTTATGACTCGCGGCCAATGATGCTGCATAATTATTATGGCATTGAGATGGGGACATCGGGCTTGATCGTACAGGCGGAAAGTCGGGAAGAAATTTTGGCGGATAAACTGATTGCCCTGGCGTTGCGTTCTGGTCGGATCAAAAATCGCGATCTTTGGGACATTGTCTGGTTGAAGCGGCAAGGAGTCCATTGGTCTCCATCGCTGATTATTAAAAAGATTGCGGACCACCGGCACAGTGTCGCAAGTTATGTCGATTTGCTCAGATCTCGGCAAAATGCTCTTGCCGTACAAGAACCGTTGCGGACAGATTTCGAAAAGGAAATGGCTCGTTTCTTGCCCGCTGCTATCGTTACTGAAACTGTTGAAAACAGTTCTTTCTGGGAGTATTTGATAAATACCGTCATTGAAGCCTGTGATCAGGTTATTGGTGAGTTGACAGATGATAAAATTAAGACGATTTTCACAATGTAAAGGCAGTGAGTAAGGTGAGAAAGATGGGGCAGGGGAAACGACTGACAGGCAATTTTTCTTGATGACGATAAAGGGGTGCTCGGCCTTTGATGTTTGGACCAGCAGTTTTCGTGCTTGATAGCGAAGTATATTATGGTAATATACGCGCATGATTGATTGGATGCGAATAACTGCTTTTGATTGGGACGAGGGTAACGCCCGCAAGAGCGTAGACAAACACGATGTCAGTCAGTCGGAAGCTGAGCAGATTTTCTTTAATCAACCGCTACTGGTTTTGGCTGGTGAAGAACATAGCCAACAGGAAGCGCGGTATCATGCCCTGGGCATAACGAATGACACCCGATTGTTGCATATAACTTTTACCTTGCGTGCAACAGGTTCATTGATTCGGGTGATTTCCGCTCGCGACATGCACCGCAAAGAGAGAATTGTTTATGAGAAAAGTCAAAAAACACCCTGAATTCAAGACCGAAGCTGAAGAGCGGATCTTTTGGGAAAGCTATGACTCTAGTGATTATGTTGACTGGAAGAAGGCTCATTCGGCCACTCTTGCGAATCTGAAGCCCTCTACTAAAACGATATCACTCAGGCTACCGGAATCGTTGTTGATACGCATCAAGATTGAAGCAAACAAGCGCGATATGCCTTATCAATCTCTGATTAAGGCCTGGCTTGCCGATGATGTAGAGGCAAGTCGCCATTCCTGAAGAAGGGGTCAGGACTTGGGTGTCAAAGACTTGGGGGTCACCCATTCCTCCCCATTCCTCTAACCCTTTCCATCTCCTGCCTTCAGCCTCCAGCCTTCGAGTTGCCTTGTTTTCTGGTTTGGATTGTGTAAAATATGATTCAATCATATTCTCAGGAGTGACTATGCGAATAATTACTGCCACTGAATTAGCACGCAATCTGCGACAGGTGCTTGACCGTCTGACAACGGAACCGGAAGAGATCATTATTGAGCGCAACAATCGCCAGATCGGCCGCTTGCTCCCTGGGCCTGGAAGCATGACGGCTTTAGAGGCAATGGCCGATCTGTACCGAACCCTTCCGGAAGCAGCCGGTCATGATTGGTTTCGGGATAGTCGGAAAACAAATCTGGCTGAAACCTTGGCAGCAGAGAGCCGTGATCCATGGGATTCCTGATTGACACCTGCATCTGGATCGATGTGGAGCAGGGGGTTCTGGCACCTGCTGATATCGCCTCTGTGACGGGGAATGCGCCAGTTTTCCTCTCGCCGGTGACTCTGGCCGAAATGAAATTTGGCGCGGAGATCGCAAAGGATCCTGATGTGCGGCAAAAGCGACTGTCCGCTTTGCGCCGTCTGCAGCACAAACCTCTTTTGATGATCGATGCGGCAAC
>JBPPMB010000130.1:0-13122 GCA_051305855.1 Desulfuromonadales bacterium
CACACCAAGTTTAAAGCCGAAGCGTACATTCTGACCAAAGAAGAGGGCGGCCGTCATACCCCGTTCTTTAAAGGCTACCGTCCGCAGTTCTACTTCCGCACGACGGACGTGACGGGTATTGTCGAGCTTCCTGAAGGGACCGAAATGGTCATGCCTGGTGACAACATTGCCATCACTGTGGACCTGATCACCCCGATCGCCATGGATAAAGAGCTGCGCTTCGCAATCCGCGAAGGTGGCCGTACCGTTGGCGCCGGTGTCGTCAGCGACATTATTGAGTAAAAGGACGAGATCATGCAGAACCAGAAGATCCGTATCCGCCTTAAGGCATATGACCACAAATTGCTCGATCAGGCGGTCAATGAAATTGTCGACACTGCCAAGCGGACAGGTGCCCGTATTGCCGGACCAATTCCGCTGCCGACAGTGATTAACAAGTACTGTGTGCTGCGTGGCCCCCATGTTGACAAGAAAAGCCGTGAGCAGTTCGAGATGCGTACACACAAGCGTCTGCTTGATATCGTCGAGCCGACCCAGCAGACAGTTGATGCTTTGATGAAGCTGGACCTGTCGGCCGGTGTCGATGTCGAGATCAAGCTGTAATAGTCAAGTAAGGGTAAAGTAATGATTCAGGGAATTTTGGGTAAAAAGCTGGGCATGACCCAGGTCTTCGCAGTAGACGGTCGTCGTATACCGGTGACTGTGGTGGAGGCAGGCCCCTGTACCGTCTTGCAAAAGAAGACGGAGTCCATTGACGGCTATAATGCTTTACAGGTCGGCTTCTCGGCGAAAAAAACCCACCGGGTGAATAAGCCGATGATGGGGCATTTCAAGAAAGCTGATCAGGGTGCATTCTCTTGCCTGCGTGAGTTGGCGGCAGAAGATATCGATAGTTATCAGGTCGGTGACCAGATTACCTGTGATGCAGTTTTTAAGGCCGGAGATATTGTTGATGTCACTGGAACCAGTAAGGGTAAGGGTTTTCAGGGCGTTATCAAGCGCTGGGGATTTTCCGGTGGACGCGCAACGCATGGTTCCCACTTCCATCGTGCCCCCGGTTCGATTGGCATGAGTGCCTGGCCCTCGCGAGTACACAAGGCTAAGAAAATGCCTGGTCAGATGGGCAATGCCCGTGTCACCTTGCAAAATCTGGAGATCGTTGAAGTTCGTCCCGAACAGAACCTTATTCTGGTCAAAGGGGCAATCCCCGGGGCTAACCAGGGTCTTGTTCTGATCCGTAAATGCATTAAGTCTAAGTGATTAATACAAGATTGAGTGCCGGAGTTTAGTTATGGCAAAAATTGCTGTATTTGATATGAGCCGCAAACAGGTTTCCGAGCGGGAGTTGGCTGATGAAGTATTCAATGCCGACGTTAAGGAATACCTGCTGCACGATATGGTTCGCTACCAATTGGCGGCCCGTCGCCAAGGGACTGCTAAGGCCAAAGGCCGCAGTGAGGTTCGCGGTGGCGGCAAGAAGCCTTATAAGCAGAAGGGTACGGGTAATGCTCGTCAGGGTACGCCGACTGCACCGAATCATGTCGGTGGTGGTGTTGTCTTTGGCCCCACGCCACGAGATTACACGTTCAAGCTGAACCGCAAGGTCAAGCAATCCGCACTGCGGAGCGCACTTTCGGCTCGATTCAAGGATGAATGCATGACCGTTGTCAATGTCCTGGATCTTGAGCAGATCAGCACCAAGGGTTTTGCTGAAGTTCTCGATCGGTTTGAGCTTAAGAAGGCCTTGATCGTCGTTGATGGTGAGAACACAAACCTTGAGTTGTCTGCGCGCAACCTGCCTTTTGTCAAAGTTCTGCGCGCCGAAGGTGTCAATGTCTACGATATCCTGAAGTATCCTAACCTGGTCATGACTGAAGCTGCGGTCGATCAGATTGAAGGAGTCCTGGCAAAATGAAACCTTTACATCAGATTATCAGGAAGCCTCTGGTTACAGAGAAGTCCAACTTGATGAAAGAAACCGACAATGTCGTTGCTTTTGAAGTTGCAATGAGCAGCAACAAGGTGGAAATCAAGAAGGCGATTGAACGTGCTTTCAACGTCAAGGTGCAGGAAGTCCGCACTATGATTGTCGCTGGCAAAATCAAGCGCTCCGGGCGTAATTTTGGCAAACGTTCAAATGTCAAAAAAGCGTATGTGACCCTGGCGGACGGCACCATTGATTTCTTTGGTGTTTAGTAAGGTTGATATCCATCTGACGGAGTAGCAATAATGGGGATCAAAAAGTTTAAACCAACATCACCGGGCCGCCGGCATATGACTGCCTCGAATTTTGAGGAAATCACGGCCTCGACCCCGGAAAAGTCACTGTTAGCACCACTGTCAAAATCCGGTGGTCGTAACAACACAGGCAGAATCACCAAGAGACACACTGGTGGTGGGCACAAACGGAAATACCGGATTATTGATTTCAAGCGTGATAAACGTGAGATCTCTGCCAAGGTAGTGACGATCGAATACGATCCAAACCGTTCTGCACGGATTGCCTTGCTGAACTATGTTGACGGTGAAAAGCGTTATATTCTGGCTCCGGTTGGCATCAAGGTCGGCGATGTTGTCATTGCCAGCGAGAGTGCCGACATCGTCCCTGGCAACGCTTTGCCGATCCGGTCTATACCGCTTGGCACCTGGGTTCACAATGTTGAGCTTAAGGTTGCCAAAGGTGGGCAGCTCGCTCGTAGTGCGGGAACTTACGCTATGATTGCGGCCAAAGAAGGCAAGTATGCTCAGTTGCGATTGCCTTCCGGCGAAGTAAGGCTGGTGCTGCAGGAATGCTCTGCAACGGTTGGTCAGGTTGGCAATACGGATCATGAGAATGTCAAGATTGGCAAGGCCGGTCGTAATCGCTGGCTTGGCAAGCGCCCACAATCTCGCGGTGTTGCGATGAACCCGGTTGATCATCCTCACGGCGGCGGAGAAGGCAAAAGCTCTGGTGGACGTCACCCAGTAACGCCATGGGGTGTTCCAACCAAAGGTTATAAGACGCGTTCAAATAAGCGGACGGATCGCTTCATTGTCCGCCGTCGGACCAAGTAAGAGAATAGGAGACGACCGTGGCGAGATCGATAAAAAAAGGCCCTTATATTGAAGCAAGCCTGTTGCGCAAAATCGAAAACATTGGCGATAGTGGTGCACACAAAGTGATCAAAACCTGGTCACGACGTTCCACGATCCTGCCTGATTTTGTCGGCATGACGTTTGCCGTACATAACGGTAAAAAGTTTATTCCGGTTTTTGTGTCCGAGAATATGGTCGGGCACAAGCTTGGTGAATTTTCCCCAACCAGGACCTACTTTGGTCATGGTTCGGACCGGAAAAAGAAGAAGTAATCATTAGCTGAGGGAGTACCAGCACATGGAAACAAGTGCGAAGTTGAAATTTGCTCGCCTGTCGCCACAAAAGACCCGTCTGATTGTGGATATGGTACGAGGCAAGGCTGTACAGGAAGCCCTTAATATCCTGAAGTTTTCGCCTCAGCGCCCGGCAGACATCGTTGCCAAACTGGTGCGTTCTGCTGTCGCTAATGCTGAGCAACAGGGTGTCTCGGATGTTGACCGTCTCTTTGTCAAGGCGGTGTTTGTTGATCAAGGGCCTGTCCTCAAGCGCTTTATGCCGCGTGCTCAAGGACGGGCAACGAAAATTCGTAAGCCGACCAGCCACATTACAGTGGTCCTTGACGAGAAGTAACCACCTGAGGAGGTGTAGTTTTGGGTCAGAAAGTTCATCCAATAGGGTTTCGCCTAGGCGTAATTCGCACATGGGAGTCCAACTGGTACGCTGAGAAGGATTACGCTCAGCTGCTGCATGAAGATCTCAAGCTGCGTAATTACTTGAAAGAGCGATTGCACCATGCCGGTATTTCCAAGGTTGAGATCGAGCGTGCTGCCGGCAAAGCCAAGATAAATATCTTTGCAGCTCGTCCTGGCATCATTATCGGCAAAAAGGGTTCTGAAGTTGAAGCTCTTAAGAAAGAGCTGGCCAAGCTCACCGATAAAGAGGTTTTTATCAATATTCAGGAGGTCCGTAAGCCTGAAATAGATGCACAGCTGGTCGCAGAGAACGTCGCCCTGCAGCTGGTTCGCCGCGTTGCCTTCCGGCGTGCGATGAAAAAAGCAGTCAGCCAGTCTCTGAAGTTTGGTGCTGAGGGAATCAAGATCGAGTGTTCCGGTCGCCTTGGCGGCGCCGAGATGAGCAGGCGTGAATGGTATCGTGAAGGTCGCGTACCCCTGCATACCCTGCGTGCCGATATTGATTACGGGTTCGCCGAAGCCAAAACTACCTATGGGATCATCGGTGTCAAGGTCCTTATTTTCAAGGGCGAGATCCTGGGCAACAAGGATCGGCAGCAATAAGTAACAGATCAGGAGTTTATTTGTCATGTTGATGCCTAAAAAGGTTAAGCATAGAAAACAGTTCAAAGGTCGTATGAAAGGTGCCGCTCGTGGCGGTACGGACTTGAACTTCGGGGATTTCGGTCTGCAGGCAGTGGATTGCGGCTGGCTTTCAGCGCGTCAGATTGAGGCTGCACGTCGTGCCATGACACGTTATGTCAAGCGTGGCGGTCAGATCTGGATCCGTGCTTTCCCCGATAAATCTTTGACCCGCAAACCTGCCGAAACCCGTATGGGTAAAGGTAAAGGCTCTCCGGACAGCTGGGTCTGTGTGGTTCGTCCGGGAATGGTCCTTTACGAAATGCAGGGTGTTGCTGAAGATGTTGCGCGTGAAGCGTTCCGCCTTGCCGCCCATAAACTGCCAATGAAAACCAAGATCTTGGTTCGCAAGGAGGCCAGTAATGAAGCCTGAAGAACTGCGTGACAAGACAGTCGAAGAACTTAATGCGGCGGTTGCGGATCTGAATCAGGAGTTATTCAACCTGAAGTTCCAATTGCACACCGGACATCTGGAAAATACCTCACGTATCCCTCAGGTGCGTAAGGAGATTGCCAGGGTCAAAACTGCACTGCATGCAAAGCACGGCTAATCCGAGCAAACGAGGACGGCAATGACAAAAGAACGTGGGAATAAGAAGCTAAGGGTTGGAGTCGTGGTAAGCGACAAGATGGATAAGACTGTGGTTGTCAAGGTCGATAATCTCATCAAACACCCGGTTTATAAGAAATATATCAAGCGTCGCGTTACCTGTAAGGCACATGATGAGCAAAATATCTGTGCCGCCGGAGACAAGGTGCTGATTGTCGAAACGCGTCCTCTGTCGAAAGATAAGCGGTGGCGGGTGCGTGAAATTTTAGAGAAACACGTCAGCGTTTAGGAGATACTGGCCATGATTCAGATGCAATCCACACTTACTGTCGCAGACAACTCCGGTGCCCGGAAGCTCTGTTGCATTAAGGTTCTTGGCGGGTCCAAGCGCAAATATGCAGGTATAGGCGACATTATTGTCTGCTCTGTTAAAGAGGCGATGCCTAACTCGAAGGTGAAGAAGGGCGATGTCGTTCGTGCCGTTATCGTGCGAACCGCAAAAGAGGTGAACCGTCCTGACGGTTCGTATATTCGTTTTGACACTAATTCTGCAGTGGTTGTTACGGCTGCTGGAGAACCGGTTGGCACACGCATCTTCGGGCCTGTTGCTCGTGAACTGCGCGCCAAACGGTTCATGAAAATTGTTTCACTGGCCCCTGAGGTCCTTTAAACGCTGGGAGTAATGAGTCATGGCAGTCATAAAACTCCATGTGAAAAAAAATGACCTGGTAAAGATCATTGCCGGGAAAGATAAGGGTAAAAGCGGTAAGGTGTTGCGTGTGATGCCCGATAAAGGGCGGGTTCTGGTTGAGAATCTCAACCTGATCAAACGCCATACGCGCCCCTCTCGCAGCAACAACGAGGGCGGGATTATTGAAAAGGAAGCGCCGATTGCTCTCTCCAACGTTCAATTGCTGTGCCATGGCTGCAACAAGCCTGTGCGTACCGGCATCAGAGTGCTCGAGGATGGCAGCAAATCGCGGTTCTGCAAGAAGTGCAACGAAATAGTGAATAACTAACGGAGTTTTTCATGGCAAGGCTCAAGGAATTATATCAGAAGGAACTGGTTCCCAAGTTGATTAAGGAACTGCAGCTCAAGAACGTGATGGAAGTCCCTCGCGTCGAAAAAGTCGTCATCAATATGGGACTGGGCGAAGCGATTCAGAATGTAAAAATCCTTGAATCGGCCGTTGAAGAAATGTCTCGTATTACCGGCCAAAAGGCTGTTATTACACGCGCCAAGAAATCAATTGCACAGTTTAAACTGCGTGAGGATATGCCCATTGGCGTCATGGTGACATTGCGCCGTGACCGGGCATATGAATTTCTTGATCGTTTGATTAACGTTGCTCTGCCACGTGTCAGGGACTTCAAGGGCGTTTCAGCCAAGGCTTTTGATGGCCGCGGCAATTACACCCTCGGTATTCGTGAGCAGTTAATCTTCCCGGAGATCGACATCGAGCGAATCGACAAGATCAAGGGTATGAATGTGACAATCGTCACGTCGGCTCGTACTGATGAAGAGGGTCGTGCCCTGCTTACCGAAATGGGAATGCCTTTTCGGAAACAGAATGTAGCAGTATAGCGGAGGAAGCTCGTGGCAAAAAAATCGATGCGCATAAAGGCCGCAGGGCCTCAGAAGTTTAACGTAAGAAAGTATAATCGCTGCCCGCTCTGTGGTCGGCCTCGTGCGTACTATCGTAAATTTGATATGTGCAGAATCTGTCTGCGCAAGCTGGCGTCTGCAGGCAAACTGCCGGGCGTAACCAAGTCCAGCTGGTAATCGGGCAATCAGGAGCAGTATTCATGGCTATGACGGATCCGATCGCGGACCTGCTGACCCGCATCCGCAATGCAGGCATGGCAAAGCATTCCAAGCTGGACATCCCTTCGTCCAACGTTAAGGTTGCCATTGCCGAAGTTTTGAAAGATCTCGGTTATATTAAGAATTACAAAGTCGTTACTGACGACTTGCAAGGAATTCTGCGTATTTACCTGAAATATGACGAGCAGAGCAAAGCTGTAATTCACGAAATTACCCGCATTTCCAAACCAGGTCGCCGGGTTTATGTGAGCCACAGTGAGATTCCCCGCATCAAAAACGGCTTGGGTGCTGCGATCCTTTCGACGTCCAAAGGCGTCATGGATGACGTTGCAGCCCGTGAAGCCGCCGTCGGCGGCGAAGTCCTCTGCACGATCTGGTAATTTACAAGCACACTGCTGATTTTTAAGGAGTCGATTAAAGATGTCGCGCATCGGCAAGAAACCTATAAGTATTGCCTCGGGTGTTAAGGTCACACTTGATGGTCAGAATATTAAAGTTGAGGGGCCAAAAGGCCACCTTGAGCGGACCATTCACGAACATGTCGAGGTCAAAATGGAGGCTGATCAACTGCTGGTTGCTTCTCGCTTGAATCCAGCTGGTTCGGCTTTGCAGGGCCTCTCTCGATCACTGATAGCAAATATGGTGGACGGTGTTTCCAGCGGTTTCTCCAAGATTCTGGAAATCAGCGGCGTAGGCTATCGTGCTGAATTGAAAGGTTCAACATTGAATCTGTCACTCGGATACTCCCACCCGATTGAATATCCGCTGCCTCAGGGAATCAGCGCTGAAGTCGATACCAAGGCCAATCGCGTCACCGTCTCAGGTATTGACAAAGAACTGGTTGGCGCAACGGCGGCCAAGATTCGTTCGTTCCGGGAGCCGGAGCCTTATAAAGGCAAGGGCATCAAGTATTCGGATGAACGTATTCTGCGTAAAGCTGGCAAGACAAGTAAGAAGTAAGCTGAATAGGATGAGGTGAGTGCTGTGAATATCTCAAAAGAACGGCGGGTCGCCCGCAAGAAACGCCAGTTGCGCGTACGTAAAAAAGTTACCGGGAGCGTTGAGCGCCCGCGGTTGTGCGTATTCCGTAGTTCCAAACATATTTATGCCCAGATTATTGAAGATGTCACCGGCAAGACGCTGGTCACAGCTTCGACAGTTGCCAAGGGCACCCAGGACAGTGTCAAGTACAGCGGGAATGCTGATGCGGCCAAGGTGGTCGGCCGGCTGGTTGCTGAAAAGGCTCTGGCCAAGGACATTAAACAGGTGGTTTTCGACCGTAACGGCTTTTTGTTCCATGGCCGTGTCAAGGCACTCGCCGATGCGGCTCGCGAAGCTGGTTTGACTTTCTGAGTGGCAAAGGAGAAAAGCGTTGCAACGCGTTGACAAAAACGAAACGAATTTAATCGATCGCGTTATCCACATCAATCGTACGGCTAAAGTTGTTAAAGGTGGCCGTCGATTCAGCTTCTCCGCCCTGGTTGTCGTGGGTGACGGCAGTGGCAATGTTGGATATGGTCTTGGTAAAGCCAAAGAGGTCCCTGAGGCAATACGCAAGGGTGTCGAAAAGGCCAAAAAGAATATGATCTCCGTACCTATCCAGGGAACAACCATCCCTTACGATGTGATCGGTAAATTTGGTGCTGGTAAGGTTCTGTTGAAGCCGGCCTCTGAAGGTACGGGCGTTATTGCTGGCGGCGCGGCCCGAGCGATACTGGAAGTTGCCGGTATTAGCGACATACTTTCCAAGTGTCTCGGTTCAAACAACCCACACAATGTTGTCAAGGCGACCATTCGTGCATTGCAGCAACTGTGTAGCCCGGAAGAGATTCTTGCCAGACGCGGTCTCGGGGTAAACAACTCGGACCAAAAAGCCTGAGACAGGAGTGAATAATGTCTGAAATCAAGATAACTCTTAAGCGTAGCGGTATCGGTCGCAACAAATATTTCACCACGGTGCTTAACGGGCTCGGCCTGCGTCGTCTTCATCAGACAGTCGTGCTCAAGGATACACCGGAAATTCGCGGTATGATCAACAAGGTCAACCACATGGTAACCGTTGAGGAATAATCGCAAGGATAACAACCATGGATTTAAGTAATCTACAACCGTCATACGGTTCGACTCATAGCAAAAAGCGCATTGGCCGTGGTCATGGATCTGGAACCGGCAAGACCGCAGGTAAGGGTCACAAGGGCCAGAATGCCCGCTCCGGTGGCGGGGTCAAGCCCGGTTTCGAGGGTGGCCAGATGCCGTTGCAGAGACGCCTGCCCAAACGTGGCTTTACGCCGCTGAGCAGAAAGGTCTATACCCTTGTCAACCTTCGTGATCTGGAACTGTTTGATACCGGGAGCGTTGTCGATCTGGAGGCTCTTGGTAGTGCCGGGCTGATAGGTCAACTGAAGGACGGCGTCAAAATCCTGGGCGATGGAGACCTTTCCAAAACCCTGACGGTTAAAGCCCACAAATTCAGTAAGTCTGCCCAGGCCAAGATTGAGGCTGCTGGCGGAACTGTAGAGGTAATTTAAGGTGTTAGCCAGCATCCAGAATATCTTTAGCATCCCCGAGCTGCGTCGACGCATTCTGTTCACACTCGGCATGCTTGCAGTTTATCGGGTTGGCTGTCATGTGCCGCTTCCCGGGGTAAATAGTGCGGTCCTCGCTCAGTTCTTCGAGGGCACTTCGGGCACATTGCTCGGCCTGGTGAGTGCTTTCACTGGCGGTGCCTTGGAGCGCATGACGGTTTTCGCCTTGGGCATTATGCCTTATATCAGTGCCTCGATCATCATGCAGTTGCTGACTGTTGTTTTTGAGCCTGTGGAGCGCTTGTCCAAGGAAGGCGAGCAGGGTCGCAAGACCATGACCAAATGGACTCGCTACGGCACCGTTGGTCTGTCGATTGTCCAGGGTGCCGGAATCGCGATCGGACTGCAGACTATGCGTGGCCCGGCTGGGGACCCGGCTGTTACCATTCCAGGCATTGGCTTCATAGTATTGACAGTCATTACCTTGACGGCCGGCACTGCTTTCATCATGTGGCTTGGTGAACAGATAACCGAGCGTGGTATCGGCAACGGTATCTCTCTGATTATTTTTGCCGGTATCGTCGCCATGCTGCCGTCTGCTCTGGTTAACAGCATACGGTTGCTAAGGACCGGCGCCTTGACGCTGACAGTGTTGTTGATTCTCCTGGTGGTGATGGTTGCCGTCATTTGGGCGATTATCTTCATGGAACGGGGCCAGCGGCGTGTGCCGATCCATTACGCGAAACGGGTCGTCGGCTCCAGAAACGCCGGTGGGCAAAGTAGCCATCTGCCTCTCAAAATAAATATGAGCGGTGTTATCCCGCCAATTTTTGCCAGTTCGATCATCATGTTCCCCAGTACGGTTGCTAATTTTGTTGACGTGCCATGGGTGCAGACTTTTGCTTCGATGATGACTCCTGCTCACTGGTTATATAATATTTTTTATGTCGCTTTTATTATCTTCTTCTGTTACTTCTACACGGCTGTAACCTTTAATCCGGTCGATGTCGCAGATAATATCAAGCGTCAGGGGGGATATGTCCCCGGCGTGCGGCCTGGTAAGGCGACATCTGATTATCTTGATACTGTTCTAGGACGTCTGACGTTTGCCGGTGCAATTTACATCTCGGCGGTTTGCGTTTTGCCGACGCTTTTGATCGGTCAGTTCAATGTGCCTTTCTTCTTTGGGGGAACATCTCTACTGATTGTTGTCGGCGTCGGTCTGGATACGGCTTCGCAAATAGAGGCACACTTGATTTCACGCTCTTATGAAGGTTTCATGAAGGGTGTGAATATTAAGAGCCGCCGCGGATAATTGAGGCAGCCCTGATGAAACTGATTTTACTCGGACCTCCCGGCGCCGGCAAGGGAACCCAGGCCAAGATGTTGTCGGAAAAATTTTCGATTCCGCAGATCTCAACTGGCGACATATTGCGTGCTGCTGTTAAAGATGGCACTCCCATGGGACAGAAAGCCCAGGCGTACATGAAATCGGGAGGACTGGTCCCTGATGAAGTTGTTATCGGAATCGTTCGTGATCGCCTGCAGGAAGAGGATTGTGATAACGGCTTTATTCTGGACGGCTTTCCTCGAACCGTTGCTCAGGCAGATGCTTTGCAAACCTGTCTGCAGGAAATGGGCAAGGATTTGGACCGAGTCATCTCTCTTGAGGTGGATGCCGAAGCGCTCGTAGAACGTCTGACCGGACGTCGTACCTGCAAGGATTGCGGGCGCGGCTATCATGTGAAGTTTGATTCTTCTCGCGACGCAGGCATTTGTGACACCTGTGGCGGTCCTTTGTTCCAGCGGGATGATGATCAGGAAGAAACAATACGCAAGCGACTGCAGGTCTATGCAGACCAGACTTCTCCCTTGATTCGATACTATCGGGAGGCTGGTGTGCTGATAGAGCTTGACGGAATGCAGCCTATTGCGCTGGTACAGGAAAAGCTGCTGTCGCTTTTGCAGGCATGTTAGCGTGATTCCTTTAAAGAGCCCGGTTGAACTGGAAAAAATGCGGGCAGCAGGGCGAATCGTCGCGGAAACGCTAGCCTTGCTTGAAAGCCGAATCTGCCCAGGTGTAACAAGCGCAGAATTGGATCGTCTGGCTGAAAAAGAGTGCAGACGGCATGGTGGCAAACCGGCATTCAAAGGTTATGGTGGTTTTCCTTATGCCATCTGCTCTTCACCAAACGACCGCGTTGTCCATGGTTTTCCTGACGACACGCCCCTGGTTGAGGGTGACATCCTGAGCATTGACTTTGGTGTCCTCTATAAGGGTTATTACGGCGACGCGGCGATCACCCTTGCCGTCGGCGAGTTGGATGATGAAACGCGCCGGTTAGTCATGGCAACGCGCGAATCGCTTGACTTGGCTATAGCGAAAGCTTTGCCGAATGGCAGGTTGTCGGATGTTTCACATGCCGTTCAGTCCTGGGTTGAACCAAAGGGTTTCAGTGTCGTCCGCGAATTTGTCGGGCATGGTATAGGGCGCAACCTGCATGAGGCCCCACAGATTCCCAATTATGGCCAGGCTGGCCAGGGCCCACGGCTGAAAACCGGGATGGTGCTGGCGATAGAACCGATGATCAATGCCGGCGTGCCTGGTGTGAAAATACTGGAAGACGGGTGGACAGCAGTGACGCAGGATGGTAAGCGTTCTGCCCATTTTGAGCATACAGTAGCCATTACTGACAATGGTCCGGAGATTATGACACGGATATAGTCGTGGGTATTTATCGGGTAGTAACCGACATAGTTTAAAGGAAAGAAACATGAAAGTTCGATCATCAGTAAAAACAATTTGTGACAAGTGCAAGGTCATCAAGCGCAAGGGTGTTCTCAGAGTCATCTGTGAAAATCCCAAGCATAAACAGAGACAGGGTTAAGTATTTTAGGAGGATCCGACATTGGCTCGTATTGCTGGTATCGATTTACCAAGAAACAAACGGATTGAGATTGCCCTGACCTACATCTTCGGTGTCGGGCGCTCTACATCCCAGCAAATTCTTTCCCAGGCTGGAGTTGATTTAAACACCCGCTCGGATAATTTGACTGAGGAGGAAGTGTCCAAGATCCGAAAGGTTATTGACAGTGATTTCAAGGTTGAGGGTGACCTGCGTCGTGAAGTGACAATGAACATCAAGCGACTTATGGACCTCGGTTGTTATCGTGGTTTACGTCATCGTAGAGGTTTGCCGGTGCGTGGACAGAAAACCAAAACGAATGCCAGAACCCGTAAGGGCCCGCGCAAGACCGTCGCCGGTAAGAAGAAGTAACAGGAGGAACCATGGCTAAGCCTGGTAAACGCGTACGCAAAAAAGTTGAGAGGAAGAATGTGCCGAATGGGATTGCCCATATTCAGGCGACGTTCAACAATACAATCATTACGATCACTGATGTGCCAGGCAATGTGATTTCCTGGTGCACTTGCGGTTCCAAAGGCTTCAAAGGGAGTCGCAAGAGTACCCCTTTTGCCGCTCAGATGGCCGCTGAAGATGCCGCCAAGAAAGCCCAGGAGCATGGCCTGCGCAGTGTCGAGGTATGGGTCAAAGGTCCAGGTTCCGGCCGTGAGTCCGCACTGCGGGCTTTACAGGCTGCCGGCCTGACCATCACCATGATCAAGGATGTCACTCCGATACCGCATAACGGGTGCCGTCCACCCAAGCGTAGAAGAGTCTAACCAGACATAAGGAGGACGAACGTTGGCGAGATACACTGGACCCGTTTGCCGCATGTGCCGGCGGGAAAATATGAAGCTGTTCCTCAAGGGCG
>JBPPMB010000138.1:0-26585 GCA_051305855.1 Desulfuromonadales bacterium
ATGCTCTCGGCAACCGGCATGCTTGGTGGAGTCATGCACCTGGCGATGCACGCCTTTGGCAAGATCACGCTGTTCTTTTGTGCCGGGGCGATCTACGTCGCCAGCAAGAAAAAAAATATCAGCCAGATGGATGGTCTCGGGCGACGCATGCCGATCACCTATCTGGCCTTTTTCCTCGGCTCCCTGAGTATCATAGGCATGCCGCCACTTGGCGGCTTCATCAGCAAATGGAATCTGCTGATCGGCGCTGTTGAGAGTGACCAACTTGTGCTGATTGTCGTTCTGCTGATCAGCTCCCTGCTGAATGCCGCCTATTTCTTCCCGATTGTCTACCGCGGTTTTTTCGTACCTGCCGCGGACGGTAAAGGCGATGGCATCAAGGAAGCGCCGCTCTTCTGCCTGATTCCACTATCGGTGACGGCCCTTGTTTCGCTGGCCCTGTTTTTCTATCCCGAGACGCTGCAGAAACTGGCACGCATGGCCCTTGGAATCTGACCTTCCGCTGGATTAAGTTTTTGGGACAAGAGAGTATACAAGATGAAAGCCGACCAACAAAACAACCATGGCCAGAAAGAGGACGGCCCGATGGTCCTCTCCCACGACGCTGTAAAAGGCTACCGGCCGATCTTTTATATCTGCATCATTATAGGCATTTCCTATCTGGCCTTTGTCCTCTGGCGGACCTGGTAAGGAGCAACGGATGTCCCAACAACCGAGAGACATAGACGAAAAACCACCAATAAACATAGACGAAGAGCTGGGAATGTTTGACAAACCTGAGAACGTCAAACGCCTGCTGAGAATATTCTACGCCTGCGTGGTCCTGCTCCTGGTGGTCGACATCTTCTATCACAAACATGCCATCTTCGCCTGGGAAGGCTACTTCGGTTTCTACGCGGTTTACGGCTTTGTTGCCTGTGTCATTCTGGTCATCGTGGCGAAATATATACTGCGGCCAATGGTTATGCGCAAAGAGGATCACTATGACGATTAACGCCCTGCCGCCGGCACTGATCATGATTCTCGGCGGACTGCTGGTACCGCTCTTCAAGGGTCGGGCCCGCCAGACCCTGTTGCTGCTGCTGCCGGTGATCAGCTTCATCAACCTGCTGCAGATTCCGGTCGGCAGCCACTGGATCCTGCCGTTTTTGAGCGACCAGATCGTACTCGGCCGCGTCGACAAGTTGAGCTTGATTTTTGGCTATATTTTCCATCTCATCGCCTTCCTCTCGGCAATTTATGCCCTGCACGTCGATGATACCGTGCAGAACGTCGCCGGTACCGTTTACGCCGGGGCGGCTCTTGGCGCAATTTTCGCCGGCGACATGTTCACCCTGTTTGTCTTCTGGGAACTGCTGACGATCAGCGCCACCTTCCTGATCCTGGCACGCCGTACCGAACGGGCACTCGGCGCCGGCTTCCGCTACTTTATGGTCCACGTCGCCGGCGGCCTCTGTCTGCTGGCCGGCATCATCATGCACGTCTCCCAGACCGGTTCAGCGGCCTTTGACCTGATTGGACTGGGAACAACCGCATCCTGGCTGATATTCATCGGCATCGGCGTCAACTGTGCCTGGCCGATACTGCATCCCTGGCTGACCGATGCCTACCCCGAAGCAACCATTACCGGCACGGTTTTCCTCTCGGCCTTCACCACGAAAACAGCAATCTACGCACTGGCCAGAGCATTTCCCGGTACCGAGGAGTTGATCTTCATTGGCGCCGCCATGGCGGCTTTCCCGATCTTTTATGCCGTCATCGAAAATGACCTGCGCCGGGTTCTCGCCTACAGCCTGATCAACCAGGTCGGCTTCATGGTGGTCGGCATCGGTATCGGCACGGCCCTTTCCATGAACGGCGCCATTGCCCATGCCTTTAATGACATCCTCTTTAAAGGGCTGCTCTTCATGACCATGGGCGCAGTCATGTACCGCACCGGCAAAATCAACGCCACCGATCTCGGCGGACTTTACAAATCTATGCCCTGGACCTGTGCTTTCTGCATTGTCGGAGCCGCTTCGATCTCAGCCTTTCCACTCTTTTCCGGCTTCGTCAGCAAATCCATGGTCATGGAGGCGGCAGCTCTCGGTGAGATGCGCTGGGTCTGGTTTATCCTGCTCTTCGCCTCGGCCGGGGTCTTCCACCACGCCGGCATCAAGATCCCGTTTTTCGCCTTCTTCTCACACGACTCCGGCATCCGTTGCAAAGAGGCTCCCCCGCATATGTTGCTGGCCATGGGTCTTTCGGCAACGCTTTGCATCCTGATCGGATGTTTCCCGCAATATCTGTACAGTCTGCTGCCTTACACGATCGACTACCAGCCCTACACAACCAGTCATGTGCTGGCACAGACCCAGCTGCTCTTCTTCTCGGCGCTGGCCTTTACCCTGTTGCTGCTCGCAGGGATCTATCCGTCTGAAATCCGTTCAATCAACGTGGACGCCGACTGGATTTACCGCAAGGGCTGCCGCCAGATTTACCGTTTCAGCCGATGGGCTTTGGATGGCATCAACGAGTGGGCCAATCGTACCTTCGCCCAGCAGTTTACCAGGCTGCTGACCGAGTTTTTCAATGACCCGGGTGCAAACCTGCAGAAATATGGCTACCGGATTTTGGTCGAAACCAGCGGCAGCGAGGGCCAGTATGAGCAGACGATCAGGGGAATTACCAACCGCAGCCGCAGCGCGTCCTATCCTGTTGGCATCGGAGTTCTTCTGGCTGTCCTGATTCTTGTCCTGACATCCATGCTCCTGTTCCTCATGTAACGCTCTGCCGCGAAGACGTGACTCAATGGCCGGTCTTTATCTGCACATCCCTTTTTGCCGGCAAAAATGTCCCTATTGCGACTTCTATTCCAAAGAAGTCTGTGCAGCGACCATCTCTGACTACCCAAACCTTCTCGTACGGCACCTTGCCTGGGCAGCCGAACACGGCGAGAAGCACCCGATCGACACAATCTATTTTGGTGGCGGGACGCCCTCCCTGCTGGAACCAACGGCAATTGCAAGAGTCCTGCAAGCCGTCGACCAGACCTTTGATCTCTCAAAAAACGCAGAGATCACGCTCGAAGCCAACCCGGGCACTGTTTCACTGAACAGCTTGAGCGGCTATCGTAACGCTGGTGTCAATCGCCTCTCCCTCGGTCTGCAGACCTGCAGTAACGACCAACTGATCCAGCTTGGCCGCCTGCACAGTCGCCAGGATGGAATTGATGCCTGCAACTGGGCACGTGAGGCAGGCTTTGACAACCTCTCGCTTGACTTGATGTTTGCCCTCCCGGGGCAGACGCTTAGCGACCTTGAAGTTGATCTTTGTCACTACCTCGAACTCGCTCCCGAACATCTTTCCTGCTATGGCCTGACGGCCGAACCAGAGACCCCATTTCAACAAAGCATCGCTTCGGGCAAGCTGGTTCTTCCCGACGAGGAGTTCTACGCTGATGCGTTCGTATTGATTCATGAACAACTGGCCGCCGCCGGGTACGAGCATTACGAAATCGCCAACTATGCCCGCATCGGTTATACCTGTCGGCATAATCTCGGTTACTGGCAGCGCCGCCCCTGTCTCGGCATAGGTGCCGGGGCACATTCTTTTCGAGATGTTCAATGGGGAAGCCGCTGGGAAATCCCGGCCGATCTGGAGGCTTACCGACAAGCACTGCACGACAGGCAGGAACCGATGAGGTGTCTTGAAACGTTTGACGAGCAATCCGCCCTGCGTGAGACCATCTACCTGGCCCTGCGCACCCGGCAGGGGATTACAGATGCTGAGCTGCTGCAGGGTTTCGGCTGTCGCCTTCAAGAAGCTTTTCCCGAAGAGATTGCCGCCAGCACCCGGTGGCTGGTTAATGACCGCGGCCGCTGGTCTTTCACGCTCTCCGGCTGGCTTCTCTTCGACCGCCTGATTCTGCCTTTCCTCTAGGAGGAATCAACCCTCAGAAAATCAGCGTGCGTCCCTTGACAAAGATATTTGCCGTTGTTATCTTGACCATGCTTTTAGCACTCATCGCAAAAGAGTGCTAAACCTCTACGGCGGGCCGGGTTATCCGGCTTGAGTTTTTTTCACGGAGTCCATTATGGCAGACACCCTGACTGACCGAAGTCAGCAGATTCTCGAAGCGATCATCGAGGAATATATTGCAACCGCACAGCCGGTTGGCTCCAAGGCTCTGACCCAGAACCAGGGAATCAGGTTGTCGCCGGCGTCGGTGCGTAATGTCATGGCCGAGCTGGAAGAGCTCGGCTACCTGGCCTCTCCCCACACGTCAGCAGGACGTATCCCGACTGAAAAGGGCTACCGCTTCTACGTTGACACCCTGCTGCACGTCAGCGACCTGGACAGTCATCAGAAAGACCAGATCGAAGTACAATATCAGCATCACGGCCTGCAAATGGCCGACATGCTCCGCGAAGCCAGCCGCACCCTGTCATCATTCGCCCATTACACCGGGCTGGTCATGGTGCCACGCCTGAAAGCGACCATCTTTCGGCACATAGAATTTGTCAAACTCTCGCCGCGCCTGGTGCTGGCCGTTTTTGTAACCCAGTCCGGGCTGGTCCAGAACAAACTGGTCGAAATCGATGAGGACTTGACGCCTCGCGACCTTGAAAAGATCACCAACTACCTGAACCAGACCATGATCGGCTTGACCATTCAGGAGGTGCGTGCCCGGGTGGTTGCCGAAATGGCCCATGAGAAGGCCCTGTACGATCATCTGCTGCGGCGAGCCTTTGCCCTTTCCAGCGCCGCCCTGGTCGATGAGATCTCAGGTGACATCATCATCGAGGGGACCAGCCATTTCCTCGAGCAGCCTGAATTTTCCGATCTTAAGTGCATGAAACGCATCGTTCAGACCTTCGAGCAGAAAAGCATTCTGATCGACCTGCTCGACCGCGGCCTTGAGTCCGAGGGGGTTCAGGTCATCATCGGCAGTGAAACCTCATACAGTGAGCTCTCGGACTGCAGCCTGATCACTGCAGCCTATTCCGGCAAGCGCGGCACCCTTGGCACTCTCGGTGTCATAGGTCCAAACCGCATGCCCTATTCAACCATCATTCCGATTGTCGATTACACAGCAAATTTGATCAGCCGCCTGTTGGATACGGACAACGATTAGGAGAGAATAAAGCATTGGCCAAGAAAAGTAAGCATCAGGAAAGCCCGGCACACGAAACCGTTACCGAGATTCTTGAAGAAATGACTGCAGAGACAAACGAAGATCTCACACCGCAGGAAGCCATCGACCCCGTGACCAGGCTGCAGGATGAAATAGAAGCGGCCAGGATTGAGGCCAGCAACAACTGGGACCTGTATGTGCGTGAGCGAGCCGATCTTGAAAATGCCCGCAAGCGTCATCAGCGCGACAAGGAAGATGCGCTGCGTTACGCCAATGATCGCCTGCTCAAGGAAATGATCCCGGTGCTGGACAATCTTGAACGAGCGGTCGAACATGCCGAACAGGGTGGTGAGAACAACCAGGGACTGCTGGAAGGCGTCAACATGACGCTCAAACAGTTCCGTAAGGCTCTGGAGGACTTCGACGTCAAACCAATCAACGCCATAGGTGCTGACTTTGATCCGAACCTGCATCAGGCCATGGGTCAGGTCGAATCAGTGGAGCAAGAGCCGAATACGGTTGTCACCGAGTTCCAGAAAGGTTACCTGCTTCACAATCGCCTGTTGCGGCCGTCGCTGGTCATAGTGGCCAAGGCCCCGGCCAGTACGGTAACTGGTTCAGATACTGAAGATCAGACCAACACTGAGGAATAAAGTAACGGACGTTAAAAAGTTTGTCCGCATAACAACATAAACGACGCGAATCTTTAAGGAGGATTCTTATCATGAGCAAAGTTATTGGTATCGACCTGGGAACGACAAATTCCTGTGTTGCCATTATGGAAGGTGGCGAACCGGTGGTTATCGCCAACGCCGAAGGAACCCGCACCACCCCGTCGATGGTCGCTTTTTCCGAAAGCGGCGAGCGTCTGGTCGGCCAGCAGGCTAAACGTCAGGCCGTTACCAACCCCGAGAACACCCTGTTCGCCATCAAGCGCCTGATCGGCCGCAAGTTTGACACGGATGCCGTAAAAAAGGATATCGAGATCAGCCCGTTCAAGATCATCAAGGCTGACAACGGCGACGCCTGGGTAGAAGTGCGCGGCAAGAAATACAGCGCCCCGGAGATTTCGGCGATGATTCTGCAGAAAATGAAGAAGACCGCCGAAGACTACCTGGGAGAAACGGTCACCGATGCGGTTATTACCGTTCCGGCCTACTTCAACGACTCCCAGCGCCAGGCCACCAAGGATGCCGGCAAGATTTCCGGCCTGAACGTGCTGCGCATCATCAACGAGCCGACCGCGGCCGCACTGGCTTACGGTCTCGACAAGAAGAAAGAAGAAAAGATCGCGGTCTTCGACCTCGGCGGCGGCACTTTCGACATCTCCATTCTGGAACTTGGTGACGGCGTCTTTGAAGTCAAGTCGACCAACGGCTACACCTTCCTCGGCGGAGAGGATTTCGACCAGTTGATCATCGACTACGTAGCCGACGAATTCAAGAAGGACCAGGGCATAGATCTGCGCAAAGACAAGATGGCGCTGCAGCGCCTGAAGGAGGGGTCAGAAAAGGCCAAGTGCGAGCTCTCTTCCTCTATGGAGACCGACATCAACCTGCCTTTCATCACGGCCGATGCCTCCGGCCCGAAGCATCTCAACATCAAGCTGACCCGAGCCAAACTCGAGAGCATCTGCAGCAGCCTGCTCAACAAGCTGACCGGCCCATGCAAGATGGCAATCAAGGATGCAGGCCTCTCCGCGTCCGATATCGATGATGTTATCCTGGTCGGCGGCATGACCCGTATGCCGGCAGTGCAGGCCAAGGTCCAGGAGATTTTTGGCAAGGTGCCCAACAAGGGCGTCAACCCCGATGAAGTCGTGGCTATAGGCGCGGCGATTCAGGGCGGCGTTCTCAGGGGCGATGTCAAGGATGTGCTGCTGCTCGACGTCACCCCGCTTTCACTGGGGATCGAGACCCTCGGCGGCATCATGACCAAACTGATCGAGAAGAACACCACCATCCCCTGCAAGAAGAGCCAGGTCTTCTCTACCGCTGCCGACAACCAGCCGGCGGTCTCGGTACACGTCCTGCAAGGTGAGCGTGAGATGGCCAACGACAACAAGACCATTGGTCGTTTTGAACTGGCTGACATACCGTCTGCTCCACGTGGTGTACCGCAGATTGAAGTCACCTTCGACATCGATGCCAACGGTATCCTCAACGTCGGCGCCAAGGATCTCGGCACCGGCAAGGAGCAATCGATCCGCATCACGGCATCAAGCGGTCTCTCCAAGGAGGAAATCGAAAAAATGGTCAAGGATGCTGAGCAGCACGCCTCCGAGGACCATAAAAAACGTGAGCTGATCGAAGCCCGCAACCAGGCCGACGGCCTGGTCTACACAACCGAAAAGTCTCTTAAGGAGCATGGCGACAAGGTCGATGAAGAGACCAGAAAGAGTATAGAGACTGCGCTTGAAGATCTCAAGAAAGCCATAGAAAGCGACGATCCGGCAGAGATCAAGAGTAAAACCGAAACCCTGGCGACAGCCTCGCACAAGCTGGCGGAAGCCATGTATCAGAAGGCTCAGAGCGAAACGGAAGCAGACAGTGGAGCTGCCGCTGGCGGCGAAGGCCAGAAGGACGATGTTGTTGACGCAGAATTCGAAGAAGTCGACGACGAGAAGAAAGAATAGATTAATGAAGGTTGAAAGGCCAAGGGTTTAAGGGAGCACTCTGTGCATCCCCGACACCCTTGGCCTTTAGCCTTTCATTGCAAGGATATTTATTTTGGCCAAACGCGATTATTATGAAGTTCTTGAAGTCCACAAAAACGCCAGCGAAACAGAAATAAAAAAAGCCTATCGCAAACTGGCGTTAAAATGTCATCCCGACAAAAACCCCGGTGACAAACAGGCCGAAGAGCGTTTCAAAGAGCTTTCCGAAGCTTATACTGTCCTCTCGGATGGGCAAAAGCGTGCGCTCTACGACCAGTATGGCCATGCCGGAATCGATCAGCAAGGTGGCGGCTTCTCTTCCGGTGGATTCGGCGGTGCCCCCTTTGAGGATATTTTCGGTGACATTTTCGGCGACATCTTCGGTGGCGGCGGCAGCCGCCGCAGCGGGCGGCGCGGCGATGATCTGCGCTACAACCTGACGATCGCCTTTGAAGAGGCCGCCTTCGGCCTCGACACCAAGATTCAGGTGCCGCGCCATCAGTCATGTACGACCTGTCAAGGTTCCGGTGCCAAGCCGGGGACCAGTGCTGAAAGCTGCAGGACCTGTTCAGGTAATGGCCAGGTTCGCTTTCAGCAGGGGTTCTTCTCCATGACCCGCACCTGCCCCGACTGCAACGGCGAGGGCAAGAGCATAAGCGACCCCTGTAAAGACTGTCGCGGCACGGGTCTGACACGTGGACAAAAGACCCTTTCATTGAAAATCCCGGCCGGTGTAGAATCAGGCATCCGGCTGAAGATGAGTGGCGAAGGTGACCCCGGCTCCAAAGGTGGCCCTCCTGGTGACCTCTACGTCGTTATCACCGTCAAAGACCACCCGATTTTTCAGCGTGAGGGGAATGAACTTATTTGCGAGATCCCGATCTCCTTCCCCCAGGCGGCGCTGGGCTGCGAACTCGAGGTGCCGACTCTGGAAGGTAAAGTCAAACTAAAGGTGCACGCAGGAACCCAGAGCGGCAAGATTTTCAAGCTGGCCGGCAAGGGGATCCCGGTTCTGCAGGGCTACGGACGCGGCGATGAACTGGTGATCGTACGGGTGGAAACACCAACCAGTTTAACATCCCGGCAGAAGGAGTTGCTCAGCGAGTTTGCCACGGAAGCTGGTGAAGATATTCATCCGATGGGCAAAGGCTTTTTCGACAAGGTCAAGGAGTTGTTCGGCTAATGCGCGTCAAGATCGCCAGTCTCTCGCTGCTCATGCTCTTGAGTGTGGGTGTATCGGAGGTTCTGGCACAACAGAATGAAACGAGCGTCACACAGGCTGAAACAGCCATTCAGCGGGCTCTGGATCATTATCGCAACGGCAAGCTGAATGAGGCTGCCGGACTGCTGCGTGGCTTCATCATCAGCCAGCCCGACTCTGCTCTGATCAATCAGGCCTACTATAACCTGGCCCGCATCCATCGCGATCTTGATGACCCGGTGACAGCTATCGTCTACCTGGGACAGATGAGCAAAGACGCACAAAGCCCCGCCAGCATTCTATTGCAGAGCGAGCTGCTGCTGACAATGGGCGACGCGGTGCGCGCGGTCGATCAGCTCCAGCACATTGACACACAAAACTGGCCATTGCAGGAACGGCAGGAACGTTACCTTTCCCTGGCTGACGGGCTGCTCGCCCTTGATGAACCGCACAAAGCCCTTTATTTCTACCAGCAGGCCCTGGTGGTTGAGGGAGATGAAACACCACGCGAGATTCTGACCCGCATCTACGTTCTGCTGAAAGATCAATTCAGTGAGGCAGACCTCACCGAAGCGACCTTCATGTATAGCAACAAGCCGGTTGCCTACCTGGCAATGCTGCAACTTGGCTGGCGAGCTCTGGCCGCCGGGCAGAAGGAGCTGGCCCAGGGATGGGCGACAGAAGCCATGGCAGCACCAGCTGGCTTTGCCTACCGTGAAGAAGCTCTGGCATTATTATCGCAGTTGTCCGACCCGACACAACTTCAGCGTGCCATCGGTGTGCTGCTTCCCTTAACTGGCCGCTACGCTGCATTCGGTCAACGGGTCCAACGCGGCATGGAGCTGGCCCAGGAAACCTTTCGGCCCCCAGTCCCGGTCCGTTTCATTTATCGCGACACGGCTGGAGATGAGACGGTTGCCGCCCAACAGGTCGCCGAATTGACAATCAGCGACCGGGTCATGGGGATTGCTGGCCCCTTGGCCGGCAACGCCGCCGTGGGTGCGGCCAGACGTGCCGATCAGGAACGTACGCCGCTCTTGACGATGTCACAGAAAGACGGGCTGGCTGCCTCAAGCCTCTATGTCTTCCGCAACTCGCTGACCCCGCAACTACAGGTTCGGACCCTGGTTGATTACGCCACGGACGTTCGCGGCTTTTCTAGATTCGGCATCTTGAAACCGCAGACCCGCCAGGGCGAACAATTTGCTGACCTCTTCCGTGAAGAAATCATAAGGCGCGGTGGTCTGATCATTGCTGAGCAGAGTTACCGTACCGAACAGACGGACTTCCGCCATCAGGTTCGCCTGCTGCAAGGGCTGGATTCGCATGCTGCTGAAGAGGGGGGACAAAGCAACGACTCGGAAAACCCTGCCGCAGAAGCAAAGCAAGGCTCCTCGCCCTTTTTTCAAGCGCTCTTTGTGCCCGACTACGCAGACCGTATCAAGCTGATCGCACCACAACTGGCATTCTACGGCCTGGAAGGAGTGCAGTTGCTTGGCCCCAATGGCTGGAATGACGCCGAGCTGCCGCGACTGACCCGCCAGTTCGTCGAGGGCGCCGTATTTACCGACGGTTTCTTTGCCCACAGCGACTCCCCCTTCGTTCAGGAATTTGTAGAACACTTCTTCAGCCGCTATGGTGAAGAGCCAACAATCCTCGAAGCCCAGGGCTACGACATCGCCGGAATCCTGCTGACGCTGCTCAACGACGCGCGCATTCACAGCCGCGAAGACCTGCGCCGCGCTCTGGCTCAGTTGCAGAATTACCCCGGAGTCACCGGAGTCACCGGTTTTGACTTTATCGGCGAGGCCGACAAGATCCTTTTCCTTCTGCAGGTGCAGAATGGCACTATTGTGCAGATTAATTAGTTTTCGTCCGGAAACGGTCCTGTTCCGCAATCTCTGCGTCAATCTGCTGATGTGATTGTGCTGAGAAAACCCTTTACAGAAAAGTGCTCTTTAGTGTACTTTCCCTGTTCTGCGGAGAGGTGACCGAGCGGCCGAAGGTGCTCGCCTGGAAAGCGGGTGTACTGCAAGGTACCGGGGGTTCGAATCCCCCCCTCTCCGCCATTTCTTTTCCGGCCGCAGGAGGCTTTTGGATTTAAGAAATGCCACCCGTCATGACAAGCATTTGCCGCCAGAAGTGACAGCCAGGTCCTGCGCAACGGACGACCGTGAACTCCGTCAGACCCGGAAGGGAGCAGCGGCAGCGGTCTCAGCCGTGTGCCGCGGGAGCGCCTGGCTGTCACTTGTGCCGGCAAGTCGCCGGTTACGGTGTTGCCCATCAGCCGAACTGTGAGACAATGGCCTACTTGGTACTCGCCAGAAAATGGCGCCCACAAAATTTTACCGACCTGATCGGCCAGGAGCATGTCAGCCAGACCCTGACGAATGCCATTCGTTCCGGTCGCATCCACCATGCCTTCCTCTTCACCGGAGCACGTGGTGTCGGCAAGACCTCTGCGGCGCGCATCCTCGCCAAAGCCTTGAACTGCGACGAGGGTCTCTCCGATCAGCCTTGCGGTATCTGTTCCTCCTGCACCGAGATCACGGCTGGGCAGGGAATGGATGTCCTGGAAATCGACGGAGCCTCTAATACAGGTGTCGACGATATCCGTGAGCTTCGCGAGAATATCCGCTACCTGCCGAACCGCTCGCGTTACAAGATCTTCATCATCGACGAAGTCCACATGCTCTCGACCAACGCCTTCAATGCATTGCTTAAAACCCTCGAAGAACCTCCGGAGCATGCCAAGTTCATCTTTGCAACTACGGAACCACACAAGATTCCGATCACCATTCTGTCACGCTGCCAGCGTTTTGATTTCCGCAAGATCCCTTTGGCCCGAGTGGCCGCCCGCCTGCGTGAGATTTCCGACGCGGAGACGTTGACGATTTCCGATCGCAGCCTCAACCTGGTCGCTCGCCAGGGCGAAGGGAGCATGCGCGATTCACTCTCCACCCTCGATCAGGTAATTGCCTTCTCCGGCGATGCGGTCGACGATGAAGCTGTGCAAACCCTGCTCGGCATGGTTGATCGCCGCTTGCTGCTCGACACAGTTGAAGCAGTGATGCAGCGTGACAGTCGGCGTGCCCTTGACGCCGTGCGCCGGATTGATCAACTTGGACTCGCCCTGCGCCAATTCACCCAGGACCTGCTCGAGATGTTGCGTGGCATGGTGATCTGCAAAGTGGTTGAAGAACCCGCCGAACTGCTCGATCTGGTCGGCGATGAGTTGCAGGATCTGAAAGCTCTGGCGGAGGAGGCCTCTCTCGAGGATCTGCAGCGTATCGTCGTGCTGCTCATGAAAACCCAAAGTGAACTGGTCCATAGCAGCTACCCCCTTTTGACCCTGGAGATGAGCCTGGTGCGCCTGGCAACCCTGGCACCCTCTCAGGAACTAGGCAAGCTGATCAGCCATATTGAAAGCCTGGAAAAGCGCCTGAGCACAACACCACTGCAGAAAGCCCAGAGCACGCCGCAGCATGCCGTTCAGGAAGCACCGCAACGCTCTGCCCCGGAAGCGCCGCCGCCAAAAAAGCCTGAGGCCCCCGTCGCCGTACCAATCGACAACACGGGTTGGCAGGGGCTGGTTGAAAAGGTCAAACAAAGGCGGCCGATGCTCGGTTCGGTTTTGGAACATGGCCGCCTGCTCAAACTGGAGCCGCCGATTCTTGAGATAGGTTACCCAAAAGAGTCGTTCATGATCAGCCAGCTTCAGGAGCAGGATATCAGCCAGGACCTTGAAAGCCTGGCGACTGAACATTTTGGACAACCGATAAAGCTGCGGGTGTTCCCCCTTGATATACAGCAACAGGATGCGCCACCGTCTCTTGTAGAGGCTCGTCAAACCAAAGAGACCGATCGCATGCGACGCCTGCGCGAGGATGCCATGGAACATCCCGCCCTGAAAGCGGTTCAAGAAGTATTTGATGGTAAAATCAAGAAAGTCATCCCCATCGACAAGGGATTTGTTTAAGAACACCTGATCCCGGGCCGGCGCCAAAGGTGCCTGTCACTTTTATATCAGCGAATGTACCAATAGAAATATATCGGAGGAATGAACATGTCTAAAGGTGGTCTTGGCAACATCATGAAACAGGCCCAGCAGATGCAGCGCCGCATGGCCGAATTGCAGCAGGAACTTGAACACAGGCAGGTCGAAGCGTCTGCCGGAGGCGGCATGGTCACAGCTGTTGTCAACGGCAAGCAGCAGCTGCTTGAGTTGAAAATTGATCCGACCGTTGTCGATCCGGTCGATGTGGAAATGCTTCAGGATCTTGTGACTGCTGCCGTCAACGAAGCAATCAAGCAGAGTCAGCAGATGGCTCAGGAAGAGATGAGCAAACTCACCGGTGGCATGAACATTCCCGGCCTCTTCTAATAAAATTCCAGGCGATTATTCGCCACATTGTTGAGAAAACAGACAAATTACATGTCCTCGCACCTGCGCAGAGAGGACGACCACGAAACTTAACACTTGCAAAACCCAAAGAATTTAAACTATGATAAATTTTTTTTACTCATAGTTAATTTTACTCATGGTTGATTTTATTGCGATGTTTTTTCAGCGATACGAAAATAATTTACTCCCCTTATAATATCTCTGGAATCTCATAAACTGTTGAATTTCTGTAATAAATTATGTTAAACTCCATCCCGTCTTTCGCTCGATTGGTGTCAGAACTGGCCAAGTTTCCAGGTGTCGGTAACAAAACGGCAACCCGGCTGGCCTTTTTCTTGCTCCGTCAATCGAAGGCTCAGGCTGAAGCTCTGGCGACAGCGATTCTGGATTTGCAGCGTAACACACGTTTCTGCTCCATCTGCTTTCATATCACGGAACAGGATCCCTGCTCCCTCTGCAGCGACCCGGGGCGGGACGAGAGCCTGCTCTGCATTGTTGAAGAACCTCAGGCATTATTGGCAATAGAGCGCAGCCGCTCTTTCAAAGGCCACTATCATGTACTGCACGGTGCACTGTCGCCACTCGACGGCATCGGCCCGGAAGATCTCAAGATAGCCCCCCTGATCAAACGCCTGGAACAAAGCGCTGTTCAGGAGATCATCATAGCGACCAACTTTACAGTCGAGGGTGACGCCACGGCACTGTATCTGGCAAAGCTGATTCAACCCCTGGGCATCCGGCTGACCCGTCTGGCTTATGGTATCCCGATGGGTAGTGAACTCGAGTATGTTGACGAAGCAACTGTGAACCGTGCCGTCGAAGGCCGGAGGGACATCTGAGCCGATGTCAAAAGTTCTTGGAAAAGCGCAAAGAACCAATGTATCGATACAACATTCCAGTCAAGGAGGAAGTCTGATGTCAAAAAAAATGGTTTGTATTGACGGCAATACCGCTGCGGCGCATGTAGCTCATGCGACCAACGAGGTGATCGCCATCTACCCGATTACACCCTCATCAGTGATGGGTGAAATTTCCGATGCCAAAAGTGCGGCCGGCGGCAAAAATATCTGGGGTACCATTCCCAAAGTGGTCGAAATGCAGTCGGAAGGCGGCGCAGCAGGTGCAGTGCACGGTGCCCTGCAGGCAGGCGCCATGACAACCACCTTTACTGCATCCCAGGGTCTGCTGCTGATGATCCCGAATATGTTCAAGATCGCTGGAGAGCTCACCCCCACGGTCTTCCATATTGCGGCCCGTGCTATTGCTGCTCAGGCACTGTCGATCTTCGGCGATCATTCCGACGTCATGGCCTGCCGCTCAACCGGCTGGGCCTTCCTCTGCTCCAACAACGTCCAGGAAGTCATGGACTTTGCGCTGATTTCCCAGGCGACCTCCCTCGAATCGCGCATCCCCTTCCTGCATTTCTTTGACGGTTTCCGGACTTCGAGTGAAGTACAGAAGGTCCACGAACTCTCCGAGAACGACATGCGCTTCATGATCAGCGACGAACTGGTCCGCGCCCACCGGGCCCGCGCCCTGTCGCCAGACCATCCGGTCATGCGCGGTACCGCCCAGAACCCGGATGTCTATTTCCAGGGTCGTGAGACGGTTAACAGCCACTACGACAAGCTGCCAGCCATCCTGCAGACACAGTTCGACAAATTCGCCGAACAGACCGGCCGCCAGTACAACCTGTTCGACTATGTCGGCGCCCCCGATGCAGAACGCGTCGTGGTGATGATGGGATCGGCCTGTGACACCATGCACGAACTGATTGAGCATCTGGTGGCCCAGGGCGAGAAAGTCGGGCTGATCAAGGTCCGTTTCTTCCTGCCTTTCGATATCGCCGCCTTCGCCAAGGTTCTGCCGAAAACCGCCAAAAAGATCGCCGTGCTCGACCGCACCAAAGAGCCGGGTTCCATGGGCGAGCCTCTCTACCACAATGTCCGCACCGCCTTTGGCGAGGCAATGGCTGATGGGCTGATCTCTTTTGCCGGCTACCCGAAGATCGTCGGTGCCCGCTACGGCCTCGGTTCCTACGAGTTCAGCCCCGGCATGGCCAAGGGGGTGCTCGACAATCTGTCCAAAGACAAGCCGTTGAACCACTGCGTGATCGGCATCAAGGACGACGTCACCGGCCGCAGCCTCGAGTTCGATTCGAACTACCGGGTGCCTTTCGAAGGTTATTCAGCCATGTTCTACGGCCTCGGCTCCGACGGCACGGTGGGCGCCAACAAGAACTCGATCAAGATCATCGGCGACAGCACCGACAACAACGTTCAGGCCTACTTCGTCTACGATTCCAAGAAGGCCGGCAGCATGACGACCTCACACCTGCGCTTCGGAAAACACGAGATCCGTGCGCCGTACCTGATCACCACCTCCGATTTCATCGCCTGTCACAACTTCTCTTTCCTCGAGAAATACGACATGCTCAAGAACGCCAAACAGGGCGCCACCTTCCTGCTCAACAGTCCGTACAACAAGGACGAAGTGTGGCCGCAGATGCCGCAGAAGGTCCAGCAGGCCATCATCGACAAGAAACTCAAGTTCTTTGTCATCGACGGCGTGAAACTCGGCAACGAGATCGGCCTCGGACCCCGCATCAACGTCATCATGCAGACCGCCTTTTTCAAAATATCCAATATCATTCCGCTCGACCAGGCGGTTCGCGAGATCAAGGGTGCCATCATCAAGTCCTACAGCAAGGCCGGCGAGAAAGTTCTCAACATGAACAACCAGGCAGTCGACGTCGCCCTGGAGAACATCGAGGAAGTCGCCGTTCCGGCCAGCGCTGACAGCACTATTGCCATGACCATCGGCCAGTGGGCTGGTACTCCGGCAACCGTGCAGACGACCCTTGGCCCGATCATCGACGGCCTCGGTGAGTATCTGCCGATCTCGGCCATGCCGGCCGACGGCACTTTCCCGACCGGTACGGCCATGTTCGAAAAACGCAACATCGCCATTGAAACCCCGGTTTGGGACGAGTCGCTCTGCATCCAGTGCGGCGTCTGCTCGTTCGTCTGCCCGCACGCTACGATCCGCATGAAAATCTATGACGAGAAGGAACTCGCTGGCGCACCAGAGACCTTCAAGTCGTGCGCTGCCCGTGGCAAGGACATGGATGGCAGGAAGTTCACTCTGCAGGTAGCCGTGGAAGATTGTACCGGCTGTGGTGCCTGCGTGCACAACTGCCCGGTCAAAAGCAAGGAAGACGAGAGCCGCAAGGCCATCAATATGCGGCCCCAGCCACCGCTGCGTGCCACCGAGTCGAAAAACTTCGACTTCTTCCTCAACCTGCCTGACACCGATCCGGCCCTGTTCAACAGCGCCACGCTCAAGGGCAGCCAGTTGCTGCCGCCGATGTTTGAATTCTCCGGCGCCTGTGCAGGCTGTGGCGAGACTCCCTTCGTCAAGCTCTGCTCCCAGTTGTTCGGCGATCGCATGCTGGTCGCCAACGCAACCGGCTGCTCTTCAATCTATGGCGGCAACCTGCCGAGCACACCCTGGACCAAGCGCAAGGACGGTCTCGGACCGGCCTGGAGCAACTCGCTGTTTGAAGATAACGCAGAGTTCGGTTACGGTTTCCGGCTGGCCATCGACAAGACCACCGAATACGCGCGCGAACTGCTGGTCAAGAACATGGCCTGTGGCTGTGCTGCCTGCAAGGGCAGCGGTGAGCTGAAGCAGTCGATCCTGAATGCAGACCAGTCAAGCCAGGCGCTGCTCGAAGCACAGCGCGGGCGGGTCAGGCAGCTCAAGGCGATCCTTGCCAAGTGTACCCACGAAACCGCCGTGCAACTGCTCGCCGATGCCGATTACCTGACCAGGAAATCGGTCTGGATCCACGGTGGCGACGGCTGGGCCTACGACATCGGTTACGGCGGTCTTGACCACGTCCTGGCCACCGGTGCCAACGTTAACGTACTGGTTCTCGACACCGAGGTCTACTCCAACACCGGCGGTCAGGCCTCCAAGGCGACGCCGATGGCAGCCGTTGCCCAGTTCGCTGCCGGCGGCAAGAAGATGCCGAAGAAGGATCTCTCCATGATCGCCATGACCTACGGCTACATCTATGTTGCCCGGGTCTCTATGGCCAATCCGGGCCAGGTGGTCAAGGCGATGCTTGAGGCCGATGCCTATGATGGTCCATCACTGATCATCGCTTACTCGCACTGCATCGCCCACGGCATCAACATGACGACCGCGGTGGACGGCTGCAAGGAGGCAGTCAATTCCGGCTACTGGCCGCTGTTCCGCTTCGATCCGCGCCTGGCCGCAGAAGGCAAAAATCCGCTGCAGCTCGACAGCAAGGCGCCAAGCATCAGCTTCGAGGATTTCGCCGGCAAGCAGAACCGCTTCCGCATGCTCAAGAAGAGCAATCCTGAGCAGGCCAAACAGTTGATGGAAGCATCGGCGAAGGATTTCGCCGCCCGCTTCGATCTTTACCAGAAGCTGGCAGAACTGTCGGCTGACTGCGGCAGCAACTAGGCAATCACCCTGTCACGCAAAAGCTCCCGGCGCGCACGCCGGGAGCTTTTTTTTGCACACGCTGCAACACCAGAGGTCTTTACAACCATTGGCCGCCGCCGGGATAGCGGCAAAATACCTTGATAATTAGCCTGGTGAGATGCTATAAGGACTATTGGTGTACCCCCCCTATTCAGGAGATCCCCGCATGCTCGGACCACAGCATAATTCCTTTGTCATGTACGACGAGGAATTCAAACGGATCAGCGCAGTTATTGAAAAACTGTTGCGCGAATCCAACGCCAAAGTCATCTTCCTGGTGGACAAAAACGGGCAGCTGATTGCTAACTGTGGCGAAACTGAGCACCTCGACACGACCAGCCTGGCATCGCTGACGGCCGGGAACATCGCCGCAACGGGGGGGCTGGCCAAGCTGATTGGCGAAAAGGAATTCTCGATCCTGTTTCACGAGGGGGAAAAGGACAACATTCACATTTCGATCGTTGCCCAGCGCGTTATCCTGGTGGTCATCTTCGACCATCGCAGCTCTCTCGGCCTGGTAAGGCTGCGCGTTAAAAGAGCAAGTGAAGAACTGGCTGTCATTTTCGCAGATCTGGCGGTTAAAGCGGCTGAAATGGAAAGAATCGGCAACGCCGACAGCCCTTTTGCCGAAATCACGGACGACGACATAGACAACCTGTTCAGTTAAGGATAACGGACCATGTCTTTCATCAACTACGCATCCCGTGAAATCAACTGCAAGATCGTCTATTACGGTCCGGGACTCTGCGGCAAGACCACCAACCTGCAGTTCATCTACCAAAAGACTGCTCCCGAAGCCAAAGGCAAGATGATCTCGCTGGCGACAGAAACTGAACGCACTCTCTTCTTCGACTTTCTACCACTTGCCCTCGGAGAAATCCGTGGCTTCAAAACGCGCTTCCACCTTTACACCGTACCCGGTCAGGTCTTTTACGATGCTTCCCGCAAGCTGATCCTGAAAGGCGTTGACGGCGTGGTCTTTGTTGCCGATTCACAGATAGAGCGGCTCGATTCCAACATCGAGAGCATGGAGAACCTCAAGGACAACCTTGAAGAGCAAGGTTACGATCTGGATAAACTCCCTTTTGTCATTCAGTATAACAAGCAGGACCTGCCGAACTGTACGCCGATCGAAGAGTTGCGTGAGTTACTGAACCCGAACGGCGTCACTGAATTCACCGCCTGTGCCCAGACCGGCGAGGGGGTTTTTGAGACCCTCAAAGCGGTTGCCAAACGGATCCTTATGGATCTCAAAAAAGGCGGGGCTGCCGCCTAGCAACAAAGCCCACCCTCAGAGTGACCACCCCAGGAACCCGAAGGCTGACTGCATGGCGTCCAGAAGCCTGCCGTTATCAGCGTGGCAGCGAACCGCGACCCGCAGGTAACGACGGTCGAGGCCATGAAAGTTCGTGCAGTCGCGTACCAGAATCCCTGCACCTAGCAGCTCTTCGCACAATCGGCCAGCATCGCAATCTCCTCCAGGCAGACGCATTAACAGATAGTTGGCTTGCGACGGAAAGACCTGGCAACCAAGCTTGCTGAGCCCTGCGGCCAACTGCTGACGCAACCCGGGAATCATCGCCAGTGTCGCTTGCCGATGGCCGGACTCTGCAAGGCAGGCCTTGGCAGCTTCGATCGCCGGGGTCGATAGCGTCCATGGGTCCTTTGCCGCCGCCAGTCGCGCCATCTCTTCAGCCGGTCCGGCCATGTAGCCGGCGCGCAGGCCGGGAATGCCGTAAAACTTGGTGAGTGAGCGAAAAACCAGCAGGTTGGGATAATCCGGCACCCGGTTAACGACTGAATGTTGCGGGCAGAAATCAACGAAGGCCTCGTCGACAGCAAGCACGGCCTTGCCGCGCGTTTTTTCGGTCAACTCAAGGATGGCCTGCGCGTCGATCGCGGCCCCTGTCGGGTTACCGGGATTGGCCAGCAGGACAAGATCCGTGTCGCTTTTCATCTGCTGCAACAACTTTTCGACATCCAGCTGGAAATAATTCCCGGCCGAGAGAGGGAAATAATCGATGGCAGCATGCGCGCGACGGAGATTGCGCTCATATTCACTGAATGCCGGAGTCACAAGCAACGCCCGCCGCGGCTTGAGAACCTGTGGACAAAGACTCAGGAGTTCCGTGGCACCACTGCCGGCCAACAGGTTCTCCTGCGGCAAGGCGTGATATGCAGCGAGTGCTTCCACCAGCGACAGGGCATCGATCTCAGGGTAATGTTCCACCCTCAACATCGCCTGTTGCGCCGCTCTCAGGACACCTTCAGGAGTCCCGAGAGGATTGATGCTCGCCGAGAAATCCAGGAGTGCCCCGGACGACAAACCGAGCTGATGAGCACGTCGCAGCAGGTCGCCGCCATGGCCTGAGCGTGTCATAATGACTTCACACCGGTCAGCTGCAGCATCGCCAGCAAGGCATCCATGTCCAGATGTGCCTCTAAATGCTCCGCCAGGCGATCGAGCTCCTGGTTCAGGATGTCAGCAGCACGCACAGGCATACTCGGCAGGCCGCGTTTGCGGCGCAGCTGATCAAGCAGCTGTTGACGCACCTCGTCAAGACTAAAGATGTCGTGCAGGTAAGTCCCCCAGACCCGGCCGTCTTCGCTGATTGCGCCATCCTCAAGAGCAACGTCCATTCCTGAGCGCCGGGACAACTGCAGCAGCGGAGCGGCTTGGCTGCCGAGCATCGTTTCACCCATATGAATTTCGTAACCCGAGACCACGCCCCCGTCGACAAATCCAGCTGCGCATGCAGCCGCCTTGAAGTGCCCCCGGCTCTGATGGGTCTGTTTCTCGGTACACAGGGTCGTTTCAATGTCGAGCAGGCCGAGACCGGCAGCCGCGTCCTGCGATGACTCGACACCGTGCGGGTCGCTGATCCGCCGGCCAAGCATCTGGTAGCCGCCACAGATGCCGACCACGCATCCGCCGGCCCGGTGAAAATCAATGATGGCCGCATCAAGGCCTTGTCGACACAGGTCATCGAGATCATCGAGAGTGTTTTTGGTGCCCGGCAGGATCAACAGGTCCAGGCCGGCAAAATCATCTGCAGCGTCGAGGTAGACCAGATCGACGCCCGGCTCCCGCTCGAGGGGGTCGAAGTCGGTGTAGTTGGACAGCCTCGGCAAACGCATGACACCGATACGCAGAGCGTCTCCGTGGCAAGCCTTGCGCTTGCGGCCGAGAGCAACTGAATCCTCTTCGGGAAGATCCAGTTTCAGCCAGGGAATCACCCCGAGCAGCGGGACGCCGGTCCTTGCCTCAAGAAACTCAAGCCCCGGCCTGAGCAGAGCGGCGTCACCGCGGAACTTGTTGATTACCACACCGGCCAGCATGCCCCGTTCCTCAGCGTCAAGCAATTCCAGCGTACCGACGATACTGGCAAAGACCCCTCCCCGATCGATATCGGCAACCAGCACAACCGGGGCATGCGCCATCGCGGCAGCCTTGAGGTTGGTGATGTCGTGGGCCATGAGATTGATCTCGGCAATACTGCCGGCGCCCTCCATGATAATCAGGTCATACCCCGTCGCCAGACGTTCATACGCTTCTTCAACCTGCTGGAACGCCTCAGCTTTGTAGCCGTGATACTCCTTGACCGACATGTTGCCGACGGGTCGCCCGTTGATGATCACCTGCGAACCTGTCTCCGAGTTGGGTTTTAACAGGACCGGATTCATGTCGGTGTGAGGAGCGAGGCAACAGGCCGCTGCCTGCAGCGCCTGGGCCCGGCCGATTTCCCCACCTTCTGGCGTAACCGCCGAGTTGAGCGCCATGTTCTGGGCCTTGAAAGGCGCTACCGCAAACCCGCGCCGGTACAGGGCACGGCATAAACCTGCCACGATGATGCTCTTGCCGACATCCGAGCCGGTGCCGCCGACAAACAAAGCTTTCGCTTTGACTGCAGCGCGGGGAGAGGGGTGAAAGGTGCGAGCATGCAAAGGCATCGCGCTCTTCTCAGCTCGCGTTTGACAATCTGGGAGGTTATACCCGCGCGGCGTCACCATCTTGCCCCTGGTGTCGACGAAGGTACTGCTGTTGCCGATGATCACCACGGAGAACATGTCGATTTCCTGCTCCAGCATCGACTCGAGATTGGTCACGGCAACCGATTCTCCGGATCGGCTGGCATTGCGCACGATCCCGACCGGGGTCTGTCGATCGCGATGACGCAGGAGGATTTCCCTGGCCTCGACAATCTGGCTGGTGCGGCCGCGGCTTTGCGGGTTGTAGAGCGCAACCACAAAATCAGCACTGCCGGCAGCATCAAGCCGGCGACAGATCGTATCCCAGGGCGTCAGCAGATCGGAGAGAGAAATCACGGCGAAATCATGCATGAGCGGCGCACCAAGCAGCGCCGCCGCCGCCTGTACCGCTGAAATGCCGGGAATGATGGTGACCTCGACGTCAACGCCCTCAGCGAGCTCCAGGACGAGCCCGGCCATGCCGTAGATGCCCGCATCGCCGGAGCAGATCATGACCACCTTCTCACCGGATGCGGCACGCCGCAGTGCTTCCTGGCAGCGCGCCACCTCCTGACCCATGCCGGTGGCAAAAACCTCCTTGCCGGTCAGCAGTTGCGGGATAAGGTCGATATAGGTGCTATAGCCGGTGATGACATCAGCGGCGCGAATGATGCTTGCCGCGACGGGTGTCATCTGTGCCGCGTCACCAGGACCGATACCGACGACATGAAGTGTTCCCGACATAGGATCAACGTTCCCTTAGCGTTCAGGAGGCTATTTATTTACAGCTCCTTAGAGGCTTTTCTTACAATAATCATCGACAGGTAATGGCGATCTGCTTCGCCAACCAGGTCAAGATCGTCAAAGACCTGCTGCCCCGGCAAGCCGACCTGACGCACATAAACCGCCTGCTCCTTGAGGCCAAGTTCGGTCAGCAAGTCTCTGATCCCGGCAAAGACCCGCCCGACCTTCATCAACACCACAGTGTCGAAGTCCTGCAAGGTCTGGCGCAGGCGGTCGTCTGCAAAGGTCGCAGGCAACACCGCCAGTCGCTCGTCGGCCAGGGCCAGCGGCATTCCTGCCAGAGCAGCAGCGGCATTGATCGAAGAAAGCCCGGAGACAATCTCGATGGGAATCTCTGGCGCCAATGCCCGCAGATATTGTTGCAGATAGAGGAAAGTGCTGTAGAGCATCGGGTCACCCAGGGTGACAAAAACCACCCTCTTGCCTTGCTCCACCAGGTCCGCCACCTGCCTGGCCGCCTGCCCCCAGTAAGCGGCAAGACCTTGCTGATCGAGGCGCATCGGGTAGACCTGTTCAATCAATTCCTGACATTCCAGATCAATATATTCAGCCACAATACCAGCGGCAATTGAATCGCTGCCCTCTTCGGCCTTGGGGGCGATAATCACATCAGCTTCCCGGATGGCCCGCACGCCCTTGAGAGTGACCAGTTCAGGATCACCGGGACCAACACCGACAACGGTTAATCCGGGCGTCATGGCAACGCCCCCCTCGAGATCGGCTGAAGACAATAGACTATGGAAGAAACGCCCATCACGACTCACCGGGACAGGTAAAGAGCCAACAGCAGGGTCGCGCCAATGGCGAGTGCCAGCCAGTCACGTCCGGCTATCGCGGCTATAGGCACGGCAGCCAACCCGGGCAGGACGCCCTGGTAGCCGCGCGAGCGCATGGCCAGCATGTTGCGCTCGGCGCGGTCATAGGTGCGCAAAAGCAGCATACCGCCCAGGATGCCCGATGAAGCCAGTCCGGAGCGAAAACCGGCATAGCCGAGCCGCGCAACCTGTGCGGTACGAATCCGCTGCCCCTCTTCGAGCAGCAGGAACAGGTATCGGTAGATGATCATGGTCAGTTCAACCAGCAGCACGGGGCAGCGAAAGAACCGTGCTGCGCGCATCAACTCCGGCAAAGGGGTTGTCAACGAAAAGCAGAGCAGGGTAGTCATGCCGCCGAGCATCCTCAGCGCCAGTTGCAATCCCCGCTGCAATCCATCCGTGTAGATCGTCCATTGCCACGAGGCGATCGGCAGTTCCAGGCAGATCGCTCCACTTCTGACCCAGAGTATCTGTGAAAAAAGCACGACCATGGCCAGCATGACCGGAACGACCATCCTCTTCAGCAGGACCGCCGGACGGATTCCGGCATAAACAATCAGGCTGGCCGCGATAACCGCCAGACCGAAGGGTACCCGCAGACCACCAGCCATCAGGTTGACAGCCAAAGCAAGCGCCAGCAGCACCACCTTAACGCGACCATCAACCGATGCCAGCAACGACCGCTTATCTGCAATCTTGACAAACATCAGATTCCCCTTGAAAGAGACACGTGCAAAAACTCAGAGAGTAGGATAATACTCAATCACCCTCGCTGATCGTGAAAAAAAACACCGGCCATTCAATTTTTATCTGAACAAGACCAGGGAATTTATCAGGCCTGGCAGGCTGTAACGAGACGCGGGATGAAGACCTCTTGAGCGGAAGGCAGGCGAAGTGCTGGTAGAGCGATCGAAATCAGTGCAATAGCTTGTCCTCCAGACGGCCAGAAGCCAGGGCGACCCTGGAACCGGAACGACGGCCAAGATGCGTGCAGATGAACCGCCCCGCCGCCATGACCCTGTCCAGATCAACCCCTGTGACAATGCCGAGACCATGCAACAGATAGAGCAGATCCTCAGTGGCAACATTGCCTGAGGCACCATCGGCATAGGGGCAACCTCCGAGTCCGGCCACCGAACTGTCGACAACCGCAACACCACATTGCAGGGCGACCAGGATATTGGCCAACGCCTGGCCGTAAGTATCGTGGAAATGCACCGCCAGCTGCTTTATCGGCACCCTGGCTGCAACCGTCCGCAGCATCTCTTCGACTTTACCAGGAGTGCCGACACCGATCGTATCTCCCAGGGAGAGCTCGTAGCAACCCATCTCATACAAACGTTCTGCCACAGCAGCGACCCTGGCTGGAACGATCTCACCCTCGTAGGGACAGCCGAGGACGCAGGAGACATAGCCACGCACCTTGAGTCCCTGCCGGTGGGCTGAGGTCACGAGCTCTTCGAAACGTTTCAGGCTCTCTTCTATGGAACAGTTGATGTTTTTCTGCGAAAAGGTCTCGGAAGCGGCGCCGAACACGGCAACCTCCTCGGCCCCAGCAGCAACTGCGGCTTCCAGCCCCATGAGATTGGGGGTCAACACCGGATAGCTGACCCCCGCACGCCGATTGATCCCGGCCATAACCATGCGATTGTCTGCCATCTGCGGCACCCAGCGAGGTGAGACGAAGCTGGTGGCTTCAATGGCCGGCAGACCGGCTTCGGTTAACAGATCGATGAACTCGATCTTGACTTCAGTCGGCACAATCCTGACTTCGTTTTGCAGACCGTCGCGCGGTCCTACTTCGACGATTTTGACCTGTTTCGGCAGCTTCATCTCAGCAGACCTCCACAACTTCGAAAGCGAGCAGCGCATCGCCATCACAGACCTGCTCGCCGACCTTGAAATGCACCTGGCTGACGATGCCATCAACAGGGGCGACGATGGTGTGCTCCATTTTCATCGCTTCGAGAATCACCAGCGGCGTGCCTTTCCTGACATCATCGCCAATCTTGACCATGACCGCAATAATCCTGCCGGGCATAGGTGCGGTGAGCTTGCCGCCAGCCTCGTCCAAGGCTCCGGAAAGAGCATGGGGATCGTGCAGGGTCAGGCGGTGGCTGAAGCCGTGGCTCATAACCGTTAAATCTGCACCATGGCGGACCACGGTCGCCTTGATGCGCGTTCCTGCAAGGTCGGCAAAAAGATCGCCGGCACCATCCCGTTCACCACGCACCAGCTGAGATCCGCCCGGCAGGTCCAGAAGATAGCCATGGTCCCGGTAGTGCGCAACGACCTGAACCCTCTCTTCACCATCCAGAAATATCAGTTCGTGAAAGTTGTCACTGTTCAATTGCCAGCCACTGGTCAGGTTCCATGGTGAATATGGGTCGGAGGACGCCGCGGCATCCCGCATGGCCTCTTCGCCCCGGCGCAGCAGGACATCCAGAACGGCCAGAGCCAGGACCATGTCCGAGGCCGGAGCGGTATCGGGAAACAGCTCATCGCTGTGTTTTGCGATAAAGCCGGTGTCCAGGTCAGCCGCGGCAAAGGCCGGATGCGCGGCCATTGCGCTTAAGAATCCAATGTTGGTGGTCACGCCGACGACCTGGAATTCACTCAGGGCCTGACGCAGGCGGCGCAGGGCGGCAGCACGGTCGCTATCCCAGACAATCAGCTTGGCGAGCATCGGGTCATAGTGCATGCTCACTTCGTCGCCCTGACGTACACCGGTATCGATGCGCACGTTGCTCGTCTCAACCGGGCTGCGCAGGTGCCTCAATAAACCGATCGAAGGCAGAAAATCGCGTTCGGGGTCTTCGGCGTAAATGCGGGCTTCGATGGCATGGCCACTGATCGCGAGATCCTTTTGCGCACACGGCAAAGGTTCTCCGGCAGCGACCAGCAACTGCCAGCGGACCAGGTCCTGGCCGGTGATCATTTCGGTGACAGGATGTTCGACCTGCAGCCGGGTGTTCATCTCCATGAAGTAAAACGCACCCTCTTTATCCAGCAGAAATTCAACCGTGCCGGCACCGACATAACCGATGGCTTTGGCGGCAGCCAGCGCGGCTTCACCCATGCGGGCTCGCATCAGGCTGGTCATC
>JBPPMB010000155.1:0-3389 GCA_051305855.1 Desulfuromonadales bacterium
AGCTTTGATGAGGAACTTGCCGAGATAATGAACGCTACTCCAGTTGAAGAGAGTGAAGATATCGATTTGGAGTAACTTTTTCGGCAGATAGTAAAAAAAGAAAATTAGATTTTTAAATGCTTGACAGGGCGAGCTCGTTTTGTTAAATTCTGCGAGTTTTCCCCTGTGGGAAAACCTGTTCTTTCAACGTCATGAATACGCAAAAAAATCGGGAGTGATTCGATGCCGACGATCAATCAGTTGATCCGTATAGGTCGCGAAAAGAAGCAAGTCAAGTCGACAACACCTGCGCTGAGGGGCAACCCGCAAAAGCGTGGCGTTTGTACCCGTGTGTACACCACGACACCGAAGAAGCCGAACTCGGCGCTTCGCAAGGTCGCTCGTGTTCGTCTGACCAACGGGATGGTTATTACATCTTATATTCCGGGTGTCGGCCATAACCTCCAGGAGCATTCAGTCGTCCTGGTCCGTGGTGGTCGAGTCAAAGACCTTCCGGGTGTTCGTTATACGATCGTTCGTGGGACACTTGATCTGGCGGCTGTTAAAGACCGTAAGAAGTCTCGTTCCAAATACGGTTCCAAGCGGCCCAAGTAATAGAGAGATATGAAGAGGACGTTATGCCGAGAAGAAGAGAAGTAGCCAAGCGGGTTATCCTGCCTGATCCAAAATTCCACGACCGATTGGTGGCCAAGTTCATTAACGCTTTGATGCTTGGTGGCAAGAAGAGCACCGCGGAAAATATCGTTTACGGTGCCTTTGATCTCATTAAGCAACGTACCGGCGATGAGCCGGTCGAAGTCTTCAAAAAAGCCATCGAGAACGTTCGTCCGGTTGTTGAGGTCAAGTCCCGTCGCGTCGGCGGTTCCACCTACCAGGTCCCGGTCGAAGTCCGATCAGAGCGCCGCAATGCCCTGGCAATTCGCTGGATCGTCAGTTATGCTCGCGGCCGCGGCGAAAAAACCATGCAGGAGCGTCTCGCCTCTGAATTCCTGGATGCCTCTGGTAACCGCGGCGCTGCTGTCAAGAAGCGTGAAGACACTCATCGTATGGCCGAAGCTAATAAAGCCTTCGCGCATTATCGCTGGTAAGGCGGAGGACGTACTGCTGTGGCTCGCAAAGTAGCACTTGAAAATACCCGTAATATCGGCATTATGGCTCACATTGATGCTGGTAAAACCACGACCACCGAGCGTATTCTTTATTACACTGGCGTGTCTCACAAGATCGGTGAAGTCCATGATGGCGCTGCCACCATGGACTGGATGGAGCAGGAGCAGGAGCGTGGTATCACGATCACGTCTGCGGCAACAACCTGTTTCTGGAAGGATCACCGCGTCAACATTATTGATACCCCTGGTCACGTTGATTTTACGATAGAAGTTGAGCGTTCCCTGCGCGTGCTTGATGGCGCCGTCGCGGTATTCTGTTCGGTCGGCGGTGTTGAACCCCAGTCGGAAACAGTATGGCGACAGGCTGACAAGTACGGCGTCCCACGGATTGCGTTTATCAACAAGATGGACCGCATCGGCGCGGATTTTAATCGCGGTGTCAAGATGATGCGCGAGCGTCTCGGCGCCAATCCCGTACCTCTGCAGCTGCCGATCGGCGTGGAAGATCTGTTCCGGGGCATTATTGACCTCGTCGAGATGAAGGCTGTTATCTGGGACAATGAGTCGCTTGGCGCTAACTATGAAGTAATGGACATTCCGGCGGATTTATTGGCTGAGGCTGAGACGGCCCGGGAGTTCATGCTTGAGGAAGTTAGCGCTCACGATGATGCGTTACTGGACAAGTATCTCGCCGGCGAAGAATTAAGCGTTGCAGAAGTCAAGGCTGCTGTTCGTCGTGTTACCACAGATCTGAAGATCAACCCGGTATTCTGTGGCTCTGCATTCAAGAACAAGGGTGTGCAGACTCTTCTGGACGCAGTTATAGATTACATGCCTTCACCTATGGATGTCCCTGCAATCAAGGGTGTTCATCCTGACACCAAAGAAGAAATGACGCGCCCCGCTGATGACAAGGGAGCCTTCTCTTCTCTGGCCTTCAAGGTTATGACTGACCCCTTTGTCGGGCAGCTGACCTTCTTCCGGGTTTATTCCGGTGTCGCGTTGTCCGGTGCACATGTCCTGAACTCCACCAAAGGCAAAAAAGAGCGTTTCGGTCGCCTGCTAAAAATGCATGCGAATAAACGTGAAGAAATCAAAGAGGTTTATTCCGGCGATATCGCCGCTGCCGTTGGATTGAAGTACACGACGACTGGCGATACTCTCTGCGACGATAAAGACGTGTGTCTGCTTGAGGCGATGGAATTCCCGGAACCGGTTATCCATATTGCTATCGAGCCGAAAACTAAAAGCGACCAGCAGAGTATGGGGATAGCGCTTGGCAAACTGGTTCAGGAAGATCCCTCACTGCGTGTTCGTACCGACGAAGAAACCGGACAAGTCATTATCTCTGGTATGGGTGAGTTGCACCTGGAAATTATCGTCGATCGCATGCGGCGCGAGTTCAAGGTAGAGGCCAATATCGGTGCGCCTCAGGTCGCCTACCGTGAGTCCATTACCAAGACTGTTGAAGTGCAGGGCAAGTTTGTCCGCCAGTCCGGTGGCCGTGGCCAGTACGGTGACTGCTGGTTACGTCTTGAGCCGCTTGAGCCCGGCAGCGGATTCGAATACGTCGATGCTATCAAGGGCGGTGTTATCCCAAAAGAATATATCCCGTCGGTTGGGGCTGGCGCCGAGCAGGCTGCCAAAAACGGCATCCTTGCGGGATTCCCTTTGGTCGATATCCGTGTCACCTGTTTTGACGGTTCCTACCACGATGTCGATTCATCGGAAATGGCGTTCAAGATTGCCGGCTCGATGGGTCTTAAGGAAGGCGCTGCCAAAGCCAAGCCGGTTCTGCTTGAACCTATAATGGCTGTCGAGGTTGTTGCTCCTGAAGAATACCTGGGAGAAGTGATGGGTGATCTGAACAGTCGCCGCGGCCGCGTGTCTGGCATGGAAACGCGCGGTGCCGCTCAGGTTGTTAATGCTCATGTGCCTCTTTCCAACATGTTCGGCTATTCAACCGACCTGCGCAGCTCAACCCAGGGTCGCGCGACATATACGATGACATTCGACCATTATGATCAGGTTCCCAAGGCGATTGCTGAAGAGATTGTCAGTAAAACCAAGGGTTGATGATTTACTCAATAGCGAAGCGATATAAGGAGAGACGACGATGGCCAAAGCCAAATTTGAGCGGACAAAACCGCATGTTAACATCGGAACGATCGGTCACGTTGACCACGGCAAGACGACCCTGACGGCAGCGATCACGAAGGTCCTGTCTACGAGGGGCGGCGCAGTGTTCAAGTCATTCGACCAGATCGACAACGCTCCCGA
>JBPPMB010000089.1:0-6688 GCA_051305855.1 Desulfuromonadales bacterium
AATCAAAAAAATGGCGGCACTGTACGAGGGGGCTTTGTATCTTTTTGGGACGTTGTCCTCCAGATGGGGTGTAGGGTATCAGTGGTTAAGTTTCGTAGGACAATTTAACCTAGCAGTAGCGTTCTCGCTTATTTTTTACGGTGTTTTTTACGGTATAATATACTATTAAGCTTTCTATATAACAACGATTACAGTAATTTATGAGGTTTGTTCGATTCCGGCCTTCGTACCATTCAATATAACTATCTGATATTATTAGGTTTTTTACAGATGGTTGACGGCGCTACACAAAACGCTACACTAGGAGCGTATGTTGTGGGCGCTGTTTTTTTGTCTAAAATACCGGTAAATATGATGATCAGAAACGGTAAATATCACTATAGAAGACGTATACCTACAGCGCTTGTAGAGTTTTTTGGCCGTAAAGAGGTTTCTAAATCTCTACATACTACTGATGCAATACGTGCCACCCGTCAAAAAAATCAACTTGATGGCCAACTTGAGAACCTGTTCCAGGCATGCAGGTACAGTTCGATTCTTCCTGATATTGCAAGGGCTCAGATCAAAGCAATACTTAACGATAATCAATCCTCCGTAACCACTGAAGATAGTCAGCCCAACACAATTATCATTGCAGCTCCATCCAAGCGCAGAGTGAAACGTCTTGCAGATGCCATAGAAGCCTTTTCTAAAGAAAAAGAACACAGCTGGTCTCTCAAAACCAAAAAAGAGTACACAGGCGTAAAACTGGCCACAGCTCGAACCGGAGCAGAAAAATCAACTTCTGGCCGGACAAAAATTGAGCGTGGCCTACCAGCCCAGGGTCGAGGTCCAGACCACCGCCCAAGTACTTGCAACCTTGCGCGCCTTGCCCCTGAGCCAGTTCGCCGATCAGCTCGCCGCGCTGCCCGGGCGTTTCAATACGGTGCTGGAGCAGGCGGCCGAGCTGTGTGAGCCGGAAGTGAAATTTATCGACCTGCCGAAGCGCAGCTTGAGTTCAGAGGCCGATCTCAAGGCCTATTTGTCAGAATTGGAAGCGGTCATCAGGGCCGCCCTGCAAGACGGGCCGGTGAGGCTCGGTTGATCGCAGGTTTCAGGGAGGGGTGTTAGAGATGCAACAGCACGCATTGGATTTATTAAGGAGAGCCCTGGATAATCCGCAGGCGGTCTTTCGGGACGGCCAATGGGAGAGTATTCAACGGCTGCTGGAACGCAAACGGATTCTGGTTGTTCAGAGAACCGGATGGGGAAAAAGCGTCGTCTACTTTCTCGCCACCAGGCTGCTTCGTGACCAGGGTGCCGGACCGACGCTGCTCATTTCTCCACTGCTCTCCCTGATGCGCAACCAGCTTGAAGCTGCCGAACGGATCAGCATCTCGGCCAGGACAATCAACAGCAGCAATACGGAAGATTGGGAGAGAGTAAAAAAGGATCTTCAACAGGATCGTGTCGATGTTCTCCTGATTTCTCCTGAAAGACTGGCCAACAACGCTTTTCGGCAGGACGTCCTGTCCGGTATTGCCAACAAGGTTGGCTTGTTCGTGGTCGATGAGGCCCATTGTATTTCTGACTGGGGCCACGATTTCCGGCCTGATTACCGGCGAATAACTCGCGTATTGCAGGCCCTCCCCCCAAATGTCCCGGTCGTGGCAACCACGGCCACGGCCAACAACCGGGTGGTCGCTGATGTGATCTCGCAGCTTGGCGACGACATCGTACTCTCCCGGGGACCTCTCACAAGAGAGAGCCTCAACCTGCAGAACATCAACATGCCCAGCCCTGCGGCCCGCATGGCCTGGTTGGCGGAAACGATTCCCACCCTGCCGGGCAGCGGGATTATTTATACTTTGACGCAGCGCGATGCCGAGCGATTGACCGAATGGTTGCAAATCAACCAAATCGAAGCCAAAGCTTACCACGCCGGTATCCCCAACAACGAAGATGGCACCTCGGCAAGAGAAGTGATGGAACAGCAGCTTCTCAACAACGAGATCAAAGTCCTGGTGGCTACCGTTGCCCTGGGGATGGGCTTTGACAAACCGGACCTGGGATTCGTCATTCACTTCCAGCGCCCCGCTTCGGTTGTCCATTACTACCAGCAGGTCGGCCGGGCCGGTCGCGCGGTTGATGAAGCCTATGGGGTTCTTCTTTGCGGCGAGGAAGACGATCACATCGCCGATTATTTCATTCGCAGTGCTTTTCCGCCCCAGGAGCATGTCTCGGCGATTCTCGGTGCCCTCGATCAAGCGGATGGGCTATCGGTTCCGGCCATGCAGAAGGAACTGAACCTGCGCCAGGGGCAGATAGACAAAACGCTTAAATTCCTGACCGTCGAATCTCCTTCCCCGGTCACCAAGATCGGTACTAAGTGGCATGTCACCGCCGCCGCTGCCGACTACAGGGTCGATCAGGAATATGTGGATGCGATCACCGCGATCCGTCGCGAAGAACAGGCACAGATGCAGGAGTACATGACCCATCAAGGCTGCCTGATGCAGTTTCTCGCCCAGGCACTCGATGATCCGAACCCGCAAGCCTGCGGTCGATGTAAAAACTGCAACCCGGACCTGCTGTTGCCTGAAGGCTACAATGACGCGCTCGCCAATCGGGCCGCCCTGTTCCTGAAAAGGAGTTACCAACCGATCGAGCCGCGCAAAAAATGGCCCGCGGCCAATATCTTTGCGCATTACCCGTTCGGAAGCGCGAACATCCCCGCAGAACTGCAAGCCGCCGAAGGTCGCGCCCTGAGCCTCTGGCGTGATGCCGGCTGGGGGCAGCTCGTCGCTTCGGGCAAGTACGAAACCGATCATTTTGCCGACGAACTGGTCACGGCCTGTGCCGAGATGATCGCACAATGGCAGCCCGACCCGGCGCCAAAATGGGTGACCTGCATCCCTTCGCAGCGGCACCCCGACCTGGTGCCCGATTTTGCCCGGCGTCTGGCGGACGCTCTCCATCTCAAGTTTGTCCCGTGCATCACAAAGGTGCGGGACAACCAGCAACAGAAATTCATGGAGAACAGCTACCAGCAGGCGAAGAATCTGGATGGTGTTTTCCAGGTCAACCTCGAACCCAAAGCCTGGAGCGCCTGCCTGCTGGTGGATGACATGGTCGACTCGCGCTGGACCTTCACGGTTGCCGCTGCTTTGTTGCGCCAGGCCGGAGTTGCCGCCGTGCACCCCCTGGCGTTGGCACTTAATTCCCCTCGGATGGATTGACGCATGACGAACTTCTTAACCAACGATACCAAAGCGATCATCCTGCTCTGCGGCATCCTGGGTAAGGATCGCTCAACTGAGCCCCTTACCCAGTCGGAATACAACAACCTCGCCCGCTGGCTGGTGCGCGAGCAATTGCGCCCTGAAGCACTGCTGAGCATGGACAAGCTCGACGATGCAGCGGTTGGCGCCGGGATCAACCGGGAGAGACTTGGCAAGCTGCTCGGCAGAGGTGTGCAGCTCGGCTTTGCCATTGAGGAATGGCAGCGCAACGGTTTGTGGGTCATCAGCCGCAGTGACCCCGAATACCCGGCCCGCTACAAGGGCCACCTCAAAGACAAAGCCCCGGCGCTGCTGTTCGGAGCTGGAGACAAGTCACTGCTAAAGGGAGGGGGGCTGGCGATGGTCGGCTCCCGCGATGTGGACCGCGAGGGGGAAGAGTTCACCCGCCAGGTTGCGGAAACTTGCGCGCGCAATCGGATGCTGGTCGTGTCAGGTGGCGCCCGTGGGGTCGATCAGATCTCCATGCGAACCGCACTTGAATCCGGTGGACGGACCATTGGTGTCCTGGCTGAAAACCTCCTCAAAGCGAGCATTGAACGCCATGCCCGTCATGCCATCGCCGAAGGGCAACTGCTGCTCATTTCCCCTTATCATCCTCAGGCGCGCTTTACAGTCGGCACGGCCATGGGGCGCAATAAGCTGATCTATGCCATGGCCGATTACGGCCTGGTGGTCAGTGCGGATTACAAAAAGGGCGGCACCTGGGCCGGCGCCGAGGAAGAGTTGAAGCGCGAAAAACCGCTTGCGGTGTTCGTCCGTACCCATGGGCAGGTCCCCACCGGCAACCGGAAGCTGCTCGATCTGGGCGCACTGGAATGGCCGGCCACCATGCAACAGGACGATCTCTCCCAGCAGCTTGCCGTTTTGGCGATTCAACGTCCTGAACCTCAAGCCGCCGTCAGGGAGGCTGAAACGCCCAGCCTCTTTGATGATCAACCACAACTGTTCAACGAAGTCCGTGAAGACGAGCCGAAGATAAGCACATCATCCAACACACCCACTGTAGCAGTTGAGATCGAGCAAGTTGAACCGGACATGCCGGTCTCTATCTACGACGCCGTCCTGCCGGTCATCTTACGCCATCTTCAAGAGCCGATGACCGTTGATGACCTGGCGGCGCAACTGGATGTGGCCAAAGGTCAATTGAATCCCTGGCTGAAAACGGCGGTCGAAGACGGTGCGGTCAAAAAGCACAGCAAACCGGTTCGTTACTCTGCAAAGAGGGGGAAATAAATGCAACCACTGGAAAAAACCCTGCGCAACCAGTTCGAACGCACCGTCAAGCAGGCCCGATCTGCCGCCCAGTGGAAAGGCGATAACAGTTCTGGCCCGCAATCAGCCACCGGAGATTCCCTGCGATGTCTGTGAGCGGCACCCCGCGGTGCTCATCTGTCCCGAATGCAATTGGAACGGTGAAGGCTGGCTTTGCCAGAAGTGCGCAACAAGGCACAGCTGTGGTGACGAAGCAGGTTATCTGCCGATCCCCAACTCACCACGCGCCGGAGTCTGTGGCTACACCGGTGGATAAGTTGGAAGGAGTTTAGTTGGCTTTAATAACGTACAGATGGCCAACCTTTTCGATTCCGGCCTTCGTCGTAATCCCGGCAAGTCCAGGATGATGTTTTAATTGTTCCGCTCTGCGGGTTGGAGTCTGATTGACCCCCTTGTGAAGAACCCTGAATAACTTATTAAGAGAATGGCCACTTGGTTTCGCTCACCGGGTGGCCATTCATATTCTTAATGTTGCTCAGACGATAACATCCTTACTCAGATATTACATTTTCATGACGGGACGGATCCCTGAGCTGTGTTCGAACCCTTGACCGAGATTGGTCACCTTGCATAGTTTTATCTCCCGGTTGATGGGTGAAAGTGCCTTTTTCCTGACGATGCTGATACTGGTTCTGTTGTTTGTATTGATACTGATGTGTATTTCCCCTTTGTGACATACCTGCGCCATTTCCAGCGGCTTGCCCGCCCCTGTAGCCTCCGTGTCCAGCCCCCCCCTTTGCGAAAGCAAGTTCTGCCCCTGAGACAAGCATAAAGATTGCGGCAATAATTCCAATAGTTGTGATGGTTCGACTCTTCATCTGATTCTCCTTTGAAGGTTGATTCAATAAGTCCAGACTTATTGTTTTGTTAGCTTAGACGGGACAAACATTAAAGGGTTTACATTGTTTTTTACATCAATAATCCTCCTGAGACTTTTTGCCCTTTCAAACAGTGCACAAACCGCAGAAGCCCAAGAAACCTCTTTAAACGGCGTGAATCTCAAGGTGCAATCTCCCTCATTTTATGTCACAATCCCGGTGGATATGGATACACAAGCGGAAATATTTCAACCTGGGTCTTTTGGTCACTGACAGATTCAGGCGCAACCCTCAAGGAGATTAAAATGTCTGAAAGCACCAATCCGATCGTCCGCATCGAAACCAGTATGGGCGATATTGTTCTTGAACTCGACGCCGTTAACGCCCCGATTAGCGTGGCCAACTTCATAAGCTACGCTAACGCCGGCTTTTACGAAAAAACTATCTTCCACCGGGTTATTGATGGTTTCATGATCCAGGGTGGCGGCCTTACTGCAGACATGCGTGATAAGGACAACAAACAGGCCCCGATCAAGAACGAAGCCGGCAACGGCCTGAAAAACCTTCTCGGCACAGTGGCCATGGCCCGCACCGGGGTTGTCGACAGTGCGACCAGCCAGTTTTTCATCAACGTTGGTGACAACTCTTTTCTCAACCACACCGCCCCGACTTCTCAGGGCTTTGGCTACGCTGTGTTCGGCAAGGTGGCTGACGGTATGGCTACGGTCGATGCGATTCGCCAGGTCAAGACCGGTAGCAAAGGTCTGCACCAGGATGTTCCTGAGGAAGCGATCACCATTCTGAAAGTCACTGTCGAAAATTAGTTTTCTTCCCGCAATATTGCTTTTACCATCCGGGCTTCCCGGGTGGTAAAAGTTAATAATTTCTCAGCCGAGAGATGTCTGCTATAATGCCCGCCATGGCATCCCCGGTACTGATCAAATGGCTCTCCAGCTGTTATTACGGCCTCAAGCTTTTTCCTTTCCGCAAGGAACGCCGGGAGCGATTGCTTGATGGCCGGCAAAAGGGGTTTGTCGGCATCCAGATCGACGGCCTGGCTTTCCCCTATCTGCAGCAAGCCCTCGACCGGGGCTATCTCCCTCACCTGGAACGCTACCTTCGCCGCGGCCACAAACTGATCGAGTTCCGGGCCGGCCTGCCGAGCACAACACCAGCAGCCCAATCAACCTTTTTCTATGGCAGCGACCATACGATTCCGGCTTTTCGCTGGTTCGAGAAGGAAACCGGACAAGTGATCTCCTGCAATGATCTGGACCAGGTCCAGTTCTTCCGGGAAAAACTTTTTGCCGGAGAGAG
>JBPPMB010000104.1:0-3728 GCA_051305855.1 Desulfuromonadales bacterium
GGCTACTTTTCGAACAAGGCTGCTTTTGCCAGTAACTCCAGGTCGGCGTCGGTCATCTTCGGAAGATAGCGCTTTCGGTAAAGCTCGTCATGGCAGATATCAACAATAGCCACCAGGGGAGCTGCGACCAAAACCCCCAGAACGCCGAAGGCGGCCACACACAAGAGCATGGAAAAGATCACCGCCAACGGATGCATTCTCATCCCGCGCGCCATGATGAACGGGAGGATCACGTTGTTCTCTAACGCCTGGACCGCAATATAGGCGAGCAGGACCCACAACGGGGTCATGCCGCCCTGGCCGAGCGCGAGAAGGATTGCGGGCACAGCGCTGAGGATCGGCCCCAGAAATGGAACCGCTTCCAGGATGCACGCTATGAGCCCGAGGACCAGTGCGTCCATCAATCCAAAAATCGGCCACATGAGCAGGAAAACCAGCAGGCCGATTGTCAGCATGCCCAGCAGTGTCGTCCCGACCCACCTCGGTACAAATTGTCCAATGCGTTGCAGGATGATCAGGGTTTGTTCGTGGTGGCGCTCGGGCACCAGGGAGAAAATGGCCCGAAAGACCGGACGCGGATTCATCAGGGTAAAGGTCGCACCGAAGAAGACCGTCACCAGAACGACCAGGATCTGTGTCGCGTTGAACGCCATCGTCGTGAAGCGGCCGACCACCCCCTGGAACATCTCGCTCAAGCTGGAACGAAGTGATCCCACCTCCTTTGCAGGTTCAGGCAGTGCCGCATTCGCGATTTGTCGCGCAGCCTCGTGATTACCCTCTTGCGCCGCGGTCCGGGAAATTTCTGTGGTGACTTCGGCCTGGAGTTTTTCCTCGGAAAGCACCGCCTGCTGTTCCATTTTAATCAGGGGCTTCTGGAAACGTTCCCAGTAAGCGGGCAACTGCTCCGAGAGCTTGATCACCGAGTCCTTCATTGGCCCGAAGAACGCCCAGCCGGTCAAGGCAACAACCACAACGAGCATTCCCGCGATCAGGCCCGTCGCACTTTTTCTGCCACCCCACAAAGTCCTCATTCGCGATATGACCGGATTGACTGCCATAGTGATGAGCATAACCAGCAGAAACGACAACAGAATGGGGGACAGCAGATGGAACGACTGGATGACGGCAAACAACACCGCACCCAGGATCACATAGAAAGCGATTGAGCGTGACTTCGCCTCAGGCTTGGGATCGTTCGGCATGACGCTTTTTCCATCGTGTTAATGACGCCTGGAGGACCTCTAAAAAAGGAGGAGAAAGACGCCATTATGAAGCTCGACGATCCTTTTCTCCCCCTGACGTCCTGGTCAATACCTATTCCATGCTTCGGCGGATAAGTAACCGAAGCAGCAGGGTGCACTCCTGTGTCCGCCCTGCTCTTTGTCCTTAACGGAAAAAAGCCAAAGCCACGTCGGAGAGTGCATTGACAACGGGTTCTGCAATCCGGCTGGTGCGCGAGCGGTGATGCGAGCTTGCACCCAGGAGAAGACCCAGGCCGACGCCGATGCCCAAGGCGATAAATATGGTTTTGCCCGGATTTTCGTTACTATAACTCTTGGCCTTCTCATAAGTTTCGCTGACCTTCCGGCTCGTTTTGTCATAGGCGTCGTCGACCGCCTGCTCCGCTTGCTCGTAAGCCTCGCCTACTCGTTCCTTGATATTCTCGGCGGTGGTGTCGTCTCGGTAATTTTCGTTATCCATGGTATTTCCTCCTGAAGAGTCTGGGGTTTGGGTGATGTTCTACATATTTGTTTCCGGATCGACATGCAAATCCCGACTGGTCCGGGGTCGAGTCCCGTCACCGACGCGGGTTCCGCTGTCGAAATGGTATTCCTTCTTTATCCAGTCGGCGGCGGCTTTGGTGGCGATGCCCAATATGGTCATCCTGATCAGGCCAGTCCCAGCGGCTTCGTAAGGCTGACCGCCAAGTGAGCCACGGACTTCCTCGGCAAAGGAACCCAGGATACGCTCCATGGGAGTGGCACGTCTGGCGAAGACCTTCGAAGCAACAAAGCCCAGGCCAGCGGCAGCGCCTATCGCCCAATAGGGAGAGTCCTGCATATGGGCGCGCCAATCGAGTTTCTCTTTGATGCGCTCGCCGATTTGCTCGACGGTCTGGGAAAGATTCTCCTCTTCCCTGGCTATATTTCGGCGGATATCTTCGCTGCTGCGTTCGTGTTCAGCCATTCTTTGGCCTCCTTTTCAGTATGTGTCTTCCTCCTACGGGTTACCGATCGACTGCTTAATTTTCCCGTAACCGATAAAGGCAATGACAAATCCGACAAAAACCACCGCCAATCCAGTGACAAGCGCCGCGATGGCAGGGGACATGTAAACCGCGAGTTGGATAATCGCTGCGGCGCACAGCGACCCTAATCCGATAATCCCGAAAACCGCTCCGGTCGCGATGAGCAGTATTCCACCGCGAACCGCCCGCCCCGTTTCGCGAAATTGCTGGATAACCAGATCGATTTTGTCGTGCACCACCGCCGCCGAGCTATTGGCCAGCCGGCTCACTAATTCGGGGAGGGACTCATGTTGCGTGTCCGGGGTTTGCTTGACACCTTTACCGTTCATTGGGAAACCTCACCTTACCGGCGTCGCCAGATAGCGCCGATAATCAGGCCAACGGCCCCTGCGATCAAGAGGCTGCGCTCCGGGCTCTGTCTGACGTATTCCCGGACCTTTGTGTCCGCCTGCTTATAGTCGAATTGCCTGACGTACTCGGCTGATTGCTCCAGCAACTCGGAGGCCTGATTTCGGTAGTGAGCAGCGCCGGATCGCGCGTCCTGTTCTGCAGCTTTTTCACGCAGCCCCTCGGCAACTTTATGTATCCTGTCGGCCACAACCGATTTGACCTTGTCGAAGCCGTCAGACATCCTGCGCCCTTGGCAGTCTGGCGAGGATTCTTCGGTCTTAACCTCTTCCCAGTCGTTGATTCCCATGGTTCACCTCATGAAGGGTTGCTTTAATCGGCGCTCTTCACGCCCAAGACCTGGTAGTATCGTATCAAGATTCCTGGCGATGGCAATGGGCATGAAACCTGGCACTACTGTGCTCATGCTCCACTGAAAAGATATATCGCAACTAACGGGCCAGAATGGAGCTGCGGATTCTGCTTGTGCAACGTTCTGATAACAAAGAATAAACTGGCAAGCGAGCAGGCGAGCGGGGAGGAAAAGCCGTATTGGAATCCGTCATAATTGACAAAACTGTCATATGCGGCGGCCAGAGTAAAGGCACTTTTTCGTAACTATTCAGCTCCCTGCTCAACGGCCGATAGCTCCTGACGGCCGGATGACTGCAAAAAGGCAGGAAGCGTTCACTTGTCCCTGACCCAGAACAATATTATCTGTGGACTCGTGGTGCTGTATTCTTTGATGAGCTGCTGGGTGCAGACAAGCTCCCAGCCAGTTTCAGCCATTTGGTTCATATGGCTCTCCAGGTCAAGTTCCAGCAGGTCGTTTGTGGGGTAGCTCTTGGTCGTAAACGTATAGGTTTTCGGCATGGCGGATCTCCTTTCAAATGAATTGGTCCTTAGCAGAGATGAACACCGAACTCACTCAGTCGTGCTTATCAATGCTCCTTTTCTGCACAACCAGGTAGCATCCCTTTACCTGTCTGAAAGTGCAACGACATGGAGATCGACGATTAGTTTGGGGAAGCCCCGGTTAAGCCCATAAAACTCCCGGCCACCGGGGAGACGGCCTCGGGATGACGCGCCACCC
>JBPPMB010000106.1:0-3048 GCA_051305855.1 Desulfuromonadales bacterium
TTTTACGAAACCACACGTTTATTTATCTTGAATGAATCGATATGCTTACAACCATCGAAGGCTTGCTGCGAATGGCAGGTCTGAGATTAACCTCCTGAAGGTTAGAACCTTACCCTACAGTCACACTCCTGACTGTAGGGCTTTTTTTCTTATTTGCCGGAACTCTGGATATATAGCTCGGGCTGTAAAGCATGATTAGTGGTTAAGAAGCCATTATTGAGGTCTTCCTAACCCCGGACCCGACCACCTGTTGTCGCAAACTTAACAGGATCGGTCTACCGGTTTGCGTTCGTTCGGGAGTAGGTTATGCTCATAAACATAGCCACCCGAAACAGGTGAAGGGAGAACGCAATGCAAAAACGCAAATTAGGAAAAAGCGGATTGGAGGTTTCGGCCCTCGGCCTCGGTTGCATGGGGATGAGCTTTTCCTATGACCCGCCCAAGGACAAGCAGGAGATGATCGCGCTGCTGCACACTGCCGTGGAGCGAGGCATCACCTTCTTCGATACCGCTGAGGTCTACGGACCGTTCCTCAACGAGGAACTGGTCGGTGAGGGCCTCGCACCATTTCGCGACCAGGTGGTGATCGCCACCAAGTTCGGCTTCAACACCAAGGTTGATCCCCGCAATCCTAAACCCGGCGAATCAGCATTAAACAGCCGGCCGGAACACATCAAGGAGGTCGCTGAAGCCTCGCTCAAGCGGCTCAGAACCGATGTCATCGACCTCTTCTATCAGCACCGCGTTGACCCGGATGTCCCGATAGAAGATGTCGCGGGGGCCGTCAAGGATCTGATCAAGGAAGGGAAAGTCATACACTTCGGTCTCTCCGAGGCCGGTGTGCAAACCATTCGCCGTGCCCACGCCGTCCAGCCGGTGGCCACATTGCAGAGTGAATACTCACTGTGGTGGCGCAGGCCCGAAGACGAGGTCATCCCGACCCTTGAAGAACTCGGTATCGGTCTGGTCCCCTACAGCCCGCTTGGCAAAGGGTTCCTGACAGGCAAGATCGATGCAAACGCAACCTTTAGCAGCGACGACTTCAGGAGCAAACTTCCACGCTTTACGCCAGAAGCCCTGCAGTCGAATCAGGAGCTGGTCGAGCTACTCTCATCCCTTTCTGCCAAGAAGAATTCGACTCCGGCCCAGATTGCGTTGGCCTGGCTGTTGGCCCGGAAGCCGTGGATCGTGCCTATTCCCGGGACAACCAGGCTGAGCCGACTGGACGAGAACATCGGCGCAGTAGCCATCAGACTCACTGCTGATGACCTGCGTGAGATCGACATCGCTGCCGAGAAGGTCATGGTTGAGGGGGCACGTTACCCTGAAGCACTTGAAAAAATGACCGGGCTATAGCCAGCGAAACACAATAAGGAGAATAAACATGTTTAACGCCAAAGCCTATTCTGCGACCAGCGCCACAACGCCGCTGGCACTTGCTACCATCCCGCGCCGCGACACCACTGAACGCGACGTGCAGATCGAGATCCTTTACTGTGGCATCTGCCACTCCGATCTCCACACGGTGCGCAACGAGTGGAGCAGCGTCATGCCGACCACTTACCCCTGCGTGCCGGGTCACGAGATCGTCGGTCGGGTCACTGCGGTCGGCTCAGCTGTCAGCGACTTCAAGCCCGGCGACATAGTCGGGGTCGGCTGCCTGGTAGATTCGGACCAGACCTGCTCCCATTGCCAGGCAGATGTCGAGCAGTTCTGCCAGAGCGCAACCTTTACCTACAACTCTCCTGACAAGCACCTCGGCGGCGTCACCTACGGCGGTTACTCGGAAAGCATCGTCGTCGATGAGAACTTCGTCCTGCGCGTCCCCACCAATCTCGACCTGGCAGGAGTTGCGCCTTTGTTGTGTGCCGGGATCACAACCTACTCGCCAATCCGTCGCTGGGGCGACATCAAGGGTAAAAAGGTTGGCGTGGTCGGCCTCGGCGGCCTTGGTCACATGGGGGTCAAGTTCGCCAAGGCGTTCGGAGCCCATGTGGTCGTATTCACAACTTCACCAAGCAAAACGGAAGATGCCTTACGCCTTGGTGCCCATGAGGTGATCATCTCGAAGCATGCCGAAAAGATGAAAGCTCATGCCGGCAGCTTCGACTTCATCCTCGACACTGTCGCCGCCGATCACGACATCAACGCCTACCTCGGCATGCTGACCCTCGACGGCAACCTGACCCTGGTCGGCGCACCGGAAACGCCGCTGCAGGTCTCGTCCTTCGCTCTGATCTTTGGCCGCAAGAGCCTCTCCGGCTCGCTGATCGGCGGCATTAAGGAGACCCAGGAGATGCTCGACTTCTGTGGCGAGCACAACATCATCTCCGATGTCGAAATTATTCCCATTCAAAAGATCAATGAAGCCTACGACCGTCTGATGAAGTCGGATGTGAAGTATCGCTTTTCAATCGACATGGCTTCTCTGAAGGATTAATCACAGAAGCCGGGTTTCATTTCCAGGGGATAAAATCCTCCGCCCTGCATCTCTGATTCAGGGCTTTTCAATAAGTCCGTCCGGCAGATTTCTTGATTTTAGCTGCGGCTTAACGATGCAAACAACCGCCTGGATTCGAAAACCCAGGACACCATAACCTCATTCATCCTGATATCTGCAAGGCCCGGGACAAAGAATATCCGAGGAACGGAAAACCGTGTTCTAATTATCTTGACAGATTAATCAGTATTGCAGTACCTTTTTACACAATTCCCTGTTTGCAACCCGTCGATTCGTACGAGAAGGCCGCAGCAAATGTGTTCCCCGGTTGACCTTGCGGAACGCATGAGTCATCGCTGTTTCGACCCGAGTGGAGCCTTCAGGACCGGGTGACATTCAATCCTGCGGGCGGAAAATCCAGCCAACGAACAGAAGAGGAAAAGAGCATGAGGTACGCAGAGACAGGCTTCAATTTAGAAATTGATTTATCCCGGGGCAACATCGAAAAAGTCGCCACTGATCCAAGAGACACTGAACTTTATCTCGGTGGGCTTGGCACCAACACCAAGATCCTGTGGGACAGGGTTCCTCCTGAAACAGAGCCCTTT
>JBPPMB010000078.1:0-20409 GCA_051305855.1 Desulfuromonadales bacterium
TCAATTTCAGGAATCTCTCCGAGTTCCAGTTTGAAGTCATAAAGTTCCTGGCGACTGCCAATGAGGTGGAAGGTTTTGTGAATCACTTCGTTCAAATTAAACGGCATCAACTCTGCGTCACGATTGTGAGAAAAAAACAAGAGCTCACCGGCAATTTTTGCCGCTCTGTCCAGGTTGCGTTTAATCGCATCGATTCGATCTTGAGACCTGCTATCCAACTTCTCAGACTGTCGCAACTCTTTCTCCATTGTCTCGACATTCAACAGGACATTGGACAGGGGATTATTGATCTCGTGGGCAATCCCGGCGGAGAGCTTGCCGAGAGAAACCATTTTCTCACTTTGTGTAAAACGCTTAAGGCTCTCTTCAATCTTGTGCTTGCGCTCATCGTCGAAAATCTGCAGCGCCCGCATGATGCAATGCAGAATCAGTAAAGCGGAAAAAGCGCGGAACAGCTCAATCGGAATCCCCGCCAGATTTATGCCAGACGGCAAAACTCCGGCAAAAAAACCGTAAAGAAGAATGGCATAGCCGGCAAATGCCAGGTTTTTCCCGCCTCGACGGTTATGGACCTCCTTGGTCATGCCGTACCGGATCAGTCCCCAACCCGAGATCACCGCACCCGGCAAGGCGACAAAGTTGCGCAGGAAAAGGTCGAAGAATCCATAGTTTCTGAGCAGAAGGGCAGCAACGGGAGGCCCCAGAATAATTAATGCAACCAGCAGAGCAATCGATATCCCATATCTCTTGTGGGACCTGTTCAACAACAGCAGCTCAAGCCCAAAACAGAACAGAAAAACGAATGAAAGCCACAGCAGGAGAAGCTGCCCCGTCATCAGGTAAGCGTAAAGGTTTCCCTGCACATACTGGTGATTCATTTTGAGAAAGAGCACGAACCATTCGTTCACCCCGTGTACATAGGCAAACAGGGCAAAAATCCAGAGAACCCGGGACACCTTCAGGTCGCTGAAACTCAGATCCCGTGAGGTAATGGCGGCACCGATCAGGAAAAAGACCAGCCCGTAGATCAGGTAAAGAATAAAGTAACTGGCTTCTGCAATCATCGTTTCACCACCATTCAAGCTTGCGCTGAATATAGCTGTCGGCTAGTGCCGTTGCAATCGGATTGAACGCCCTCCACCTCAAAGAACCGTTGCTGGCTCATTGCATCACGCTGTTCCGTTTTCCATGCTTGGCACACCGCATATATGGAATTAAGCGACCAGCAATAACGTCAGAAACATCAGGTGCCCCAATAACTGACCAGACATAGAACGAGAGAAGCAAAACAGCACCCCCGGAATTCCGGGAGTGCTGTTTTTGCATTGGCCAGTTACTGCTCTGGCGAAATTATCTTACCCCTGGTTAAATTCCACTACTATGGCAGAAGCCACAGGGGTTGTCGTAGGGGATAGGCATCGCGTCTGTCACATTTGCGCGCAAGGGTACATCAAACCGGTGGGAATTGATATCACCTGCGGCCCAATCCTGTTCGCCGGCTCCGGACTTGGCGGTTGCAACTGTGTGGCAATCGATGCACAGCGCTTGACTAGAGGAATGGAGAGCTGTGCCGATTTTGGCGACCTGGTGATCAACACTGACGATGTCGGTATGACAGCTAAGACAGAGACTGTCATCTTTGGTGCCGCTCAGCTGGTGACGATCGGTGCCGGGGGCATGCACGTCATGACAAGATGTGCAGGTCTTGAGCGAGCTGGAGTTGCGGTACTTGGACGAGGCAATGAAATCGGTGTATTGCTGATGGTGCGACTTCGAATGCTGGTCAGCCCACAGATCGCTGGTCGTGGCGTCGTTGCGGCTGGTATGGTTCGCCAGATAATCGGCGCGGCTGGTGCCGGGGAAGAGCATCTTGCCTTCAGCATTCAGCGGTGAATCATTGCTCGTGATACCATCATAAATTCCCTTGGGCCGGCTGTGGCACTGACCGCAGATAACGCTTTCGCGCTCAGCCGTAAGGTTGCCCGGAGTGACGATCGCCGCACCGTTGCCGCCCGCCGAGATATGCTCGGAACCCGGGCCGTGACAGGTTTCACAGCCGACGTTCAATTCTTGCTGGAGTCCGGTCAGAGGATGGATTTCGCCACCGGCAGTGACGTTTGTGCCCGCAGAGCTGTATTCTCCGGTCACGTCGTTTTTGCTGATGTTGAAACCGGTGAAGTGACAGGAGGAGCAGTTAAGGTCAAAGCTCTTATTCGCTGCCGGGAGCAGATTGAAGACGCTGTTCGCCGTAACCGCATTAACCCCATCGACTGTTTCGACGGTCATCCAGTAGTCGAGATGGTAATCGCGCCAGACTCTGCGGGTGCGATCGGTAGAAGCATCGTCGCCGGAAGCATTGAACTGCAGCGGCATCATGTGCAGGCTTTCGCTGTCGCCGAAGGAGGTCAGGTAGCGCTGCTTGTAGACACCGCCGCCGTAGTTCATCATCGCCTCGCGGATCATGCCGTTGTTAGGGTCTGCAGGGTTGATGACGTTGGTGAATTCCATCTTGTACTTACCGTCAACATCTACAAAGGCACGCACGGTCGCAGCGACGACCGCAGCGGGATCGGCAATTCGCGGATCGATCTCCGAGGTCTCGTATTTGTCGAAGCCGCGGGTGGGGGTGAAGTTGTAGAAATAGACGGTGGTGCCGCCGGCAACTTCGAACTTTTCAATGCCGGCCATATAGTTGTAAACCCCGGCGTCAGCGCCGAACTCACTCAGATCCTGTAGATTGCTCGGCATACCTGCGACCATGATGCCGTGCCTGTGGGCCGTCTGGGTCTGGGTCGTATAGCTGCGGTGACAGGCCAAACAGGCGCTGGAGCCGGCGTAGGTTGCTGTCGCTGATGGGGTGGTTGACACTTCAACTGCCGTCAAGATCATGTCCAGCGAAGCGCCGGAAACCGCGTCGCGGCTCATGCTGCCGCCCGGCAGGCGGCCGGAATCTGCTGCAGCAGGAGCAACGTAAATGAAGTACATGTCGGTGTCGCCAACAGGCAGGCCGGCAAGGACTGCCTCACCATTGGCATCAGTGGTGCCGGAGATGTAGTTCGCCACGCCACCGCTGGTAGGTGTGAAGTTGGCATTGATCAGATCCTCAAGTGGCTCGTCAACGGTTTTGGCCTCATCGCTGTAGTTGCCGGCAACCAGTGTCAATGGCACTTCTGCAAGTTCGGCGACATCGGTAGCCGGGATGGCATAAACCGTTGCACCTGCAACGGCGATACCTGCAGTGTCTTTGACCAGAATCGTCGGTACCAGCGGCTCAGCAGGGTCAACAGGACCAGCAGGACCAGCAGGACCGGCTGGGCCCGTAGGACCAGGAGGTCCAGCGACTCCATCGTCGCCATCATCGCCCTCGCAGCCGGCCATTACCAGAGCCATCAACATCAACCCCGCCAGTAGAACTTTAAACAAAAATTTCCCACTCATGTAACCTCCTGTTTGCTGTTCGTGTTGATTACTTAGGCATCTACGTCTTTACGCAGCTAATCCTGTAAACATGGCTACTATCTCTTAGCCTGCCAACCGGGTTCCAGATAAATTAAAAATTTTAACCAAGCCATTCAGTGAAGAAAAATTCACAACATTTTTGAATAATCCGATGAGCAGAGAGGCTTCCACTTTATGAGGAGACAGGATAAGCGGGCAGGGATAATTAACGTTCCCGATGTCCGGGACTGCGGGATCCTTCAGAATCCTGCTTTTTTATGTTCGGAGAGCGAACACTTTGGAGGGGATTTTTATCATCCAATGAACACATCAAATCAGAATCCAGCTTGTTTTCGTCCGGAAACGGCCCTTTTCCGCATTCTCTGCGTCAATCGGCGGATTTGATTGTGCGTAAAGGACTACGCCTCCGCTCAAATCCTTGATTTCCTTGTCCTTGCGAAAAATTGCTCGTTTCCAGATCGAAAACTGCAGTCGTGCCATCCGGAGTTTCCGGATGGACACTAGCTTGAATCCGCCCTGGCAGTTACAGTTTTTATAGCGCGCCCGGTAGGAGTCGAACCTACAACCCCCAGATCCGAAGTCTGGTGCTCTATCCAGTTGAGCTACGGGCGCACAGGAATTCTAGAATTCTAGCAGAGGATTTAATCAACCTGAGAATCGCTCGAAATAAAAAGGTCACCTGTCAAATCCGGGTTGCCTTTAGTGTGCTGCTTCTATATTTCCCAGATATAGCGAATCGTCGCCGTATCTTCACGTCTGCTTTAGTAGTTTATAGGTTTTCATCGCTTGGACCCACCCAGAAGAACGGGTTATGGGCTACTTCCCATAAATGCCCATCTGGGTCTGCGAAATATCCACTGTATCCTCCCCAAAAAACTTTCTCAGGCTTTTTGATTAATTTGGCTCCGGCTACAATGGCCTGTGACATCACTACATCTACCTCCTGCTCTGAGTTTACGTTGTGAGCCAGAGAAAAGGATTCAAGGCCTTCACCTTTAGGCGAAACAGCAGCATCTTCGGCAAGGGATTCACGTCCATACAAGCCCAGCCAAGTTCCATTAAGGGTGAAGAATGCAACTTCGGGAGGCGATTCCATTCGAGGGAATCCCAAACCATGTTCATAGAACTCGATAGCCGCCTTCAGGTCGCGAACACCCAGGGTGATCATACTGATCCTTGGCTTCATGGTAAACCTCCAATAGCGCATAAAGCTAAGTGGCCAGGGACAGATATTTATCAAGCCTCTTGCATATCTCTATTAATAACACGCCCGTTTTCGTCTCGGCAATAGTGCCTTTTGGGGCCCCTTAAATGGTTTCTTTTTTGCAAAAGTTAAGCACTTTTTGGCCTTTCACAACGGTACAAAAGGACGATAGCAAGCAGGAGTAAAGCGGCCCCTGCAATGCCTGCAACGGCAAGACGCTCACCAAAGATGAACCACGCCAGAAAAGTTGCCGTCAAAGGTTCAATCATCGTAAGTATCGACGCTGTTGATGCTTTCACAGTGCGCATTCCCAGGAAAAACAAGGTATAAGCAACAGCCGTTGGAACGAATCCGATATACAAAAGCAAGCCCAAGGTCTCCATTGCGTAATGGACGGAGAACAGGTTGAATGCGGCCATGGGAAACAAGAATATTGCGCCGACACCAAAGGAAACAGTCGTTGAATGAATGGGATGGCATTCTGAAGCTATGGACCTGCCGAGCATGGCGACCAGGGCGTAACCTGTTGCTGAGCCAAGAGACAAGGAAACGCCCAGAAATAAGTTGTCCTGCTCAGCATTGCCTTCCGGGAACCCGACAAGCAGAGCTGTTCCCATCAACGCACAGAATAGAGCCTTAACAGTTGATCTTGTCAGTGGCTCTTTCAAGAAGATTACCGAGGCCAACGAGACTATGACAGGGGCGGTGCAGAGAGTTATCAGTGTTGCAAATGCAACACCAATAGAACCAACGGCAGCAAAGTAAAAAACCTGATAAATGGCCAACATCGCACCGATCAATGCCATTTTCAGATAGTGATGCCTCGAAACCTCGAACACCTTTCTGCCAACAATTTTCCAGCAGAGAAGTGCAACAACAGGAAAAGCAAAAGCCAATCTGTAGAATCCTACGGTAACCGCATTGAGCTCAGATTGGTGGAAAACAGCCTGGGTAGCGATTCCGACCGTCCCCCATAACATTGCAGACAAGGATACGAAGAGAAGCCCAAGCCTTGGGCTAGACTGATGTGTGTTCAAACGCATGATGAATCCCTTTTACAAAAACTAAAAAACTTCCATCGGTGTAAAATACACGCAACGACACAGGTTTGCACCTCTTCCATTCAAGAATCAGTGACTTCACCTTAATCCGGTTTCCCGACAGCTCATCTTTAACCGACCTGCGGTGTCCAATTGATTTGTTCGGCGTGCCTGGAGCGCTCAGATGGGCAGGATTTTCAGTTTCTCAGATACCCTTACAAGAAAAGGCCACCCGGAACTGATCCAAGTGGCCATTATTTTGTTATTCATGTGCGTCTTAAATATCTATTGACGTTAGACTTTTCACTCTGAATCGGACTCGCTTTTCCAATTACACTGACGGCGGATGCGCCACAAAAAAGCGACAGCCACAAACAACAGCATAACCAGCGTGTAGACGATCCAAAAAACCGACCACGACGAGAGGTGATAAACCAAGGCTACGACAACACCCATAATGGCCATTAAAATTGCAAATGTCTGCATTGTCTCCCGCATCCAAAAGGCATCTAGTCTAGAACAACCATTTTTTACAGCAATTCTTACGCCATATTCTTAGAGCGCTGAGAATTTCAAGCTGAGCGATGATAAGCTATTGATAAGTCATTGGATATTATTGCTGGATATATGGTTACCATTTTTGTTGTGATAAGGTTCCCATTACTTAAGAACAGGAATGGGCCCAAAATTGTCCCTATGGTAGTGACTTTTTGGATTCTGCTGCACAAAAGATTCGAGGGCCGGCAAACTGAAACGTGCCATGCTGGCCTCCTGACTTGCTCAGAAATGAGAATCTCTTTCAGCCTGCCCTAGCAGCCTGTCGGACTATCCATGAGCCGGCTGCAAATCCGGCTGTTTGGCCCATATTTCAGCTCCTTTTTGCTCCATAGCTAGTGTCCATCCGGAAACTCCGGATGACACGACTGCAGTTTTCGATCTGGAAACGTGCAATTTTTCGCAAGGTCAAGGAAATCAAGGATTTGAGCGGAGGCGTAGTGCTTTACGCCGCACAATCAAATCCGCCGATTGACGCAGAGATTGCGGAAAAGGGCCGTTTCCGGACGAAAACTAGCTACGGATATGAACCTGCAAAAGAGCTAAAATCTGTTCTCAAACATCCAAATTTTCGCTTCGGTCCGTATAGTCCCGACAGGCTGCTAGAGACCACATGGTATTTCGTGACTTATCGATTGCCATTAGTAAGAAACCCCACCAGAATTGAATGGTGGGGCTTCGGTTGAAAAAACATGAATAAAGAACCAAATTTTAAATCTTATTTGGTTATCTGGTTACTGAAACGGTGTAACTGCTGAGCTGACTGTCAAATTCATCAACAATAAGCAAATATTTTTTCGGGTCAAGAGAAACGCTCAGAATGTCATCAGCTGTAAGGACGTTGTTACTTTCTGCAATTATAGGAGGATTGACAGGATAATCATCTTCGCAATTAGATACGTATTCAATCAACAGCCAGTCATTGTCAGTCACCATGTTATAAAGGGATATTGTATACGTTGCCGGGTCGACAACTTCGAAAACGTAGTATTTTGTGCCGAAGGCCTCGATTGTTTGATCCAATGGCGTTCCAATCGTCAAGCTGATTGGATTAATCACCAATCCAAGACACATGTCAGGTTGTGGCTCGAGACCTAACCTGTTGGAATAGCCCCGGGCGAAGTTCATGTCATTGGCGTCGTAGGCCCGGGTCTGGACTTCCCAACTTTGCAAAAGGCCATCACCCAATCCAGCCGCCTGATTCAGCAAACTGCCATTGATGGTGACCGTGTCGGCGGTGGGGTCCAAACGAACGTAGAGTATGGGCTTGCCCGCGCCATCGAAGATTCTGATGCGCAGCTGGTCTACCTCTGCCCAGTTCGCTGTGCCGGTTGGATTTGTCCAGTTCAACACGAGATCACTCCCCACCCATGCTGATTGCATGGTGCTGCTCGAAACCAGTGGCAGCACCAGCTGTCCCGGGTAGGGCACATCCAGGGTCAGGGTCTGACCGTCGGCCGTGTCCACCTCAAAACTGTACGTATCTGCCGGCAGGGAAGTGAACGAACCATAGGGGCCATTATCATTCAGCGGACCGCTTTGCGTGCAGGGCGCCACCGTGCAGTTGAGGTACATGTAGGACTCGGAACTGAACCCATCTGTGGTCGCTGCCACGGCATTATTTGCCGAGTCAAACATGCGGGTATCAGTAATATCCGCCTCCTGTATGGCCTTGCCGTTCTTGGTCATGGGCAAATAGGCTTGATACCCCACAGTCGTGTTCTCGAATACGCGGTATTGGAGAAAGTACGGTCCGAAGTCGTACACTGTAGCGTCATCTCCGCCACCACCGCCTCCGCAACCACCAGCCAGGACAACAAACAAACTGAAAACTACAGCAGGAGCCTTCATAAGGACCTCTCTCTAACGGAGTTTTCGCCAGACACCATTATTACTCGTGACGCAACAAGAAGCCATAGCCCCGAACCACCAGGCACAAACAAGAGAACTGGCAGCCACATTGAGGAGATGCTGAGGGAGATTTTGGCAGCACTCTATTGTAAATAGCAATTCAGGCGACAAAGTCAAGATGTGTTAAATTATTACCTTTTGTGGAATTTTTTCATGTTCTATCAGTCATTCAATTGAAATTTGTGGTTGCTATGATCCCCAATTTATCAGACTTATTCATCCTGCAATCCGAGAAAAGCCCCCGGTCCGAAGATCGGGGGCTTATCTGTTCTAAGCAACAATCCCAGTTGCCAGGTGGCATCATTCAGCTGACGATCTCAGAGATATTGACTTGCATTTCAAGCAAGAGGTTATTTCTCAAGGGTAGAACGAACCTGTCTTAAATAGTCGACGCCTATCTTCTGTCCCCATTTGTCATACATAGGCTGCGCTTGCCTGATCAATTGCGCTTTCTCATCCTCCGAAATGCTATAGAAGGCGACACCCTTATCTTTAGCGTCCAGAATTTGTTCCGTCTGCTGCTCGCGGGTCAATGAGCGGGCGGCAGCACTCTCCTCTGAGATGGTGTCGAGCAGTAACTTGCGTAGATCTTCCGGGAGTTTGTTAAGCCAGCGCGTATTGATGAGATGAATATAAAGCCCCTGGGCATAATCGAGCTGGGTGTAATGCTTGGCGACGTTGAATTTGCCGCTTATATTGCAGACAATAGGGGTGTGGTCGAGCCCGGAGATAACGCCGGTCTGCAGTGCCTGCGGTACATCAGGCCAGGGCATGACTGTAAATTTCAGCCCCCAGGCCTTGTAGAAATCTACATTCACCGGTGCCTCAGCAATGCGGAAATTTATTGATTTGGCATCTTGCAGTGTGCTGACGGGTGAATTGGTTGCCCATCCGTATGATCCGTATCCGGTAATATCTGCCACAATAACGTTACTTTTTAGTGCTGCATCGCGAAATGGCATCCAAAGCTCTGGGGTATCGCGAAAACGATCCAGCTTATCAAAAGTGTCGATAACGTAAGGGAGATTCACAATACCAAGGGTGTCTGAGATGTTCGCTGCGGCAACAGAGGAACTCATCATTCCTTGAATTGCACCCATCTGCAGTTTCCTGAGGACATCCTTTTCGCCGCCGAGCAATGATAGTGGCCGGAAATCGACGTAAAGGCGGCCGCCGCTTTTTTCCCAGACTTTATCGCGAATCCGGAAACCAACGCTGACCCCTTCAATTGCCGGGTGGCCTACACATGAAAGCAAGTACTTGTATTCTGCACCACTCGGGTCGAACTTGGGTTGCCAATCAGCCAACGGATCACTATTGTCAGCAGCGAAAACCGTTGTGCTGGTCAGGACAGAGAGAAAAAAGAGAATCACGATAAAAGCAGACTTATAGAAACTCATTGACAGATCTCCTTCTGGCAGCTGGAATGTGAGTGCTCACGACGATCCGATCTTAGTTTAAATATGAGAGGATTACAATGATTTACCGGATGGATCAAGAACTGGCGAAAGCGCGAAATACACATGACCTTTGAAACGGGCTGAACATTTCCTCATCACCTCAGCTAATAAAATGCACATTCCCTGTGCATAAAAAACGCACTTACCGCACACCTGCCAACATAACCAATTGAAAACGCTGCAACCCGACTTTTTGGCACAACTCATGTATAAAAGAGTAGCGTGCAGCTCGTGGCGTGAATGCCACAAACGTTTCAACCTGCTCAATACGACACGCTGAGGTGTCATCCCAAGGCAACGCAGCCCGCAATAGACAACATCTCTATTGACGGGTTTTTTAATTTCTACATATGTGGCGCAATGATTGCGCTGCCGGGCATTGACGCCCTATCCGGATTGGCCGGGTAGGGCGTTTTATATTTCGTGCAGCTGCTTTTCTTCGCACGTACAAGGGCGATGCCGCCGCGGGGAAGAGCTGGAGACACGCAACACGGGCAGCTTCACCAAGAAGCCGCAACGAAAGGAACAGACCATGGCAGAGAAAAAATTACGTCAGATCGCAATCTATGGCAAGGGCGGCATCGGCAAATCAACCACCACCCAGAATACCGTGGCCGGCCTCGCCTCCCTCGGCAAAAGGGTTCTGATCATCGGCTGTGACCCCAAGGCCGACTCGACCCGCCTGATCCTGCACGCCAAGGCACAGGACACGGTTATGGACAAGGTCCGGGAGCTTGGCACTGTCGAGGACCTGGAGCTGGAGGATGTTTGTAAACGCGGTTACGGTGATGTCATGTGTGTTGAGTCGGGAGGCCCCGAGCCGGGGGTCGGTTGTGCCGGTCGCGGCGTTATCACCGCTATCAATTTCCTGGAGGAAGAAGGCGCCTACACCCCGGATCTCGACTACGTCTTCTACGATGTTCTCGGCGACGTTGTCTGTGGCGGCTTCGCCATGCCGATCCGCGAGAACAAGGCCCAGGAGATCTACATCGTCGTCTCCGGCGAGATGATGGCCATGTACGCAGCCAATAATATCTGTAAAGGGATCTGCAAGTACGCCGCATCCGGCAGCGTGCGCCTCGCCGGCCTGATCTGCAACAGCCGCGAAACTGATCGTGAGGCCGACCTGATCGAGGCCCTGGCCGCACGTCTCGGCACCCAGATGATCCACTTCGTTCCCCGCGACAACCAGGTGCAGCGCGCCGAATTGCGGCGCATGACGGTTATCGAATATTCTCCCGAGCACAAGCAGGCCGAGGAGTATCGTCAGCTGGCGCAGAAGATCGCCGACAACAAGATGTTCGTCGTGCCGACTCCCTTGGAGATGGAAGACCTTGAGGAACTGCTGATGGAGTTCGGCATCATGGAAGCGGAAGACGAGTCAATCGTCGGCGTTGCCGAGAACGCTTAGTCGGCGGACGATTTACGTCTGACTCGGCGTTGCTTCGGCGGGTCGCACGCTCGACGTAGCTCTGCTACGCCTCGCCCGCAACTCACCGGCGCGCCTTGATTCAGACGCAACTTGTCCGCCTTATAGAGGCGGACAGGGGTACTCTGAGACTGTCAACGGACGACTTTATACGGATTTAGGCAAAGGAGAAATCGCAATGGCAGAGCGTAAGCCCATTGAGGGCATTACCATTGAAAAAACCGAAAAATTGATTGCCGACACTCTGGCCGATATGCCGGCTAAGGCGGCCAAGAAACGCGCGCCGCACCTGGGCGCCAACGAGCCGACCTCATCGAGCTGCGCAGTCAAGTCAAACAAGAAAGTCGTCCCCGGCGTCATGAGCCAGCGCGGCTGCGCCTACGCCGGCGCCAAGGGGGTGGTCTGGGGGCCGATCCGCGACATGGTGCACGTCTCGCACGGCCCGATCGGCTGCGGCGTCTACAGCTGGGGGACGCGGCGCAACCTCATGCAGGGGATTCCCGGCGTCACCTCCTTCCCGATGGACTTCACCAGCGATTTCCAGGAACGTGACATCGTCTACGGTGGCGACAAGAAGCTCGAAGTCCTGCTGCGCGAAGCGGACGAGCTGTTCCCGCTGAACAAGGGGATGTCGGTCCTCTCCGAGTGCCCGGTCGGCCTGATCGGTGACGACATCAACGCCGTCGCCAAGAAGATGGAAAAAGAACTCGACAAGCTGGTGGTGCCCTGCAACTGCGAAGGTTTCCGCGGCGTCTCCCAGTCGCTTGGCCACCACATCAGTAACGACTCGATCCGCGACCACATCATCGGCAAGTTCGCGTTCAAGGAAGAGCCCGGCCCCTACGATGTCGCCCTGATCGGCGATTACAACATCGGCGGCGACGTCTGGGCGGCCAAGCCGATCCTTGAAGAGATCGGCCTGAACGTCAAGTCGGTCTGGACTGGGGACGGCGAAGTCGAGAAGATCGGCGCTACCCACTCGGTGAAGCTCAACCTGATCCACTGCTACCGCTCGATGAACTACATGTGCAAGGTCATGGAAGAGAAATGGGGCATCCCCTGGCTCGAGTACAATTTCTTCGGCCCGACCAAGATCGAGGAGAGCCTGCGCGCCATCGGCGAGCGCTTCGATGACAAGATCAGGAAGAACGTCGAGAAGGTGATCAAGAAGTACAAGCCGGTCATGCAAACGGTCATCGACGAATACAAGCCGCGCCTCGGCGGCAAGACCGCCATGCTGTTTGTCGGAGGCCTGCGCCCGCGCCACACCATCGGCGCTTACGAGGATCTCGGCATCCAGATCACCGGCGCCGGCTACGAGTTCGCTCACCAGGACGACTACGACCGCACCGCCCCGGAGATGGCCAGGGGCACCTTGATCTACGATGACGTCTCCGAGTTCGAGCTTGAGAAGTTCGTCGAAGAGCTCAAGCCCGATTTGGTCGGTTCCGGCATCAAGGAGAAGTACGTGTTCCAGAAAGCCGGAATCCCCTTCCGCCAGATGCACAGCTGGGACTACTCGGGACCGTATCATGGCTACGAAGGCTTCAAGATCTTCGCCCGCGATATCGACATGGCGATCAACTCGCCGACCTGGGGTTTGGTCAAAAGCCCTTTTTAAAAGCAAAGGCAATTGGACGCTGAAAAGAATGATTAAAAACTCAATAAGCGATGCAACAAAAACAATGATTAAGGTTTAAATCAGCGTTGATCAGATTTTATCAGCGTCCCATCAAGGTTTTAATGTCCTTCCTGCAAGGATAAAGGAGAGAAAACATGAGCGCAGAAGCAGCCGTAAAATTCGTCACCGAGACTCCGCCGGAAGAGATCGAGCGGGTCAAGGAATGGATTAACAGTCAAGACTATAAAGAGAAGAACTTTGCCCGCACCGCCCTGGTGGTCAACCCGGCCCACGCGTGCCAGCCGCTCGGCGCGCAGATGGTGGCCACTTCGTTCGAAGGCGCCCTGCCGTTCGTACACGGATCCCAGGGGTGTGCCTCCTATTTCCGCAGCACCTTTTCCCGCCACTATCGTGAACCGGCAGCGGCCACCTGCGACGCCATGACCGAGGACGGCGCGGTGTTCGGCGGCCAGAATAACCTGTTTGAGGGCCTCGAGAATGCCTACGCCCTCTACAAGCCGAAGATGATCCCGGTCTACACCACATGCATGCCCGAGGTGATCGGCGACGACCTGACTGCCTTCATCAAGAACGCCAAGCTGCAGGGTCATCTTCCCGAGCATGTACTGACCCCCTACGCCAACACGCCGAGCTTCAACGGGACGCATATCCATGGCTACGACTCGATGCTGCTGAGCATTCTGCAAACCCTCACCGAGGGGCAGAACATCACGGGCAAGTGTACAGGCAAACTGAACATCATCCCCGGTTTTGACGGCAACGTCGGCAACCTGCGCGAGTACAAGCGCATCTGCGAGTTGATGGGCATCCCATACACCATGCTGGCCGACAGCTCCGATGTCTTCGACTCCGGCTGCGACGGCGAATACAAGCTCTACCCGGGCGGCACCAAACTCGAAGATGCCGCCGAGTCGATCAACGGCAAAGCCACAATCACCTTCCAGAAGTACTCGACAGTCACCACCATGAAGTGGATTGAAACCGAGTACACCGGCGAGAAGGTAATTTTGCCGATGCCGTTCGGCATCAAGAAGACCGACGAACTGATCCTCAAGCTGAGCGAGCTGTTCGGCAAGCCGGTCCCAGAGGAGCTGAAAAAAGAGCGCGCCCTGGCGGTCGACGCCATGACTGATGCCCACCAGTATCTGCACGGTCGCAAGTTCGCCATCGCCGGTGATCCGGACTACCTGATCGGCATCGTCTCTTTCCTGCTCGAGATGGGCGCGCGCCCCTGGCATGTGCTCTGTTCGCGGGCAACCAAGAAGTTCCAGAAAGAGATGGATGCCCTGTTCGCTTCCTCGCCCTTCGGCGCAGGTTGCACCTGCTATATCAACAAGGACCTGTGGCACATGCGCAGTCTGCTGGTCACTGACCCGGTCGATGGCATCATCGGCGACACCCATGCCAAGTGGGCGGCCCGCGACGCCAGGATTCCGCTGTTCCGCATCGGCTTCCCGATCATCGACCGGGTCAACCTGCACCGCACCCCGGTGGTTGGCTACAACGGCGCAATCAGCATGCTGAGCATGCTCGCCAACAAATTCCTCGATATCAAGGATGAGACTTGTGAGGACCAGTGGTTTGAGATGATGCGTTGATTTGGGTTGGGAGCGGCACTTTTCCGCCAGCTCGGCGTCAGTCGGCGAAATCCTTTGTGCGGCCTGGCGCTGCCAGGCCTCCGCACGATTTCTTGACTTCCTGGATCTGACGAAAAATTGCTCGCTCCCACTCCCAAATCGAATTGCAAAGGTTTTGGAGAGATTGACGAAATTGATGATTCGCACCAGACGCTTCGAAATTGTCAGCAACCGCGCGAAAGGATTATCCATGAAAGTCGCATTTGCCAGCACCGACCGGGTGCATATCGATGAACACTTCGGTCAGGCCGGGGAGTTCATCATCTGGGAGATCGGACCAGAAGCGGCCGCGTTCAGCGGCGTCGTCCAGGTGCAGGCTGAAGCGGCCATGCCCGGCCACAGCGACGACAAGATCGAGGCCCGCGGCGCCGCGCTGGCTGACTGCGCGCTGGTCTATGTCGGCGAGATCGGAGGACCAGCCGCCGCCCGCCTGGTAGCGAAAAGAATTCACCCGATCAAGAGCAAGGAGCAGGAGCCGATCAGCGTGGTAGTGGCCAAGCTGCAGCAGGTGCTGCAAGGCAACCCGCCGCCGTGGCTGCGCAAAGCGATGCTCAAGGGCGAAAGACCAGGCTAGGGGACTGTCCCGGCAGTTAACGGGACTGTCCCCGGGTTGATTGCCAGAGGGGACTGTCCCGGATTTTTCGGGGCTGTCCCCGAGTTGACGGCGGCAAGCGGCACCCCGGAATGAAGCACTAGACGCGAACTAAATTCCGGGACAATCCCCATGCGGGGACAGTCCCTAAAAGGAGAAAAGACCATGGCATTATTAACTGGTATCACCAGGGGTGGCGAGAGCTGGACCCCTACCTTCGCCGAGAAGATTGATCCGGAGAAGTGCATCGGCTGCGGACGTTGCTACAAGGCCTGTTCGCGCAAGGTGCTCGGGCCGATGGATATCGAAGATGAAGAGAGCTACTCAACCCGGATGGTCATGACGATCGTCGAAGCGAATAACTGCATCGGCTGCGCCGGCTGCGGCGTGACCTGCCCAAAGAAGTGTTTTACGTTCAAGACGAAAGAAATCTAACGTCAGGTGAAAAGTAAAATGTGAATTGTAAAAAGTGTAAGCCTTATACTTTTTCCTTTTTACTTATAACGATTTCAACGGGGTTGAACATGTTAATAGCCGTCGCATCCAAATCCGGGACCGAAGTCGATCAGCACTTCGGCCACGCTGAGACATTCCACATCTTCAAATACCGCAAGGGCGACCCGGTTCAGGTTGCCAAGGTCAAGGTCGAGAAGTATTGCACCTTCGACCTGGAGCACCCGTTCCGGCATGCCCAGTTGAACGGCATCGCCGAAGCTCTCAAAGATTGCCAGGCGGTTGTGACTGCCATGATCGGCGAGTTGCCCCGGCAGGAGCTTGAAAAGCTCGGCTTCAAGGTGATCAGCGCGGAGGGTCCACTTGGACCGGCTCTCAAGCTGGCGCATGATGCGGTGTGTGAGAAAGGGTGCCATAGACCTGAAAACTGCCAGCATCCCTGATTCATTTTAGAGCTTTCCAGAGTGCAATGCTGTTTATGGGCAGTCCACCCCAAGGGGTTTGAACTGCCCGATTTTTTTGAAATTCATTGCGAATTGCCGGCCAGAAGGTTATTTTGCATCGGTTCTTGAGCATGGACGCCCTGCTTTGCGGAAGCGGCTATGACGCAGCCTGACAAACAGGCACAGAAGAAAGCCAGAGGAAAGCTATAAAGCAAATCAACACCGGGCGGAGTTGGTGGTCTGTTTGGTGATCAAATGATGCTAGGCATGACGGAGCTTCTGGTGGTATTATGTATTACGTAATACGTATGAGGAGGTGCCACCATGCAGAAGAAACTGACCATATCGTTGAATGAGGGCGTCTACGACGAACTGCGTCGAGTTGTAGGGCGCGGCAATATCAGCAAATTCATCGAAAATCTAATCAAACCACAGCTCAAGGCGAACGATCTCGACGCAGCTTATCGTGAGATGGCAGCCGAATGCGTTCGGGAAGCTGACGCCCTTGAGTGGTCTAATGCCGTTGTCGGGGACAGCTCCGATGAGAAGAAGTGAGGTGTGGTGGGTCAACTTCGACACCTCCGTCGGTTCCGAAGCCAGGAAGGTTCGTCTGGCCGTCATTGTCAGCAACAATGCCGCCAATACCCACCTTAATCGCGTTCAGGTCGTTCCCCTGACCAGCAATACTACGAAATGTTACCCAAGCGAAGCGATTGTCGTGCTCAACGGCAGCGAGAGCAAGGCCATGGCTGATCAGTTGGCCACGGTTGACAAGCGGCGTCTGCAAAACTGTGTCGGAACGATCAATGGCCCGGATATGAAGCAAGTGGAGCGGGCCATCAAGATTCAGCTGGGGTTGCCATTGTAACAACGACCCGGGCAGACTTCGAATTTAGCCTTCGCAAGCGTCCGCTGCTTGACAATGCGTCCGGTTTCACGTCTGATCGGTCCAGGGCGGGTCGCTGATAAAACAGGCAAAACCCCCTGCTTCTGTTCAAGATAAAAGCACATGGCCCGAGCAATGCTCCGCAAACCGGCATTTTTTCGTTTTGGCACAGTCGATGCTTTACAAGTGAGGCAATAACCGACTTGCGGGCACAAAGGCTGTGCCCGTTGATCAAGGCAACGAAGCCCTGGAGACATCTCCGGGGCTTTTCTATTGGTGAGAAAGCAAAGGCGCTTGCGACACTTTTCGCAGGCGCTTTTGTCATTTCCAGGGAGAAAAATCATGGCCACAGGCTGCCCGATGATGAAGCTGCAGAAACAGACCGATCACCCCTGCTTTGGCGGCAACCACTCGAACACCGGCCGCATTCACCTGCCGGTCGCCCCGGGCTGCAACATCAAGTGCGGCTTCTGCGAGCGGCGCTTCGACTGTGCCAACGAGACCCGCCCCGGCGTGACCAGCAGGGTACTTTCCCCCGAGCAGGCCCTCGAACGCGTGAAGCTGGTGCGCCGACACCCCAAGGTGGGCAGCAAGCTGAAAGTTGTCGGCATCGCCGGCCCCGGCGATCCGCTCGCCAACCCCAAAACCTTCGAGACTTTCAGGCTGGTCAAGGAAGCTTTTCCCGAGATGCACCTGTGCCTCTCCACCAACGGTCTGCTGCTCACCGAACATCTTGACCGCCTGACCAGGCTCGGCGTCCACAGCGTGACGATCACCATCAACGCCCTGACCGTCGCAACCGGCGCCAGGATCTACGAGTGGATTCGTCACAACGGTGTCAGGCTCGACGGTGAAGAGGGTGCGGCCATCCTTCTCAAGCGCCAGCTGGACGGTGTCCGATATGCCTCGGCCGCCGGCATGATGGTGAAGATCAATTCCGTGTATATCCCCGGTATCAACGATCACGAAATTCTCGATCTGGCTGTCAAGGTCCGCGACCTCGGTGCCGACGTCATGAACATCATCCCGATGATCCCCTTGGGGATATTCAAAGACCTTGAGCCACCCTCAGACGCGGTGATGGAGATGGTGCGCAACCAGGCTGAGTTGATCCTTTCCCAGGCCCGGCATTGCAAACAGTGCCGCGCCGACGCGGTCGGCCTGATCGGGCAGGATTTGGACCTTGAAGCACTGAGTGCTTAGGAGCGAGACAAATGACCCCGGAACTGATCCCGTTTCTTGCCGTCTGCATTTTTATTGTAGCCATGATGTATGCCAGCGTTGGCCATGGCGGAGCCTCCGGCTACCTGGCCGTCATGGCCCTGTTCAGTCTGCACCCCGAGGCACTCAAACCAACGGCGCTGGTACTCAATATCGTTGTCGCCGGGGTCGGCACCTGCCTTTACTGCAGTGCCGGGCAGTTCTCATGGAGGGTATTCTGGCCTTTTGTCATAACCTCTATCCCGGCCAGCTTCCTCGGTGGATATTTCAGCTTGCCGCCGGAGCTTTATCGTCCGGCGCTCGGTCTGGTGCTGCTCTTTGCCGCATGGCGACTGTTTGTGCGTATGCGGCAAGTGGATGGAGATATCCGTCTGCCGAGCATCAACATCGCCATGCTGGTCGGTGCCGGTCTCGGCTTCGCCTCTGGTTTGATCGGTGTCGGCGGTGGCATCTTTCTCAGCCCTTTGATGATTTTGCTTGGCTGGGCAAGGGTGCGTGAAGTGTCCGGCATTGCCGCCCTGTTTATTTTAGTAAATTCAATTTCTGGCCTGATGGGTCACATGAGCAGCCTGCAACATGTACCGGACTACGCCCCGCTGTTGGCAGCAGTGGCCTTGGTCGGCGGTTCTACAGGGGCCCTGTGCGGCAGCCGTTACCTGCCGGTTGCGACCATTCTCAAAGCGATGTCGTTCATGCTGGTGATGGCAGGGGGCAAGATGTTTCTACTTTAGATGAAAGGAGAACGTTTCCACTTGAACCATGATTGTCAATAAGGCAATCTAGGAACCGCAAATCCGGCTGTTTGGCCCGTATCATCCGAAAGGCTCCTGGATTATGCCAAAATCAGCTTTCAGTGCCCTTGAGAACAGCGTGCAGACCTTTCTCGGTGGAGCGAAAGTCTCGCTCGCCGAACTGCAGAAGGATGAGCAGGTTCCCGAGCCGGAAGACCTGCGCGAGATTATCGTCCGGCTTGAGATCGACGGGGTTGTCTACCTGTTCCGGGCCCGGCGCAAGGAACTGGCTTTTACTGCCACGGAAAAGAGTTTTATCAAGGAACTGCTCACGGCTTTCGAGGTTCTGTTCGCCGGGTTTTCAGCCAAGAGCTATGCTGCGCACTTTCGCACCGCTCTGCTGACATCACTCAATGATATTGCCGTCGCCCGCTACATTCGCAGCGATCGCAAGGGTGTCTTCTGGCCAGTCCAGCGTATGATCCAACTCCTCAAGAACCTCTCCTATCAGCGTTACGAAGGGACCCCGGCAACCACCGGTTTTCTCGTCTACCGTAACCAGCTCGAAGACTTTCTGGCCTCTCTGGGCAAAGCCCGCGTCGACTGGCTTGACCTCGGTGATGACCGACGGCGGATTACCGGGGATTTTTTCCGCAACCCCCTCTCGTACCGGTTTGTCGACGGCTACCAGGCGTTGTTTGTCTGCGATATCAGCATGAATGTCAAGGGAACCATCCGCACCGGGGCTAGCGGACCCGGCGATAGCATTGAACAACTCTCCAATCGTAAGACGCTCTCGCTACTGGCCAAGGCTGGCAACGACGCTTTTGCTGTCTACGTCAACAAGGCTTCGGAAGTCGAGATTGTACTTGATACGGACAAGCTGCTGCTCTGGCGTAAGGGCTACTGGGGGATTTACGACCCTGACATCATGCACGAATTTCTGAGCGGCAAACTTGAAAAACGCTCCATCGAACATCTGGCCTGGTCGGTCTACGCACTCTCCAAGGCACGTCATGGTACCGTGGTCCTGGTCGCCGATGACATGACCGATCTGGATGCCTTGCGCAAGGGGTCCGTGGGTGGGCGCGATCCCCTCAGCCGCGCCCTGGTCCGGCATGTGCGCGGGACCAAAATCGGCGCCCTGAAGCGCTCGGGCGAATTGAGTCGAATCCTCTCCTCCGATGGTTTGACCGTCATCAACCGCAAGGGCGAATTACTCGATACCGGTGTCATCATTGATACCTCGCGGGTCAGTGAACTGGTCACCGGTGGAGGACGAACCACGGCCGCGACGGCCGCCTCGCATTTCGGCAGCGTAATCAAGGTATCCGAGGACGGACCGTTGGAACTCTTTCGCGACGGCCGCAGTATTTATCGCTTCGGTTAGTCTTTATCGCGCGACTTTATTTCGAACAAATGACAATGGGACGGCACCAGTTTTGACGTGCAGTTGCCGGTCAGGACGCGGACTTTACTCCTCAACTGCGAAGCACAGCGCGTAGTCACTGCAAACCCCGCAATCAGGCGCCTTGCACATCACCCCACCGTTGCGCTCGCAAAGCTGCTTGTAAAGATAGCGCTTCCAGCGCATGTTCTGATGGTTTGCCTCTGCCAGAGAGGGAAGATGGCGGCGGATCGCGGCAGTCAGCTCCGATCGTTCGAACAGTCCCATGGCGACCCAGAGGTGCCCCGGAAGTGCGGCGCGAGTGGCGAGGATATGCGCCAGCCATGCAGACGGGTGTT
>JBPPMB010000095.1:0-8620 GCA_051305855.1 Desulfuromonadales bacterium
GCCATGACCACAGCCGATCCCAACGGCCTCCTGACCCTGCCGGTGCGTGCCGGCGGCTGGCCCGGCACCGGTCTGCCGGTGAGCCTGACCGTCACCGACAGTTCCAACGTAGCGCAGGTCGTCACCTACAATACGACCATTCCGATGGTCAATCAACTGCCCACCGGCGTCAGCACCGACGGCCCCTACACGCTCAACTTTGGCGAAACCAAGGCCATGACCGCCTTTGCCAACCCGGATGCCAATGCGTGCAACACCCTGAGCTATAACTGGGATATGAATAATGACGGGGTCTTCGATTACACGTCCACGGCCAACCCGAAGCGCAGTATCCAGTACGCTATTCTGCAGCCCTGGTTGGCAGCTTCAGCAGCGACCGCTGGCACTGGCCCTGATTACACGATCACCTTGCAGGTGACCGACTCCAGTGGTGGTGTGACGACCGCGACCACGATTCTGACCCTCAGCACGATTCCGCCTGTTGTTGCGGCTCCGGCTTCGATTACCGTGCCTGCTACCAGCTCGACCGGCAATTACACGGTTTCCTGGGCGACTTCGACTACCGTAGGTGCAACATACATTCTGGAAGAGTTTGACGGAGTGAATACCACTCAATACAGTTCGCCGACTTACTCGTATGAGTTTACCGGGAAAGCAAATGGTAATTACACTTATCGTGTTCAGGCTGTGAAGTTGAATTCTCCAATGACGGCTAGTGCTTGGACGGCTGTTGCGAATTGTACCGTTGCTTATCCCTTGACTGCAGTGACATTCACGGCTAATCCTAGTACTTCACAAGCTGTCGGACAACCAGTACACATCGTTGCTACGCCAACTGGTGGTGGAGTAACCATCCAGTACAAACTCTTCTTCTATGATTACAATGGAACGAAGCCGGGTTGGAAAACGGCTGTCGACTGGCAACAAAACGCGACCTTTGACTGGGATACCAGTACGGCCTCTGGTGCTGGATCATATCTCCTCATGCTACAGGCCAGAAATCTTGGATCGCAAGTAATAGTCTCTGCTCCGGGGAAAGGTTATACACTATATAATATGAGTGAAGTAACTGCAGTGACATTCACGGCTAATCCGAGTACTTCACAAAATGTCGGACAACCAGTAAGCATCGTTGCTACGCCTACTGGTGGTGGACCGACCATCGAGTACAAACTCCTCTTCTATGATTACAATGGAACGACGCCGTCTTGGAAAACGGCTGTCAACTGGCAACAAAGCAAGACCTTTAACTGGGATACCAGTACGGCCTCTGGTGCTGGATCATATTCTCTCATCGTAGAGGCCAGAACGTTTGGATCACTAGTAACAGCCCAGAGTCCGGCGCGTAGTTATACATTAGCTAATTACAGTGAGGTAACTGCAGTGACATTCACGGCTAATCCGAGTACTTCACAAACTGCCGGACAACCTGTAAGCATCGTTGCTACGCCAACTGGTGGTGAAGTAACCATCCAGTACAAACTCCTCTTCTATGATTACAATGGAACGACGCCGGGTTGGAAAACGGCTGTCAACTGGCAAGAAAACGCGACCTTTGACTGGGATACCAGTACGGCCTCTGGCGCTGGATCATATCTCCTTTTGGTACAGGCCAGAAACCTTGGATCGCTAATACAAGCCCAGAGTCCGGGGAAAGCTTATACACTTAACTAAAACGAGAAAAGAACAAACCTATTAACATGAGGCGTTACACAATAGTAATGAACTTATGACATTAAGCAGAAAAATCCCCATAGATCTTATGACTTATGGGGATTTTTTTGTCAATTCGTGAGCTTACCTAAAACGTAGACATGTCAAAAGTAGAGTTTTCTGGCAACTTGACAGGGGAGTTTACGCATCCGGTCAGCCAGTTTGACTAGCGGATCGACCGGGTCGCAGATCAACTCCAGGCGGACATTGAAAAGTTCACTCTGCGGTGGTGAATCAGGTTTCTTTGGTCGCATTGTTTTGCCAGAGAATAGGAGATTGGAGTCTGTTTTCTTGCAAGCAACTATACTGTAAATTGTATAAATATTACTTCAAAATCAGTACGTTGGCTCTTTAGAATGATCTGTTAAATAGTCCATAGTCGCGGTAGGAATGCCGGTTGCCCGGCACCCCCCGCACAGATCCCGGCGTGCGGAACTACCGCACCGGGCTCCTGCCTTGGGTCAGACGCAGAAGCGCTGGCTCGGGTACGGATGCACTATTCTCACCTTGGGTATCCATTTCTTCTCCCACGTCTCGAAGCGGGACCATGTCAGGGTTCGCCCTTTTTGGCTGCGTCGGCGCAGTGCTTTCAGCCATGCTTTCACGGCTTCTTTTCGAAAGGTATTCAGTGCGTCGGAGTTTCCGGGTACGGCATAGTAATTAATATAACCCCGGATGACAGACCTGAGCCATTGACCTTGCATACTGATCGGCAAATGACTTTTTCGCCTGAGCTTCTGTCGGATCTCTTTGAGCTTAGCCCGCAGTCTCTTGGCGATCGTCTTGCGACGCACCGTAAAGCTTCCGTCGCTCCTGCGTTTACCACAGTAATGGGTGAACCCGAGGAAGTCGAACGTTTCCGGCTTCCCTTCGCCCCTCTTCTCACGATTTGCGGCGGCGAAGCGCCCGAATTCGATGAGCCGGGTCTTCTCCACATGCAGTTCGAGACCGAACTTCACCAGTCTCTGGTGTAGTTCGAGCTTGAACAACCGCGCATCGGATGGATACTGGAAACCAAGGACGAAGTCGTCCGCAAACCTCACGATGTAGACTTCGCCACGTGCGTGATGGCGTCGCCACCAGTGCACCCATAGATCCAAAACGTAGTGCAGGTAAATGTTCGCCAGAAATGGCGATATCACCGCACCCTGAGGTGTCCCAACCTCCGTCTTGGACCACTGCCCGTCCTCGGAGACTCCAGCTCGCAGAATTTTGCGGATCAGCCGGAGTACTCGTGGATCGGCAACGCGATGTTCCAAGAACTTCATCAGCCACGTATGATCAATCGTGTCGAAAAAGCCGCGGATATCCGCGTCGAACACCCAGTTCACTTTGCGCTGCGTGATCGCGACATAGAGGGCGTCCAAGGCATTGTGCTGGCTTCGCCCCGGACGAAAGCCGTAGCTAAAGCCGAGGAAGTCCTCCTCGTAGATCTGCTGGAGAACCAACACGAGAGCTTTCTGGACGATCTTGTCTTCCAAGGAGGCGATGCCAATCGGGCGCTGATTGCCGTCGGGCTTGGGTATCCACTCCCGTTTACTCGGCTTGACCCGGTAGCGACCTCCCTGAATGCGATCCTGCAGATCAATGAGGTGCTCTTCGAGCCCCTCGCCGTACTCCTTCCACGTCACCTCGTCGACGCCAGCGGCAGCGTCGCGTTTGAGCGCGCCATAGGACTGCCGAAGCAGATCGATCTTGACGTGGTGCAGCAGGTTAGTAAACCGTTGTGTGGCATCCCTTCGGGCTGCCTCTCGTATCCTGTCCAGTGCGCTCGACGCTGCTTGCGGACCCTGGGTTCCGATCGCGGTCGCCTGTTCAGGATTCCCCTCGGCCACGGTCCTTCTCTCCACGAACTCCGCTGGTGGTTGGCCATTTTGCTGCGGTTGAGCACCTTTGTTCGTTCGCTTCATCGATACTATTCCCGTGTCCGACTTCCCAGTCGCGTGCATGTCGGGATGATGACCTCGGGCCTTCTCCGACCGGACCAACCGCGGGATGCAGCTGGCCGCTTCTGGGACCTCCCGGTTTCCGTGCAAGAAGCTTGCGTACATGCCTTGGTTCTCTGACTCCGCGGGTCCAGTACGCCACTCGCGCTATCGCGGCGAACCGTGCGGCCTTCCCCTTATCTGAACAAGGTCGGCAACCCGGAGGAGGATGAATTTCGGAGCTCAATAGCCCGGCCTGCACGCCCCCTGTCAACGCTTCGCCGCCCACCTCGCGGAGGGCCGACGCATGACTCGGGGCCATGGTTGGTCGCTATCCTTTACCATGTAGAGGACTTACACCTCCTACTCCTTGCCGGCTTTTACCGGCGCTTTCTCAGATTGTATCCGCAGCCAATAGTACCTTTGACTCTAAGGTCTCTTTACCGATTCCTGATTTCAATTCAAAATCCAAAATTAAAATTGCCTTTCATGACCTTCTCAACAGCAGCACAAGTCGCCCGCATTTCCGCCTCTCCCAGAGTAGGATGCACCAGAAACAACAAACTCGTCTCACCTAAAACCTTGGCATTCGGCAAACGCTCTTTCGGTCCATAGCCAGCATCAGTGAAAGCTTTTTCAAGATAGATCTCAGGGCAGATTCCGCTAAAGCAGGGAATCCCTTCGGCGTTAATTGCCGCCATGATGCTGTCACGGGAGTTTAATGTTGAATTTTTTATTTTGGGTTTTGAATTGCCTTCAAAGTCACTTTGGAGCTTTTCCGGGCGAATGAAGACGTAATACTTGTAGTAGGCATGATCAAATTCGTCTGGAACTTGCTGCACGCGCAAAGCCGGAATCTTCTTGAAGTATTCAGTAAGAATCGCAGCATTACTTTGACGAATCCTCTTCCACTCCGTTAAGCGCCGCAATTGGATACGACCGATAGCCGCCTGCATCTCTGTCATTCTCCAATTAGTACCAAACGATTCGTGCAGCCAGCGAAAGCCCGGTGGATGCTCTCGGTTATAAACCGCATCAAAGCTCTTGCCGTGATCCTTGAAAGCCCATGCTCGCTCCCACACCGCCTTGTCGTTAGTGGTTATCATCCCACCCTCCCCGCCGGTGGTCATAATTTTGTCCTGGCAAAAAGAAAAGGCAGCAGCATCACCCAACGAACCAACCGATCGACCCTTGTAAGTTGCGCCATGACATTGTGCACAGTCCTCTATCACCTTAAGGTCAAGCTCCCGTGCCAATTCCATAATCGGATCCATATCACAAGGATTGCCAACCAGGTGTACGGCGATGATCGCTTTAGTCTTCGGGGTGATCACGGAACGAATAGTTTCAGCGGTAATGTTCAAACTGTTCGGATCAACATCAGCCAGCACCGGCACCGCACCGCGCAAAACGATGGCGCTGGCCGAAGCAATAAAGGTGTAGCTGGTGGTGATGACTTCGTCTCCGGGTCGAATGCCGAGTGCTTCGAGGGCTAACTCCAGGGCCACGGTACCATTGGCTAGAGCAATGGCGTGCTTGACGCCACAGTGGGCAGCGAATTCTTTTTCGAACTCGCGCCCTTCGGTGCCGGTCCAGTAGTTGACCTTGTTGGAGAGCAACACGCGCTGCACAGCATCGGCTTCTTCTTGCGTGAAACTCGGCCACGAAGCAAAGGTAATATTCAACATAGAGATTCCTAACAATTATGGATTTTGAATTCTAGATGTTGAATTAAATTCAAAATCTAAAATCCAACATTCAACATTGCCCTTTATTCGGTGAAGGAGGGCCATGGGGGGAAAGGGGTGTTTAACATTTTGGAACCTTTTTTTTATTTTGGATTTTGAATTTTGGATGTTGGATTAATCAATTCAAAATTCAACATCTAGAATTCAACATTGATTTCCTATGTTGGATTGTTTAATTCAAAATTCAACATCTAGAATTCAACATTGATTTCACTAAAAATCTCCGCTTAAGGGAGCCAGGCGCGCCAGATTGTGGTTTTCCAGTTGATGGCGGACCAGCCAAGGGGATGCTTTGAATTTTCGGGCAAGAACATCCAGTTCTTCGGGACCGAGATAAGGGCCTGGCAGTGCCTTCTGCAGTTCTTCGGAGGGGACCAGAAACTCAGCGGCGAAAGCCCGGTTACGCTTCTGGCGCAAGGAATAATCAGCAGCAACCAGTGCCGGTCCGGGCTGATCGGCGGCCAGATATTCGATCAGTGCTCGACAGAAGCTGAATTTCAAGTTGCTCTGATTCTGGCGTCGCAGAACAAAGCCAGGGCTCTGTTGGCTGTTGATATTCATCACAGCGTCGAACACCGGATGAACAGCTCCCCCCGTATTTACAGCTCTATTAAAATCTGTCGGATCGATACCGAACATGACACCAATGTCCCGGATGTTTCCAGGAATTTGTCCATTCAGTTTCAGTTCCTGCCGCAGACGGCGTGCCCATGCATAGCCATCCCCCCACGGCTGGCGAGCCTCCTTCTGGAATTGCAGATCACGGCGCAAATCCATGACCGTTTGAAGTTGAATGTCCTGCGATGAGGCTTTTTGCAAGGCCAAAGCCACCTGACGGGCCTGGTCCAGCATCTGCGCGACTTCGGCGCTGGCGAAAAAATCTTCCGTGACGGCTACGGGCAGCAGGCTGCTGACCTCCAACAGGTCTTCGCTCACCTTGTCATCCAGACTGTAAGGATCCTGACCCAAAGCCGCGGCAGCCATGCAGAAAGCCCTTTCGTCGGCATCCGCTTCGCAAACCGCCCGCCATTCTTCGTGAAGGACAGTGTGTGGCACCTCTGACTGATCAAGACGGCGAATGACGGCTTCAACCAATTCTTTTAAACCTGCGTCCACATCGGCAGCCGGTAGCACGACCTTGCCCTGGGAAAGGAAGCGCACCATTTCGGCCGGGCCCGCGCTATCGGCCCAGCTTAATGTGACGTGACCGTTCAGGGGGCAGAAAACGAGATTCGGAAAGGCAAAACCATCCCTGCCGTAACGAAGATTATGGCGGCGAAGGTACTCGGCCGGTTCCGTCCGACGCGGATTTTCCAGTTCGGCAAACAGACTCCACCAGTGTGTCGCCAGCCACTCGGCAAGCGGATAGAGAGATAAATAGATGCCGCTGCGGACGCTCCGCGCCGCCAGATCATGCACCTGCGTTACGCATTCGTCATCCACAAAAATCCGCAGGTGGGCCCAGGTCGCACGCAGTTCCAGGCCGGCCGCAGCAGCAGGATCCTCCCATTCGATTTCAAAGCGTAACCGGTTCATGGTTTTTCCAGTTCGTCCAGGCCATTGGGCCATTCGTCTTGCAATAAAGGATAACCCTTGTACTCGCCGGCCTCGCGATTGGTCAGCCGTGCTTCATAAACCACATCGCCTTGCCGGTGCCAGACGTAGCGGGGGAAATCCCCCACCCAGGGCGCACCGACCGCTCCGCGCCACAGGAATTTTTTGAGCCAACAATTTACCCTCAATCAGTAAGCACATCCAACGGCACGTCAATGGCACGAGCGATGGCGGTGAGAGTTTCGACCGTCCCCTGCCGCTTGCCGGATTCGATCTGCGAAAGGTACGGCTTGCTGATACCGGCCTGATCTGCCAGTTCCTGCTGGGTCAGCCCGCGGTAATCCCTCCAGAGTTTGATCGGCGACTCACCTGCCAGTTCCCTGCGAAGGATTTCCGCGGGGACCAGGAACTCCCGGCCAGCCCGGTAGGCCTCGTGAAATTCAACCACGACCGCCGCGTCGGCTTTGTCCTCACTCGCCTCCAACAGACGCAGGTAGTCGGCATAGGGGATTACGGCATACTCAGGTTTGCCATTTTTTTCGATGATCTGCGCTTTCATTGGTAAACCTCTCCCCGCGGTGCGATGCGTACCACGGCAATCATCAGGGACTGTTCTTGAATCAGATAGACAACTCGCCAATCCCCGACCCGCAGACGATATCCAGGATGCTTGGTCAGTTTACGAACATTGTTGTTCGGCGAATAGGGGTCGACCGCCAGCGCCTCAATCTTCGCCATGATGAGTCTTGCGGTATTACGCGGCATACTTTTCATGGCCTTACGGGCGGCCTTGGAATAATCAATCGAGTATATGGCTCATGTTAGCTAATTGCAAACAACCAAGCAAATAAAAAAACATTTCCGATTTTTCGACGATACCTCGATTTGACCCAAGGGACTGTTACAAGTGGTCACAATTTGTGACTCCGTGGCTTTGTGTGAGATGCCTTTAAATCTGTTTTGCCGGGCTGCCAACGACAGTCGCGCCATCCGGTACATCCTGGATCACCGTCGAGCCAGCACCGACTATAACATGTTTGCCAATGGTCAGGTTGGGGATGATGGTCGCACCGGCGCAGACAAAGCTTCCCTTCCCCACTATCACGGTTCCGCACAGTGTCGATCCAGGCGCCAGATGAACTCCGTCGCCGATCAAGCAGTCATGATCAACGGATACATGGGTATTGATGATCACGTCATCGCCAACCACAGTATCAGCATTGATGCAGACGCCGGCCATGACAACCGAACCCTTGCCGATCTTCACACCACGACTGAGTTGCGCCGAGGGATGAACAGCCGCCACGAGGTCGCAGCCTTGCTCCGCCAACCATGCAGACACCTTGCAGCGGGCCTTGTTGCTGCCGATCGCCACGATGGCCCTGGCCGGAGCATCGGTTCTCGCCAAAAGCTCATCCTTGCCCCCGATCACCGGGTAACCGAAAAACTCCTCCCCCTTGAGAGACAAGTCATCATCGACCAAAAAGTCAATCTCGTAGAGACCTTGCTGCTCGACGATGTCGATCACCACCTTAGCGTGACCGCTCGCTCCGAAGATGAAAATTTTTTCTTTCATAAAAAATTTCCGATTTTGAATTTTGAATTCTAGATTTTGGATTGAAAAACTGATTTCGGAATTATTTCGAAATCTAAGACAGCTTCTGCCATTTCAAATAACGA
>JBPPMB010000124.1:0-3541 GCA_051305855.1 Desulfuromonadales bacterium
CGTGTGAAGTTAGAACCATCAGTATTTTCATGTTGTCTCCTGAATATTGCCAGTGGTTTAGTCATTCGCGACGCGAACGATCAGTTTGCCAAAGTTCTTACCTTCAAATAGGCCGATGAAGGCTTGCGGGGTGTTCTCCAGGCCGTCGACGATGTCTTCACGGAAGATGATTTTGCCATCGTTAAGCCAGGTGCTCATCTGGTTGGAAAACTCGCTATAGCGATGGCCGTAATCATCAAAGATTATAAAACCCTGCATCTTGATTCGCTTGATGAGCAACGTACGTGTCAAAAGGCTCAGACGATCTGGCCCCGCGGGCAGTGCGGTGTCGTTGTAGTGGGCGATCAGACCGCAAACCGGGATACGTGCGGCTGGATTCAGCAGGGGGAGCACGGCGTCGAACACTGCACCGCCGACATTCTCAAAGTAAACATCGATACCCTTGGGGCAGGCCGCTGCCAATTGCTGACCGAGATCTGTGCTGCGTCGATCGATACAGAGATCAAAACCCAGTTCCTCAACCACAAAGCGACACTTATCTGCCCCACCCGCAACACCAACGACACGGCAACCTTTGAGTTTGGCGATCTGGCCGACGACCGAGCCAACCGCACCACTAGCAGCTGCGACGACAACCGTTTCTCCTGCTTTTGGTTGGCCGATATCAAGCAAACCCATGTAGGCAGTAAAACCAGGCATACCAAGAGCGCCGAGGGCCAGCGAGGGCTGTGTCATCCCAGGATCAAGTTTGGTCAGTCCGGCGCCATCAGAGAGAGTGTAATCCTGCCAGCCATTGAAACTGAGCACCAGATCTCCCGATTGATAGTCTGGATGAAGGGACGCTTCTACGCGTGAAACTGTGCCACCGATCATCACGGCATTGATCGCTACCGGCTCGGCGTAGGAGGGTGCATCGCTCATGCGACCACGCATGTACGGATCAAGCGACAGGTACAGGGTGCGTAGCAAGAGCTGTCCGGTGGTGGGGACAGGCATTGCCGTTTCCTCAAAAAGGAAGTTCTCTGCAGCAGGGGCGCCGACGGGGCGCGATTTCAGGACGATTCTACGGTTGATACTTTCGCCGGAGGGCATGTTATATACCTTTCCTGGAATGAATGAAGGGCTTAAAGCCAGGCTGCTGATGATACAATATTGACGCGTCAGAAGAGATTCAATTATAGCATGATTTTGATCCAGGGGACGCCTTGGGCAAGGGTCTGATTGTGGGAAGTGTATATTTTTTTGTGGAAGAGTTGACATTTACACATTGGCTGATATTTATTTATCAAAATTAACAATTGAGCGAACCATACGCTAAAGCCAAACCCCTCGCGAGGGGGGGGCGGAAAGCGGCGGGTCTTCCCCAAGAAGACGGCCGAGCTGCCGGAAAAGTTCCTTTCCGAGGCTCGGCCGTTTTTTTTGTTGGCGGCAAAACAGGAGGGAAAGCGGCTGATTTGCGGCAATCTACCGGGCCAAGCTCTGTAGTCATCGGCCCTGATCGGAAAGGAGAAGACAATGAAGATGTCCCAAAAGTCAAAGATTGGCTATTTGCTGGGAGTGGCCGTGCTTCTGAGCGGATTTGCCTTGTCGCCGCAAGCGCTGGGCCGAGCCGTGGCGTCGGATGGCCAGCAGGAAGACGAATTTACCGAGGCGTTCATCGCCGACCTCGCGGCGAGCGGTTTCCAGGTCAGCCAGGGCTACCCGGCGCTTTACACCCAGCAGGACTGTTATGAGCGGACCTACCCGATCCTGAAGAACTGCTTTCAGGCCAACCCCGCGGCCCCCTATATTATACCGGTCGTGAAATCATGGCCGGACGAGTACGTGGACCCGGCTACGGAGAATGCGTTCGTTGAGACGGATCCCGGGTACAGCGCCAGCTACCGGCTCGACCCCAGGGAGGCGATTGTCATATACGGCCCTATGCCACCCCCGGGCCGCTACATGGGGCTGCAGATCTGGGAGTTCAGCGAGCACGAACAATGGCGGCCCAAGGATTATGACCAGTGGGCGAACACGCCGGATCTGCCTTTCCCCATACAGTACCTGTTCAGCACGATCCCGCCGGACGACCCGAAGTCCCACCGCATAATCACTCTTTCTTCCCTGGGGGATGTCGTCAACAACGTGGTCATGGAACGGCAGCTGCAGGATGACCCCTTCGAAAAGACCCTGTACTTCATCACCACCCCGAGCGCCGCGACGGATCAGGCTGTTCGCGAGTCGTTGCAGGTGCAGGGGGTTCCGGACAGCCACATCTTCACCGAGCAGATCCCCCGCGAGGATGATTTCGGTCCCATCGGGCCGCTCGGAATGGGCAAAAATGCCATCGACTTCGTCACCGCGTTCCGTTACGCCGTTCCCGACGACACAAAAGCCGCTGAATCTTGGCGAGAGAGCCTTCCATTGACGGTGCTGCGCGTGCGTGCCCCCGACTCACTGGGCCCCGTACAGCGCTACAGATCGCTTAACTTCGAACCGCGCACAGCGAACAGTGAGGACTGGCTGGAGGACGACCTGCAAGACCTGGTTGATGCGGTGTGCGACAGTGTCAGCAGCGAAGCGAACCTCACGAGTACCGATTGTGTGCCTTCGCCGCCGGCGTCATCCTTCTTCGGGGAACTGGTGCGCGATTACGGGTGGACCGGACCGTACTGCCGCGACGTCGGCATGGATTGCCTGGCCGACCAGCAGGAAGCGGGTCTGTTCTTCTCATCACCCCGCCCCACCGGTTCCGGGCAGGTCTACGCGGTGGTCGCCACGCTTGCCACGGAAACTGATAACGCCATCTACGTGGGCTTGTCGGCCAATGATGCGTCGATCAATGGGGGCGTTCCGAACGCGACCCTCCTCGACACGCAACTCAAAGGATCCGCAGGCGTTTATGCGTCCACGGTGGACAACACCAGCAAATTCTTCGTGCGCTACTTTACCGATAACTGCGATGCACTCGAGGAGGTACCCGGCGGGTTGGACAGCTGCACCGAGATCAGCGGCATGTCCACCCAGGGAGACCCAGCCCTGCAGGGGATGATCATTATCAGTCTGCGCAACTACATCGCCCCCGGAACAACCAGCGGGCCGGATGCTGCCGAACTGTTGACACCGCGCATTCTCACCTTTACGGAGCAGAATCGGCGGCTAGTAACATCCTGGGATTCTACCCCAACCCTCACTAACCCAAGCCGGAAAGGAAGGAAACGATGAAAACCTCTACCTGGATCGGAATTTTCGGCTGCTTCATGGCTCTCGCGTTACTGCTTAATTTCCAAGTCGTTCACGCCGAGGATTTTAACTATCGAGGCTGTGCGTGGCCGCTCGAACTCTCGCCCGAAGGATCTGGCAATGTGCAGGGCCCCGACGGTGCAGCCCGGTATTGGCTTATGCCCTTTGATCCACAGTACGAAAAAATGACAATCAAGGGCACCTATCCCAATATCCGGTATTTCTCTTTCGCCGCTTACGAGACGATAGCTTACGACGCTACTAATAACACAAATATGGGATTCAACCTCGCAGAACATCATCTGTACGATGCCCA
>JBPPMB010000134.1:0-71923 GCA_051305855.1 Desulfuromonadales bacterium
CAGTCCCGTGTGAAGATGGGCTTTTTGCCCAACTACATCGGCTTCAACTTCGGCAAGCAGCTCGACACCATGAAGGTCGGCGGACGCTCGTCATTCTGGGTCACCATCAACGACAGCGATGAGAATGTCACCTCGACCGGCATCGACGTCCGTCAATTCTACGGTACGGTGGACGGCGCCTGGGGCCAGATCCTGATTGGTAAGGACTTCGGCCTGTTCTGCCGTTCCAACATCTTCCTCGATGAGATTTTGATGGGCTACGGCAACGTCAGCGACACCCTCGGTCTGACCGACGGGACCGGCGTGTCCTTCGGCAATATCGGCACCGGCTATATCTACCCGTTCCCCAACGCTCAGATCACTTACCGTACACCTGAGTGGAACGGCTTAAAGCTGGCGATCGGCCTGGTCGATCCCGCCCATACCGCGGATAATTTTGACAGCGCTGTGGTTCCGGAGGAAAGTGAGCCGCAAGTTCAGGGGGAACTGACCTACGTGTACACATTTGACAAGGGGTCCGTGACCGCCTGGGGCGGCTTCCTCTGGCAGACCTCGGAAGATGCCGGGAATTCGGATACTCAGGTTGACTCCCAAGGGGTCTCCTACGGCATCAAAGCCAGATATGCCGGCCTGGGCCTCTCTGCCTCGGGCTTTGACGCCAGCGGCGTCGGTCTCCTGCTCGGTCCCGGAGTCGATAATACTCTTGGGCTGCCACTCTTCGATGGCAACGACGAAATCGACAGCAACGGCTACCTGCTGCAGGCTTCCTACATCTACGGACCGGCCAGATTTGTGGCCTCCTACGGCAGGAACAAGCTCGAGACCAATCCCGATGAATGGGAGAACGAGACCGTTACCGGTGCTGTTTTCTATACGATCAACGACTATGTCAAGGTGGTTGCAGAATACAATCAGAACAAAATCGCTATCGGCGACCCGGAAGAGACAACCGACACCATCGCCCTGGGCGGGATCATCAGCTTCTGATCCCAGACTTTATTACCAAAAAGGAGCCATCCATGCCTAAATACGTCATCGAAAGAGACCTGCCCGGAGCAGGAGCGCTCAGTGCCGAAGAGTTAACCGGGATTTCCCTGAAATCCTGCAGCGTTCTGCAAGAGCTTGGCCCGGAAATCCAATGGGTGCAGAGCTATGTGACCGCCGACAAGATTTACTGCATCTACATCGCTCCGAACGAACAAATGGTACGGGACCATGCCTTGAAAGGAGGCTTCCCGGCCAACCGCATCAGCGCGGTCAGCAAGGTTATCGACCCGACCACCGCCGAGTCCTAAATATATATGCCTGGGTAAGACGATTGTCACCTGCGAGCATCTAAACCAAGTAAGGAGAAAAGACATGACGTTAGCATTGCTTTTATTGATTTGCATGATGTGGGTCCCGGTGGGCTTGTTTTTCTTGGGCAAGGGCGAGGCCAAAAGCACCGCTTTCGTGACCGGTGTCGTGGGCACTCTCGTGGTCATAGGCGCGATTCTGCAAGCGGCCATTTTTGCAGATCCCTTTACCGCCGGCTTGCTTTTTGTGTTTGGCGTTCTTTATCTGCAGACGGCCCATGCTCTCTGGACGGGTCTGGAAGATATGCGTACCGTCGGCAACGGCGCTCTGGTTGTTGCCATCGTCTGTGCCATGTATGCTTATCTGTTTGCTACCGGCGGCGGAATGAAAGCCGATGGTACGACAATAATCGGCGTAACTCCATACCTGGCATTCATGAATGTTACCTTCGTCGTTATCTGCTTAACCGTTACTGGCGTGACTTACGGCAAGATAAACGCGAAGGTTGCCGCCTGGATGTTTCTTGTCCTGAGTTTCACCTGCCTCTACGTGCCTGCGATCGGGCTTATGGGCTTTGGAGCTCTTCCTTTTTAAGGAAACCTGAAAAAAACATGCTGCAGGTCTGGGGGAGTTCCTTTCCCTCAGACCTGTTTTGCTGCATAATGAGGAGGTGGCATCATGTCAGCAGCAATGATCCCTGACATTAGCAACGGCATTTGGGAAAAAATCATAAATGGTCAGGAGACCATAAGTTTTGAGTTTATGGCGGCAAACATTTTGACCCGACACATTCAGGGCCTTTACACCAGCGAACCGGATAAAGAGCACATGCAAAGTTACACCAAGCAGTTAAGAGAACTGTTCATCCGCAACTCAGAGTTACCGTCCGTGAAAAATGATCTATACAAAATCAGTAAGATGGTGAGTTGAATGATTTTTGACTGCCTCCATGATTTAGAAGAAATCGAAGAAAGAATATTAAAGGGCCAGACCCTTTTAATTGCAGCCGACAGCAAGCTGATGGACAAGCTTCCCGCTGGTCGTTGGGTTGGTGGATCTATACCCTACTTCATGACCGATCTTGGCGGGATATGCACTGACAAGAAAATCTTTGTCACAGATCTGGACGCGGTGGCTTCAAACATAAGAATTACAACTTATGATGAGGAAACTATAGAGAATGTCTACCTGGACAGCCCTGAGAAGGGTTTCAGCTTTATCATTATACCTGCTGAATCTGAATGCCACTTTAAGTTTTCAATGGAGGCTTTTTCGTTCAAGGATTTCGCAATGCGCCCCCTGATAGGTTGGATATCGGGAACTCACCTGGATGAGAGAGGGATCAGCAAACCCACAATATATAACGGCATGATTCCCGGCCAAAGACTAGAAGGTGCCGTCGTGATGCACGTTGAATTACATGACAACAAATCAGCAGAAGTCGGCATGCTCAATATGTTCGAACAGGGCGATGGAGACATAATCACATTCGCTGAATCAGGGTTCAGCTTCAAAGAGGTTTATATCAATGGCAGAAAAGTCGACTTCACCAAATATATTTGTGAAAACAAGCTGGACCTGAGACTTCCCCTGGTTTCAGATGTCAACGGCACCTTGATAAACACCAGTTTCCGTAGAAAGTTAGGTGTTGCCGGGGAGGTTCGGTTTTATGCGCCTGTATTCAAAGCAGTGGAATACAGGCATGCTAAACCAATCGAGAATTACACGGAAAAATTCACCAAGAAACTTTCACACGGACTGGGTGTTGAGATGATTTTTTCCTGCAATTGCATTCTTAATTATATTTATTCAGGGCTCGACAGATATTCGGGGAGCGGCCTGTCTGGGCCGGCAACTTTTGGAGAAATCGCTTACCACGTGCATAACCAGACAGTTGTCTATTTACGAATTATTCATAACCAATAAAGAGGCAAAACATTTTCAGAGCATATGAGGTATCAACACTTTTGTTTCTAATAAACAACCTGTAGCCACCGGTTACCCTTGAGTTTCAACGTCAATCAGATTGTTAGCGAAACATTCTCCAAGTCGAAACCTAGCCGAGACAAGAATCAAGATGTCACCAACTAATACAACCACAGAAACGTCCGAACCTGTGCCAGCGGCACTGCGAGCTTATCCGTCCAAGCTCTTCGTAGAGACAACGACACGTTGTAACCTGAGCTGCTTTATGTGCGTTAAGCAGTCAAATGAATGCAATATCGCTGAAGGGGATCTGTCTGACGAGACATTCACGTCGCTGGAACCGGCCCTGCCTCATCTTCAGGCTCTCATCCTTAACGGTGTTGGCGAACCATTGCTGCACCCCAGGTTGGAACTGTTTATCAAGAGAGCCAAACAGCTGATGCCATCTGACAGCTGGGTAGGCTTTCAATCCAACGGCCTGCTTCTGAACGATCAGCGTGCCCTGTCGCTGCTCGATGCAGGGCTCGACAAAATCTGCCTTTCGCTGGACGCAGTCTCTCCTGACATTTTCAGGAAGGTTCGAGAGGGTGGCGAAATAATTGCCATAGAAAAAGCATTTTCGGCCATTACAAAAGCAAAGGAGTCCCTGGAGCGAGCGGAGTTTCAAACGGGCGTCGAGTTTGTCATGATGCACAGCAATGTAAAGGAGCTGCTACCGGCAGTGCACTGGGCTGCAGAACGGGGAGCCGCCTTTATGCTGATCACGCACGCTCTGCCCTACGATGCAAAGCACGAAGCTGAGGCCACCTATGAGACCTGTTCCAAAGAAGCCGTCGATCTTTTCCAGCACTGGCAGGACAAAGCAGAAGCCGTCGGACTTGACCTCTCGCTTTACCCGAAAATACTTTGGAAATATGCCAAAACCGCTGATGAGCTGAGCGCCATACATTTAGTCGATGCGATGAAGGATGACGCCAGGCACAAAAGTATATCGCTGGACCTCAATAAATTATTTTCTCTCGACCTGCAACGGCTGAATCGCATCGCTCATGTCTTCGCGGAAGCGAAAAAAATTGCCGGACAGCATAACATTGACCTCAGACTCCCCGAACTGATGCTCAAAGAAAAGCGGCAATGCGATTTTGTCGAGGAAGGCAGTGCGTTTGTCTCATGGGACGGCCGCGTCCACCCTTGTTATTTCCTCTGGCATAACTACCAATGCTTTGCCAGTGGCTGGAAACAAAAGGTTTTGCCAAAACGTTTCGGCAGCCTGGCCGAGCAGGGCATTCTGGATATCTGGAATTCACCGATGTTCCGGAGTTTCAGAGGAGACGTCATCTCTTATGATTACCCTTACTGTGCCAGTTGCAGCCTGGCCCCATGCAATTACATTCAAACAGACGAGTTTGAACAGGACTGTCACATCAAGAGCGAACCGTGCGGCAGCTGCCTGTGGTGCATGGGGATATTTCAATGCCTGAGGTGATTTGCAATTCAACGGGTGGGCAGATTCGTGCATGCAATGAGCACTCGAATCTGCCCATTTTATCTTTTAGCTGATTTGAAGGTTTATAGCCGAAGTTATGGACCGAAAAGCGGAATATGGGCCAAACAGCCTGAGTTGCAGCTGGCTCTCTAGATATTTACTCTCATGTACGGCGCTTAAACCTGTAAATGATGAGAAATGTGGAGCTGACAGGTTATGAGCCATAGGGTCCGACCGGTACATTTCCTACCAGAAACTCCTTATCGAGAACGGCCTGCAGGTAATTTTTCTGATCAATAAACTTGGTCACGACATTGCCTTCGCCGAGGATAATCAGTGACCTTTCGAAGCCCTTGCCCCAGTTGCTGTCAGCCAGATCGGGTTCAAAACAAACTATTTTACTGATTCCTGACTGTATGATGGCCTTTGCACATTCGATACAGGGATACCAGGGGATATAGAGAGAGCAGTTTTTGGTCGAGACGCCCAACAGGGCAGCATTGTAAATGGCATTGCGCTCCGCATGGGAAACCCAGAGATACTTCTCTCCCGTGGCCGCTTCGTGCCGCTCTTCAACGTCATCATTCACCCCCCGAGGGATACCGTTAAATCCCGTTGAGCGAATCTCGTTATCCGGTCCGACGATGACGGCACCGACCTTTCGCCCTCGATCTTTGCTCCAGGTCGCTACCAATTGGGCGAGGGCCATCCAGCGGATGTCCCAGTTTGAATGCGTCACGGCTTTCTCCTCAGCTTGTCGGCAGCGCCTCTCTGCCATGAAAAGTTCGCACAACTCCTGCCTCCTGCACAAACCTCTGGGCTAACTGCACTTGGAATCGCCACAGTTCAGGCAGGTTAAGCAGCCATCCATGATGATGACGGCCTTGGTGTAGCATTTGCTGCACAGCTTGCAGTCCGGCGGAAAATCAGCTGTTTCCTCGCGCTGCGCCGGGCTGTGAAGGGTGTCGTATTCTGCCCGCTTGGCCTGCAGCATCTCCCTGTGCGCTTCGGGCATCCGCTCTTCCTTGATCAGGCCGATCATTTTCATGTGGCTCTCCAGGGCAAAGCCGATCTCGGCCACGATCGAGGGCATAAAACGCCCGCCCGGCTTGAAGTAGCCGCCCTGGGGATCGAAGACCGCCTTCATCTCTTCCACCAGGAAGGTCACGTCGCCGCCCTTGCGAAACACGGCCGAGATGACCCTGGTCAGAGCCACCACCCACTGGAAGTGGTCCATGTTCTTCGAGTTGATAAAGATCTCGAAGGGCTGGCGCATTTCATGTTCAGTACCGTGGTTGAGCACCATGTCGTTGATGGTGACATACAAAGCGTGCTGGCTCTGCGGCGTCTTGATTTTGTAGGTGGCACCCACCAGCATCTCCGGGCGCTCAACCTTCTCGTGCATGTCTTCTCGCGGTATTATTTCTTCCTGTGCTGCTTTTCTGCGCTGCTCGTCGAGGTTGACCACCTCGTAGGCGACTATCTTCTTATCAATTTTTTTAGACATGTGTTGCGTTCCTTGTCACAGCTTGCCGTAATAGCCCTCTTTCAGGGCATCGTAGAGATTGGCCGCAGAATGGGTCTCGTTGTCGTACTCGATATTTTCATTGCCGCGGACTTCGACCACGGTACCGTCGTCCAGGGTGAACTTGTAGATCGTCTCAGCCAGGTCCTTCTCCTTGACCAGAACACCTTGAAAAGCTTCAGGGTTGTAGCGGAAGGTCGTGCAGCCTTTCAGCCCCTGCTCGTGCGCATACAGGTAGATATCCTGAAAATCCGCATAGGGGTAATCGCTGGGGACGTTGGCAGTCTTGGAGATGGAAGAATCAATCCATTTTTGCGCCGCTGCCTGGATGTCGACATGCTGCTTCGGGGTGATGTCCGCCGAGGTGATGAAGTTGTCGGGCAGTTGTTCCTCCGGTTTGTCGCTGTCAGGCATTGCCCGAGGGTTGATCAGTTCGCGATAAGCCAGCAGTTCATAGGAAAAGACATCGATCTTCTCTTTGCTCTTCTTGCCCGGACGGATCAGGTTGCGCGAATAGTGATGGGCGAAGCTCGGTTCAATGCCGTTGGATGCGTTGTTGGCGATCGACAGCGAGATGGTGCCGGTTGGCGCGATGGAACTGTGGTGGGTGAAGCGGGCGCCAACTGCAGCCAGCTCTGCGACCAGTTCCGGTGCTTTTTTGGCCAGCTGCTGCATGTAGCGGCTGTAACGAGTATGCAGGATCCTGCCCGGCACGCGCTGCCCCACGCTGATGCCGTCGGCCAGCATCTCGGGCCGTTTGCGCAGCATCTCGGCGGAGACGGTGTACTCTTCAAGCAGTGCGGGAGCCGGGCCTTTTTCACGGGCCAGTTCCAGCGCCTGCTGCCAGCCTGCCAGTGCCATCTCCAGGGTCACCTGCTCGGTGAAAGCCACGGCATCGGTGCCTCCATATTTCATGCCGAGCAGGGTGATGGTCGAACCGAGGCCCAGGTAGCCCATACCGTGGCGACGCTTACCGAAAATCTCATCGCGCTGCTGCTGGAGCGGCAGACCGTTGATTTCCACCACGTTGTCCAGCATACGGGTGAAGACGGCAACGACCTCGCGAAAATGGTCCCAGTTGAAACGAGCACCGGCAGTGAAGGGCTGCTCGACGAACCGGGTCAGGTTGATCGAGCCGAGGAGACAGGAACCGTAGGGCGGCAACGGCTGTTCGCCACAGGGGTTGGTGGCGCGAATCTCTTCACAGAACCAGTTGTTGTTCATCTCGTTGACCTTGTCGACCAGAATGAAACCCGGCTCGGCAAAGTCGTAGGTGGAGGCCATGATCACGTTCCACAACTGCTTGGCGCGGATGGTGCGGTAGATCTTGCAGGCCACTTCTCCGACGTTGTTCTGCACGTAGTCCTGCTTGATCGGCCAGTCCTTCCAGAGGACCTGGGCGGGATTCTGCAGGTCCAGCCCGTCACGCTCCATTTCCTTGGCCGTCAGAGGGAAGCAGAGCGGCCACTCCGCGTCGTGCTTGACCGCCTCCACGAACTCATCCGTGATCAGCAGCGACAGGTTGAACTGGCGCAAGCGGCCGTTTTCGCGCTTGGCCTTGATGAAATCAAGCACATCCGGATGGGAGATGTCAAAGGTTGCCATCTGGGCGCCGCGCCGACCGCCGGCCGAAGCGACAGTACGGCACATGCTGTCGTAGATATCCATGAATGACAGCGGACCCGAGGTGTTGGCACCGGCGCCATTGACGAAGGCGTTGCGCGGCCGCAGTGTCGAGAAATCGTAACCGATGCCACAACCCGCCTTGAGGGTCAGGCCGGCTTCGTGCACCTTGCCCAGGATATCGTTCATCGAATCTTCGATCGTCGCCGAGACCGTACAGTTTATGGTCGAGGTTGACGGCTTGTGCCCAAGGGCACCGGCGTTGGACGTGACGCGCCCGGCCGGGATGGCGCCGTTTTCCAGCGCCCACAGGAACCGCCCGAACCAGTGGTGCTGCTGCTTTTCGCCTTCTTCAACGGCCGACAACGCCCTGGCGACACGCTCGAAGGTTGCATGCAGGTCGGCGTCAACCGGTTGACCCGTCGCGTCCTTGAGCCGATACTTGCTGTCCCAGATATCCTGGGAGGCTTCCTGCCAGGGAATTTCAGCCTGCTCTGCCATTTTCTTGATTACATTTCCCACCATCGTTACCCCGTCCTTTTTTGCCCGCCCCGACCCTGTCCAGGCGGGCGAAATCACACATATTTGCAATGCCGTTGTGATATCTTCACCCGTACAAAAACACTATATATTGTAGGGAAGAAGATAATACGATACCACATATTGCTTTGTAAATGGAAATCTCGCGGAAATCTCGCGCGCTTGCATTTACCTCCAGCAAACCAGTCAAAACAGGTGTTTGCCGTGTTCTTTCATGCAAAGCCATATCCCGGATTCGGCTGTAATTCGTTACCAGCAAACAACTATTTTACATTTATACAGGAGGCGCCATATATACTTGACGGAATTTGTCATATTTGACTCCAGTCATGTTTTCCTGACAGCAGAACATGTAATCTCTGATCAACAATCAAGGAAAAGGAGCAGGACGACATGAACCTTCCGAACAGCATTGGCGAACAGGCCATCAGCAAAGTCATCGAAGAACATCCCGTCATCGGAGAGATCCTGGAGAAATACGAGATCGGTTGCGTCACCTGCGGGGTCGGGATCTGCCTGGTGAAGGATGTCGTCTCGATCCACGCTCTTGGCGATGAAATCGAAGCCCGGATCGAACAAGCAATCACCGATTATCTGAACACACAGAACATAACCGAAGGAGAAACCTTATGAGTAAGCTTGCCTGTGGCTGCCCCGGCGCCAACGTTCGCATTATAGAAAAGAAAGCCACTGAAGATGCCACCACTGGCGAGAGCCGGCCCTCCGAGCTGCGCCAGTGGCCGACCCAACTGCAGCTGGTTCCACCTACGGCCCCTTATCTGAAGGATGCGCATCTGCTCATCGCTGCCGACTGTGCACCCTTTGCTTATGCAGAGTTCCATCGTGATTTCATCAAGGGGCGTGTACTGGTGAATGCCTGTCCGAAACTCGACGACACCAGCTCCTACGTTGATAAGCTGGCCGCGATGATCAGCCAGAACGACATCAAGTCCGTCACGGTGCCGATCATGGAGGTCCCCTGCTGCCGCGGCCTGGCAATGATGGCCCAGCAAGCGCTGCAGAAGTCTGGCAAAGATATCCCGCTGGTCATTTCCGTGATTGGAGTCGATGGCGAGAGGAAGAGCTGAGATGAAGACCAATGTTACCCAGGTGATGGTTGACGAACACCAGCTGATCCTGCGCATGATTGCCCTGGTGGAGCACAACACTGCCCTGCTCAGAGAAGGCAGGTTCCGCAACTGGCAGTTCTATCTCGACGCGGTGGATTTTATCCGTAATTACGCCGACCGTTTTCACCACGCCAAGGAAGAAGACGTGCTCTTCGTCGCATTAATCAGAAATGGCATGCCGGAAAAACAGTCGCCTATCGAAGCCATGCAGATGGAACACGACCAGGGACGCGCCCACGTCAGGGCCATGGAGGAAGCCGCCCGGAAAGCTCTCGATGGAGAAGGCGAACAGGCAGCCATCATTGCCGAACACGCCACAGGCTACGCAGCCTTGCTGCGAGGTCACATTGAGAAGGAAAATGACATCCTCTATCCGCTTGCCGAGCGGGTTCTGCCGGAGGGTGTGCGCAGCGGCATGCTGGCAGCCTATGAGACTGCCGGGATAAAGGCTCCCGGGCTGGAAAAGAAATATTTGCAGATGGTCGAAAGCTACGAGCGACAAGTCAGGTAACAGGCAATCGTTAATGTCTGTGCAAAGACCCGCAGGCTGACTGCGGGTCTTTGCGTTTCGATCAGTGACTGTCAAACAAAAGCAACACCGGCGAGTCCCGCCAGACACCTTACTTTTTGCCAGCCTCCAGCCTCCAGCCTCCAGCCTCCAGCCTCCAGCCCCCAGCCCCCAGCCTCAATGCCCCAAACGCGAAGCCTGCGGAATCAGTTGCCGGTAATCATCGTAGGTCAGACTCGTCTGCCAATGCCCGCTCAGCATACCGGCCATCACCCCGCCAGCAAACAGCATCACGACAATTGCCACGAATAAAACGCCCGGCACAGGCCATCTCCAGAGAGCCATCGACAGCGCGCCTTGTTCCGGGCAAGAGCTGACACACGTCAGACATCCGGTGCATTCCGGCGAATGAACCTGCACCTTGTGCTGTACATCGATCTGCGACGGACAAACACGGCTGCAGTTCCCGCAGTCGATGCATTGCTCCTGGCAGCGCGATACTTTGAACGGGCTGAGCATGCTGAACAGCCCGAGCAGTGCACCGTAAGGGCAGAGGTAGCGGCACCAGAAATTCTTGTAGATGACCGACAGCAAAGCCAGCACGCTAATCACCGCCAGGCTGGTTGCCGACATCCGGGTAAAGAAGTGCAGCATCTTCACATCGGCAATCGCCCAGTAGGATGCATGCAGAAATTCTTCGATCGCAGCAGTCGGCATGCCGATCAGGATCAGTTTGGCGAAAAAGAAGAGCAGCGCGTACTTGAAGAACTGCAGGAAAAGGTCGAGGCCGCGCCAGATGCGAAAGTTGCGTCCGAACAGTTTAAGGCCCAGCTTCCAGCTTTCTTCCGAGAGCGTCCCCACCGGGCAGATAAACGAGCAGAATGACTTCTTCGTCAACAGTGCCATAGCGACAAACGTAAGGAAGAGAACCAAAGCGGCCGGATGGACCGTATCAAAAAACCCGGTTAGCACCCAGGCTTTGAGGCTGACCAGCGAACCGATCGGCAGAAAGCCCTCTACGCCTGGTGGCCGGGAATAATAATCTACCCGCCCCATGCCTTCGAAATGGCGCACGAACAAACCGAACTGGATGCCGAGAAAGAGACACCAGCCGAAGAACAGCCACTGGATCATCTGCCGCCAGTGGCTCGCGTTTTTCCAGGCAATCATTTTATTCATAGTCGGTGAGGATACTCCGGACGGGGTGACAGAAAAATGACTTTGGTCAATTTCTGAAGTTCAGATTATTCAGCCTGACCTGCTCCTTCAGCAATTTACCTCTTGGAATCGAGGGCCTTTCTGATCTGCAGGCTGAAATCAGTTCTCGTGAAGGGTTTTTGAATGAAATGAAGACCCTTGTCCAGCACACCGTGGTGAGCGATAACATCAGCTGTATAGCCTGACATATAAAGGCATTTAAGATCAGGAGACATGCACTGGAGCTGATCAGCCAGCTCCCGGCCATTCATCTCCGGCATCACCACGTCCGTGATAAGCAGCCGGATCTGGCCCGGATGTGCTTTGGCAAGCGCCAGGGCTTCAGAGGGCGAGCTGGCAGCCAGGACTTTGTAGTCAAAATCACTGAGAATAGCTTCGATTAATGTCAGAATTGATTTTTCGTCCTCTACCACCAGCACCATCTCACCGTGGCCCTTGAGAGGCTCACCGCCGGCCACTGCGTGTTCATCAACAACCTGCCCCATGTGCCTGGGCAGGTAGATCTTGAAGATCGCGCCTTTCCCCGGTTCGCTGTAGACGTTGATAAACCCGTTGCTTTGTTTCACCACACCATAAACCATCGCCAACCCCAGCCCCGTGCCTTTGCCTACCTGCTTGGTCGTGAAAAAAGGCTCGAAAATCTTGTCCAGGGTCCCCTTGTCCATGCCGCAGCCATCGTCGCTGACCGTGAGCATCACAAAGTCGCCGGGGATAAAACCCGGGTGGTCATAGCAGAAGGCCTGGTCAAGACTCACCATGCTGGTTTCGATGGTCATTTTGCCGACATCGGCGATGGCGTCGCGGGCGTTGACGCACAGGTTGGCCAGAATCTGGTCCAGTTGGGAAGGATCTATTTCGACCGGCCACAAGCCCGGCCTGGGTATCCAGACCAGGTTGATGTTTTCGCCCAGGAGCTTGCGCAGCATCTTGAGCATGGCTTCCACGGTCGCATTCAGGTCGAGCACCTTGGGGGCGATGGTTTGCCTGCGGGCAAAGGCCAGCAGCTGCCGGGTGATATCCCGCGAGCGCATGGCCGCCGCAAGGATCTGATCAAAGTTGTCACGCAGTGGATTGGATTGATCAACCTTCATCCGGCCGAGTTCCGCATAGCCGATGATCACGCTGAGCATATTGTTGTAGTCGTGGGCCACTCCTCCTGCCAGGCGGCCCACGGACTCTATTTTCTGGGATTGATGAAGCTGGTCTGCAAGGTTTCTTCTCTCCAGCTCGGCTTGCTTGCGCTCGGTAATGTCGATGGTAAACCCTGCAATCAGACTGTCTTTGCCTTCCCTGAAAATCGGGAATTTTATAGTTGTGTAGTTGCGGCCGTTAAAATCCTCATCAACTTCAACAACCTTGCCAATATTTACGACAGCCAGATCATCATCTGTCATTTTACGGGCAAACTCCGCAGGGAACAGATCCTCCACGGACTGGCCTAACAGTTCTTCAGCAGGCCTGCCAAGCATGTCAATATAGTTGTCGCTTATTTGAATGATACGGCTCTGGTTGTTTTCGATTTTTTTGATGAAGGTATAGATTGGGGAATATTTCATAAACAGGGTAAACAGCTCTTGAATCTGCAGTAATTCTTCTTCTGTCCGTTTTCGTTCAGTAATATCTTGAATGAATCCTACAATCTTGTGATTGTTTGCTCCGACATTTCCCTCGGTTTGAATCGATTTAATATTGCCTTTCGCGGTGAGGATGTCCAATTCCACATTATATGACTCACCGAATTCAACAGCATTGTGCACGGCATGTTCAATAATCGTTTGTGATGACGGGGGGAAAAAGCTGAAGGTTTTCTCCAGGGTCGGTTTGAACGTGCTGTCCACTTCAAAAATGCGATAGACTTCGTCCGTCCATTTCAATTCCCCGGAAGAGACATCCAGTTCCCACCCGCCAATTTTCGCGATTTTTTCGGACTCTGCATATAAAGTCTGGGTTTTTTTCAGCTCCGATTCAGCAAGCTTGCGTTCGGTGATGTCCCGCAGAAAAGCCACGCATTGACCACCATCAATGGCCAGGTACTGGATGCTGACTTCGACGTCAAAGACTGTTCCATCCTTGCGACGATGCTGCGATTCAAAACGATACGTCTCCCGCTGCCTAGTTTTCAGGATCTGGGCAGCGATATCTTCGGGTGTCTCCTTGACCTCGACATCTGAGATACTCATAGACTGCAGCTCTTTTCTGCTGTAGCCGCTCATGCGACAATATGCCTCATTGACCTCTAGAAACCGCCCCTGCATGCTTATTCGCCAGATTCCGTCCTTGCTTGTCCGAAGGATGGACCGGTGAAGTTCCTCACTGACTTCCAGCTCTTCTTTGAGCCGGTGTCTTTTCTGCTCTCTGCTTAACAGGATCCCCAAAAGTGCGGTACATGCTGGATAGACCAGGAGAGCAGGCAAGAGCAGGGCGCTGATGGTCCTCTGCATGACTTCCTGCGGCAGCAGGAACATGCTCAGAATCAAGAAGACATGCACGATCACTCCGAAAAGATACAACTCGAAAAAAGACAGTTCCTTCGATTCGCGGAAGCGGTAGTACCTCCAGGCCAGCCCGATTAAACCCGAGGATAGAATGGTGGCAAACCCCGGGAGCGTACCCACACCTCCAAGAAAGAATCGGTAGATGAGCGCGATGGCCATGGCCGTGAGTGTTGGAATGGTGCCGAAGAAAAGGCCCGTCAGTCCAAGCAGGACGGTGCGGGTATCAAAGATGATCCCTGAATCCCACCTGGCTGGGATCGTCATGAGCAAGACTGCAACCAGGCCGATGACAAGCCCGAAGATTATCTGGTTGGTGTAGTTGCGAGGCGCTCGCTTTCTACGATAAAAAACATCATAAATCAGGCTGAGTGAAAGCAGCAGCGCCGCATTGTAGACAAGACCGGCAAACAAGTTATGGCTCATGATCCTGCCTTCGATCTGCTGTTACGATATATGCTTATCCACAAGACTCACGTTGATGACCGCTCAAAGAAAAACCTTTTGTAACTATTCAGCTCCCTGACTCAACGGCACAGCCCGTGGGCTGCAGCTGTTGCCTGCGGGAAGTTAAGTGACATCGTTGGATGCGGGCAATGGCTGCAGCCCACAGGCACTCGCTGATGGACTGAATAGTTACAACTTTTTTACCACAGAGGCACGCAGGGCACAGGGCGACAAGAGTCCGCTTTGGAAGTGTGCTGCCAACGAATGGAGCCTGATTTTCGAATGAGAACCTCACCCCTTAAACAACATCTGTGCAGCCTCGTAGATGGTCTCGGAAAGCGTCGGATGAGGATGAATCGACTTGCGCAGGTCCTCGCTCACCGCGGCCATCTCGATGGCGACGACCCCTTCAGCGATAAGCTCGCCAGCCCCGGGACCGGCGACGGCGACGCCGAGCACGCGATCGGTTTCAGGGTCAATAATCAGTTTGGTCATGCCGTCATCTCGACCGAGAGTCAAGGTGCGACCGTTTCCACGCCAGGGCAGCTTGGCTGTTTTGACCTTGATCTTGTTGGCGCGGGCCTCAGTTTCGGTAAGGCCGCACCAGGCTATTTCCGGGTCGGTGAAGACCACAGCCGGGATCGCGCGGGGGTCAAATACCGATTTCCTGCCCACAGCCGCTTCGGCGGCTACGTGTGCCTCGCCGTAAGCCTTGTGCGCCAGCATCGGTTCACCAGCGATATCGCCAATGGCGAAGATGTGCGACTCGGCCGTACGCATCTGGCCGTCAACTTCAACAAAGCCCTTTTCGTCGAGTTTGACCCTGGTGTTCTCCAGCCCCAGCTGGCCACTGTTGGGACGGCGGCCGATGGCGACCAGGACCTGGTCGAAACGCTTCTTCACCGGCTCACCCTGTTTGCCCTCCAGAGTGACCATGACACCGTTCTTCTGCTCTTTCAAGTCGGCTACCCGGGTATTGAGCAGGATTTCCGCGAACTTCCTGTCGAGGCGTCTTTTCAGCACCGAGACCAGGTCGCGATCACAGCCGGGCAGCAAGGTATCGGTCATCTCCACGACCGATATCTTGCTGCCGAGCGCGGCATAGACCGAGCCGAGTTCCAGACCGATATAGCCGCCGCCGACCACCAGCAGGGAGGCCGGCACCGCGGCGATTGTGAGGGCGCCTGTGGAATCGATAATGCGCGCGCTGTCCGCTGCCACTCCCGGCAGCATGATCGGTCGCGAGCCGGTGGCCAGGATGGCCTGCTCGAACGTTATCTCGCCAACCACTCCGTCGTTGGTCGTCACCGTCAAGGTGCGGGCGTCCTTGAACTGTGCCATGCCGCGCACGTAAGTGATCTTCATTTTATCCACTTTGCCACCGAGGCCGCCGGTCAGCTTGCCGATGACTTCGTCCTTCCAGCTGCGCACCCGCTCCAGATCGATTTTTGGCTTGGAAAAGGTGAGGCCGATGTCAACCGCTTCTTCGGCTTCGCTGACCAGCCTGGCAACATGCAAGAGCGCCTTGGAGGGGATACAACCGCGGTGCAGGCAAACACCACCCGGGTTGGCTTCTGGGTCGATCAGGGTGACCTTGCGACCGAGCTCGACCGCCCTGAAGGCCGCGGCATAGCCCCCCGGACCGGCGCCTATGACAACCAGCTGGGCGGTTGCGGGGATCGTATCGTGGCTACTCACGGGATTATCCTTTCATGACCAGTTGCAGGGGATTCTCCAGCGCCTGGCAGATCCAGCGCAGGAAACGGGCGCCGTCGGCGCCGTCGATGACCCGGTGATCGTAGGTCAGAGAGAGCGGCAAGACCAGGTCGGGAGTGAATTCCTGACCGTTCCAGACCGGCTGCATCTCTGCCGTGGACACACCCAGGATGGCGACCTGGGGTGCATAGACTATCGGTGTAAAAGAGGTTCCACCGACCCCGCCCAGGTTACTGATGGTAAATGTGCCGCCTTCCATATCGGCAGGACTGATCTTGCGTTCGCGGGTCTTGCCGGCAATATCGTTCAACTCCAAAGCCAGTCGTTCAATGCCTTTGGCATCGACGTCGCGAAGGACCGGGACCAGCAGGCCGCCTGGGGTGTCGACGGCAACGCCGATATGGACAGACTGCTTGAGGACCAGTTCCTTGCTCGCCAGGTCGAGACTGCTGTTGAAGCGGGGAAAAGCCTTGAGGGCTGCGGCACAGACCTTGGCCAGGATAGCGGTCACCGTCAAGCGATTTTCGTCGTTTGCCTTGCGATTGAACTCCTTGCGGAAGGCCTCGATTCCGGTGATGCTAGCCTGATCATACTGGGTAACCATGGGGATGGTCGACCAGGCATAGCTCATGGAATCAGCAGTCAACTCGCGAATCCTGGTCAGAGGCTCGCGCGTCACCTCCCCCCAGCGGGTGAAATCCGGCAGCGGCCGCTGGGCATGCAGCCCGGGAAATTCACCGTGGACGAGCGGGGCCGGGCCGCCGCCGGTAATGCGCTGCATGGTCTCGCGCACAAAACTGCGCACGTCGTCTTCGCTGATGCGGCCACCGGGACCGGTACCCTGAACCTGGTAGATATCGACACCGAGATCACGCGCCCGGCGGCGTACGGAAGGCGCCGCCGGAGCGACGCGCTCGCCACGGCGAGCGGTACTCAAGTCGACCTCATCATCCTCAGCTTCTTCGTCGCTTTCGGCAGTCGTGGAGGGAGTCTCTTTGGCGGGCGACACTTTCTCCGTGTCCTCTTTCTCTTTCCCTTTCTCTTTCTCTTCCGGTTTCTCTTCCGGTTTCTCTTCCGGTTCCTCTTTCGGTTCCTTTTTCGGTTCCTCTTTCGGTTCCTTTTTCAGTTCCTCTTCCGGCTTTTCATCCTCTTGCGGTTCCGCTTCGACGTCGTCTGCGGAAGAATCCCCTGAAGATTCAAGAATCATAATGACCGCGCCAATCGACACACTGTCGCCTTGGGCCACTTTGATTTCGGTAATTTTGCCTGCAACGGGTGACGGAATGGCGATCACGGCCTTGTCGGTCTCAAGCTCCAGAAGCGTCTGATCCTCTTCGACTTGATCACCGACAGCAACGGTGATATCGACCACGGTTCCCTCGGTCACCCCCTCCGAAACTTCCGGGACTCTGATTTCGTGTTTCATAGCGTTTCCTTGACCTGCTCCGGGTTTAAAAGACTCTTACCTTGCAGCTTACAGCAAGGGACAGTCCCTGTTGCAGTCCCTAGTCGACATGCGGGTTAAGCTTGCCGGGATCAATCTTCAGATCGATGATGGCGCGCGCGACGGTGTCGCTGGAGACTTCTTCGCTGTTTTCCAGTTGCTTGAGCGTCGCAACAACGATGTAGCGGGCGTCTACTTCGAAGAAATCACGCAGCCGCTCGCGGCTGTCGCTGCGACCGAAACCATCAGTCCCGAGGCAATGCAGCGGACCCGGGAACCATTGTGCCACTGCTGCAGGCAGGAGCTTCATATAATCCGAGGCCGCAACAAAGACCCCCTTCTCCTTGGCCAGCAGGCTTTGTACATAAGGGATCCTGGCACGTTTCTTCGGGTGCAGAAGGTTCCAGCGCTCGCATTCCACGGCATCCTGGTAAAGCTCTTTGTAACTGGTGACGCTCCAGACGTCGGCAGCAATCCCGTAGTCGTTTTCCAGGATCTCCTGCGCCTTGATCGCCTCGTTGAGGATGGCACCGCTGCCCAGAAGGTGTGCCTTGGCTTTGCTCTTCTTGAGCCGGGCGGGCCGATAGCGGTACATCCCCTTGATTATGCCTTCTTTGACACCGTCTCCTTTTGGCATGGGTGGCATCAGGTAGGTTTCATTCATCACCGTCAGATAGTAGATCAGGTCTTCCTGGTGACAATACATGCGGGTCAAGCCGTCGTGTATGATAATGGCCATCTCATAGGCAAACGCCGGATCATAGGCTTTGATCTTGGTCGGGGTCATGGCCAAAACATGGCTGTGACCGTCCTGGTGCTGCAACCCCTCGCCGGCCAGAGTCGTACGTCCTGCGGTCGCGCCGATCAGAAAGCCTCTGGCGCGGCTGTCACAGGCCTGCCAGATCAAGTCGCCGACCCGCTGGAAGCCGAACATCGAATAGAAAGTATAAAAGGGGATGGTCTGCACGCCGTTATTGGAGTAAGCGGTCCCTGCGGCGATGAAGCTGGCCATCGAACCGGCCTCACTTATGCCTTCCTCCAGGATCGCACCAGTCTTCTTCTCGTTATAGTGCAGCAGACTGCTTTTATCAATCGGATCATAGAGCTGACCGACATGACTGTAGATGCCGGCCTGGCGGAAGAGGGATTCCATGCCGAAGGTGCGGGCCTCGTCGGGGACGATCGGCACAATCAGCTTGCCCAGTTCCGGATCGCGCAGTAATTTGGCAAGCAGATGAACATAAGCCATGGTGGTCGCCAGCTCGCGATCTCCTGAGCCGGCAAGATATTCGCGAATCAATCCATCCGTCTGACAGGCCATAGGTTGACTGCCGGCGAAACGGTTGGGTATCGAGCCGCCGAGATCGGCGCGTCGTTTCTTGAGATACTGCATCTCCGGACTGTCTTCTGCCGGACGATAGAAGGGAGCTTCAGCGATCTCGCTGTCGCTGATCGGGATATTGAAGCGGGTGCGAAACTCTTTCAGTTCATCCTCGTTGAGCTTTTTTTGTGAGTGGGTGATATTCTTGCCCTCACCCGCTTCACCGAGACCATAGCCCTTGATGGTATGGGCCAGAATGACTGTCGGCGCGTCCTTATGCTCGAACGCGGCCTTATAAGCGGCGTGGACCTTGTCCGGGTCGTGACCGCCACGGGTCAATTGACCGAGTTGGTTGTCACTGTAGGTTTCCACGAGCTTGAGCAGTTCCGGATATTTGCCGAAGAAGTGCTTACGGATATAATCTCCTTTTTTCAGGGTGAAATGCTGCATTTCGCCATCAAGCACCTCGTCCATCCGTTTCACCAGCAATCCCGTGCGGTCTTTTTCCAGCAGGCGATCCCAGTCATCTCCCCAGATCACCTTGATGACGTTCCAGCCGGCACCGCGAAAGGCTGCTTCCAGTTCCTGGATGATCTTGCCGTTGCCGCGCACCGGTCCATCCAGGCGCTGCAGGTTGCAGTTGATGACGAAGATCAGGTTGTTGAGATTCTCACGGGAGGCCAGGGTGATGGCACCGAGAGACTCAGGTTCGTCCATCTCGCCGTCACCGAGCATCGCCCAGACCTTGCGGCCGCTCGATTTGCGTAGACCGCGGTCGACCAGGTAATGGTTGAAGCGGGCCTGGTAAATCGCTGTCAGAGCCGTCAGCCCCATGGAGACGGTGGGAAACTCCCAGAACTCTTTCATCAGGAACGGATGAGGGTAGGAAGAGAGGCCACCTTCGGGTGCCAGTTCGTTGCGGAACCTTTCCAGGTCATGCTCAGAGAGGCGGCCTTCGAGGAAGGCCCGGGCGTATACGCCTGGCGCAGCATGGCCCTGAAAGTAGACCATGTCGCCGAGGAACTCGTCGGTCCGTCCCCGCCAGAAGTGATTAAAGCCAACCTCCCAGAGAGTCGCAGCGGAGGCATAGGTGGAGATGTGGCCACCGATGCCGGAACTTTCGCGGTTGGCGCGGACCACCATGGCCATGGCGTTCCAGCGGATGATCGACTTTATGCGCCGCTCGATTTCGCGGTTGCCCGGGTAGACCGGCTGATCGTTCCTGGGTATAGTATTGATATAAGGGGTGTTGGCGGTGAAGGGAATGCTGACTCCCTGCTCCTGCGCCCGTACCTGCAGCAGGCGGAGCAACTGGCAGACCCGTTCTCCTCCCTGAGTCTGCAACACATAATCAAGCGACGCGCGCCACTCTTTATTCTCTATATCAATCAGGCTGGCAGTTTCCTTGCGATTATCGTTGGTCATGGTCTAAAGCTCCTCTTTGCAACGAAGGTCTTTCAGAAAGGCGCTATCAATGGAGCGTTATTCATAGAACTTCCAGTTAAAATGTACCCGACATTTAGCATTTGGCCATGTTCTGCACGAAAAAAGGAGTCCTCCACCGAAGCCCCCCTTGTATGAACGCAGACCGCCACTTGGCATGTTCGACGCTTGCTTAACTGGTAACCGCCCCGCGTGACGCCGAAGAGACCAGCCGGGCATATTTCGCCAGGACCCCCCTGGGATAGCGCGCCTCTGGTGCCTGCCATTGCGCCAAACGTTTGGCAATCTCATCCTCATCGAGGTTCAGGTTCAACTCGCCCTGGTCGAGGTCAATGTCAATTTCATCGCCTTCCCGCACTACCGCAATGACTCCACCCGCCTGGGCTTCCGGAGCCACGTGCCCGATCATGATACCGTGGGTGCCGCCGGAGAAGCGGCCATCGGTCACCAGAGCCACATCTTTGCCCAATCCGGCGCCCATTAAAGCCGATGAGGGCGACAGCATCTCACGCATGCCGGGTCCGCCTTCAGGGCCTTCGTAGCGGATAACGAGCACGTCGCCAGCATAAATCCTGCCAGCCAGAATCGCAGCGAGGGCATCCTCTTCCCGATCGAAGACCCTGGCCGGGCCGGTAAATCGGGTCATCTCCTTGCCGCTGAGTTTCAAGACACACCCCTCAGGGGAGAGATTGCCCCGCAGTATGCGGATATGCTTGTTTGGCGACGCATAAGGCCGGTCCGGGCTATAGAAGACATCCTGGTTTTCTGGTCGCAACGGCGCGTCAGCCAAATTTTCGGCCAGCGTCAGACCTGTCACCGTCACACAGTCCCCGTGGAGAAAACCGGCGTCCAGAAGGGTTTTCATCACCATGGGCAAGCCGCCAATGCCGTGCAAGTCGTTCATCACATACTGGCCGAACGGCTTGAAGTCTCCCAGCAAAGGCACCCTGGCGGTCACCTGCTCGATATCAGCCAGGGTCAATGCGACTCCGGCTTCGTGGGCCAGTGCCAGCAGATGCAGAACCGCGTTGGTTGAACCACCCAGGGCCCAGGCAACAGTCAGGGCATTTTCAAAGGCCTTGCGCGTCATGATATCGCGTGCCTTAAGGCCGGACTTCAGCAACGCAAGCACTGCCCTGGCTGCACGCTGGCAATCTTCGCGCTTGTCTGCAGAGATTGCATTGCCTTCATCGACAGCAAGGTTGGATGCCGCGCCGGGCAGACTCATGCCGAGGGCTTCGATGGCCGAAGCCATGGTGTTGGCAGTGTACATGCCGGCACAGGATCCGGCTCCCGGACAGGCATGGCATTCGATTGCATGCAGTTCCTCTGCCCCGATCTTTCCGGCACAATGGGCACCGATCGCCTCGAAGGCATTGACGATATTGAGCGCCTTGCCGTGGTATTCGCCGGGCAGGATGCTGCCGCCGTAGAGGGTCAGTCCGACCAGGTTGTTGCGGGCAATCGGCATCAGGGCAGCGGGGATGGTTTTGTCACAACCGGACAGGGTGATCACGGCATCGACCCGGTAGCCCTCGGTCATCAACTCGATACTGTCGGCGATCACCTCACGGCTGACCAGGGAATACTTCATCGCCTCGGTACCCATGGAGATACCGTCGGAGACGACCGGAGTGCCGAATACGATCGCCTTGCCACCTGCGTCCTCAATGGCCTGCTGGACGAGGTCGCCGAGAGTCCTGACGTGGTCATTACATGGCGTGCCGTTGGTATATGGCACTGCAAGGGCGATGATCGGCTTGTCAAAATCCTCATCGGTAAAGCGCACGGCCCTAAGCATGGTGCGTGCGGCGGTGCGCTCGACCCATTTGGCCGTATCCTTGCTGCCGGTAATTTCCTCGCTGCGACGCTTCATCGTCTTCCTCACTTGTCCATGGCCGTAACGCCGGTGCGGGCTATCTCGATCAGGTGCTCGGCACCAAGATCCTCGAGGAAGCCGTCGAGCCGATCGGTCGGACCGGCAATCTGGATGATATGTATATCATGGAGCTGGCTGTCGAGAATCTCCAGCTGGTACTTTTTCTGCAGCTTCTCGAGCGCTTTCTTCTCCAGTTCGAACTTGACGATGGCCACCTCCCGCCAGTAGCTGTGGTCGCGATCGAGTTCCTTGGCACGGATGACTTCGGTAAACTTTTCCAACTGTCGGATCACCTGGAGGACCCTGGCCTCGTCGTCTTCACGAAGAGTGATCGTCATGCGGCTGACGCCCGGGGGTTTGGCCTTGCAGACGGTCAGGGTGTCGACGTTGTACATCTTGCGACGGATCATCATGGAGATTTTGTTGAGAGTCCCCGGTTTGTTCTGCACGAAAGCCAGGATGGCCCGCCTTTTCATTTTTTTGACTGTCATCTCTGTTTTCCCTTAAAAATTTTGCACTCGTAAAAAGTTTTTTTACGCAAAGACGCGGATGATTCATTAATATTTTCATCTCAGCACTTTCAGCTTTGCAACTACTCAGTTCCCTAACTGATACAGCATGTGGGCTGCAGCTGTTGCTTGCGGTAAGTTAAGTGACAACCTTGGACGCAGGCAATGGCTGCAGTCCACATGCGCTCGCCGAGGCGTTGAAGATTTACTCCGTTCAAAAAAGTTGTCCAATCAGGCTTTCGGCCGAGACACGATCATATCACCGAATCCGCCCCCTGACGGGATCATCGGCAAGATGATCTCTGAGGAATCGCAGATGAATTCAAGCAGGTAAGCTCCCTGATACTCTGCAGCTGTGCGAATCGCCGCATCGACCTGATCCAGTTCGGTAACCTTTTGATAGGGGATATTGTAAGCCCTGGCGATATGCTCGTAATTCGGGCTCTGCATCGGCGTACCGGCATAGCGGCCATCAAAGAAGAGGGTCTGCCACTGGCGTACCATCCCCAGGTAACCGTTGTTCAGAATTATGATCTTGACATCCGTGCCCTGCTCCATGATGGTGCCCAGCTCCTGAATGTTCATCTGGAAGCCACCGTCACCACTGATCGACCAGACCCGTTCATCAGGCCGCGCCAGCTTGGCCCCGATTGCCATCGGCAGGGAGCACCCCATGGTTCCCGCGCCGCCGGAGGTAAACCAGCTGTTGTTGGTCTGGAAGTTATAATAACGAGCCGACATCATCTGGTGCTGGCCAACATCGGGGACGACAATATCCCTGCCTTCAGTTATATCCGACAGGCGCCGGATGATCGTCTTCATCAAAAGCTTGCCGCCGGCACCAATTCCGGCAGCGAGTTCCTCCGCGTCAGAGGCAATCGTCACCTGGCGGTTCTCTTCGATCTCCTGCAACCAGCGCCGCCGCGGTTTGGAAATCAGTTCGGGATCGTTGAGCATGACATGCAGGGTCCGCGAGACATCGGCATTGATGGCAACAGTGGTTTTAACATTCTTGTCGAGTTCGGAGGGGTCGATCTCCACGTGAATCACATCGGCATTTTTGGCATACTCATTCAGTTTACCGGTCACCCGATCATCGAAACGCATGCCGAAACTGATAATCAGGTCGGCATTCATGACAGCACGGTTTGCCTCGACGGTGCCGTGCATACCCATCATACCCAGGCTCATGGGATGATCGGCAGGCATCGCTGACAGGCCATGCAGGGTGAATGCCACCGGGATATTGGTCTTTTCGGCAAACTCCTGCAGCATCATGCCGGCGTTGCTCGAGATCACCCCGTGTCCGCAAAACATGACCGGCCGCTCACTGCGATTGATCATCTCGATGGCCTGGTGCACGACTTCGCGCTCCGGTGAAGGATGGTAGTAAAACCCTGGCAATCTCGGGCGGAACTTCTTGGCATCAAAGTTGTAGCTTTCCCTGGTCTTTTGCACCTGAACGTCTTTGGGGATGTCGATCACCACAGGTCCGAAGCGTCCGGTCGTTGCCACGTAGAAGGCTTCGTGAATGGTTTTCTCAATCTCTTCAGCAGAGAGAGGCATATACGTCTGTTTGCAGATCGGCATCATGACACCAACCACGTCGCTCTCCTGAAAAGCATCCGTGGCAATGACACTCGTCGCCACCTGCCCGGTGATTGCGACAATCGCTACGGAGTCCATGTGCGCATCAGCAATTCCGGTCACCAGGTTCATTGCCCCCGGCCCGGAGGTCGCCATGCAGACTCCGATTTGTGGCGTGTCTGTCGAGAGCGAAGCGCGCGACAAACCCTGGGCCATGAATGTGGCGCCCTGTTCATGGCGTGGCATCACAAAAGTAAAACGCTTTTGCTTTTCCATTTCATCAAACACCGGCATGATTGCCCCGCCTGTGTAGCCAAAGATGTATCTCACACCCCTGTCGTAAAGTGCTCGTAAAACCAGTTCTGACCCTTGCATTGCGACCTCTTCTATAATAGTGATATGTGAATTACAGCTGATTTTCAATGCGATTGACGTCCTGAACCGAACAGCCACGGTTCTTCGACCTTTCGCCTGGCCTCGAAGGCTTTGATCTGTTCGGCATGCGTCAAAGTCAGGCTGATCTCATCAAGGCCCTGCAGCAGGCATCTCTTGCGAAACTCATCGACGGCAAAATCCAACACGGCACCAGCAGGGGTCGTCACTTGCTGTCTTGCAAGATCCACGTTCAGCCAATAGCCTGGAGCAGTTTCAACCTCTGCAAACAGACCGGCAACCACGTCCGTGGCAAGCACAACCGGCAGAATACCGTTTTTGAAGCAGTTGTTGGCAAAAATATCGGCAAAGCTGGGGGCGATCACGACCTGGAAACCGTAATCAAGCAAAGCCCAGGGGGCGTGCTCGCGCGAAGAGCCGCAACCGAAGTTTTCACGTGCCAGCAGGATCTGCGCACCTTGGTAGCGTGGCTGGTTCAGCACAAAATCGCTGTTCAGGGGCCGTTTGCTGTTGTCCATGCCGATCTCGCCATGGTCCAGATAGCGCCACTCATCAAACAGGTTGGGGCCGAACCCGGTGCGCTTGATTGACTTGAGGAACTGCTTGGGGATAATGGCATCCGTATCGACATTGGAACGATCCAGAGGCGCAACCAATCCGTTCAGTGTGCTGAATGCTTGCATAGCTCACACCTCCAGAGTGCGGACATCAACAAAGTGACCGACAATTGCCGCGGCAGCTGCCATGGCAGGGCTGACCAGATGGGTGCGCCCCCCCTGCCCCTGTCTACCTTCAAAGTTGCGGTTTGAGGTCGAAGCGGAACGCTCCTGCGGAGCCAGACGATCGTCGTTCATACCCAGGCACATGGAGCAGCCGGGTTCCCGCCAGTCGAAGCCGGCCTGTTTGAAGACCTTGTCCAGCTCCTCGGCCTCGGCCTGCTGTTTCACCAGGCCCGAGCCGGGGACAACCAGAGCCCGCTTGATATTGGCGGCCAGCTTGTGGCCTTTGACAACTGCCGCCGCCGCGCGCAGGTCCTCGATGCGGGCGTTTGTGCAGGAACCGATAAAAATCGTGTCGGGATAGATCTCGGTGATCGGTGTTTTCGCAGTGAGTCCCATGTAAGTAAGGGCCGCCTGCATACCCTCACGCTTGACGAGATCCGGTTCCTCTGCCGGGTCAGGGACACAGCCGTCGACGGCAACGACCATCTCCGGTGAGGTCCCCCAGGTCACTTGAGGTTGAATCGAACCGGCATCGATATGCACTACGCGATCATAGTGGGCATAGGGGTCACTCTGCAGCGATTGCCAGAAAGCTTTCGCCCGTTCCCAATAATCGCCGCGCGGCGCATAGGGGCGACCTTCAACGTAATCAATGGTTTTGCTATCAACAGCGATCAGGCCGGCACGTGCGCCTGCCTCGATCGACATGTTGCAGACCGTCATGCGCCCCTCCATTGACAAGGCGCGAATCGCATCGCCGCCATACTCGACAACATAGCCCGTGCCGCCGGCAGTGCCGATACTGCCGATAATGGCCAGCGTGATGTCCTTGGCCGTAATACCATGCCCAACCTGGCCATCCACACTGACCAGCATGTTGCGTGCCTTTTTCTGGATAATGCACTGGGTGGCCAGGACATGCTCCACCTCGGACGTGCCTATTCCAAAAGCAAGGCAACCCAGGGCGCCATGGGTCGAGGTATGTGAATCACCGCAGACAATCGTCATGCCCGGGAGCGTCACGCCCTGCTCGGGGCCGATAATATGAACGATCCCCTGGCGGATATCGTTCATGGCGAATTCGGTGATGCCGAAATCCGCGCAATTGGTATCAAGAGTCTCAACCTGGATGCGAGACAGGGGGTCAGCGATCCCATGGCTGCGGTCTGTCGTGGGGACATTATGGTCCGGCACGGCAAGGTTGGCATCCGAACGCCAGGGCTGACGGCCGGCAAGACGCAGGCCCTCAAAGGCCTGAGGCGAGGTCACTTCATGAACCAGGTGCCGATCGATATAAAGCAGACAGGTGCCATCGTCGTCACAATGGACTACGTGGCGGTCCCAGAGTTTGTCATACAGGGTTTTTGCACTCATCACTGTCTCCCATGCAGGCATGTCTTGTTCAGCAAAAATACGTCTGAGCAATTAAGGGTTGGTATTAATGAGAGATTTAATTATGGTCCATGCTCTCCCGATGTCAAACCGGAAGCTGTAAATCACTTTACTCATTATCTTTTTACCATAAAACAAATGTCACTAGAACAGTTATATTTTGGGCAGTACCGACAAAAAAGGAGCCCCGCCACAGAGCCCCTTTTTCATTTCTTTGTGATTCGTAACGCGTTTGCTATTTCGGCTCTACCGGATAACCCTTGCGCTCCCATTCGTGCCAACCACCCCTGAGAGCATAGACCCTGGTGTAGCCCATATTCATCAATGTCAGTGCCACACTGGCACTGGTCGCCTCATTCATTCAGGTGCAGTAAAGGACGATATCCTTTTCTTTGGAATAATGACTGGCCCATTGATCGGCAGCGCCGGGGTCAACACGCTCAGAGCCAACAATCCTGTTGTCGGATTGTCGCCAATCCGGGTTGCTGCGGACATCAAGGACCACCAGGTCAGCGTCACCAAGTCGCAAGTTAAGATCATCGGTAGAAATCCGCGGGACTTGAGCAGCACTCACGACAAAACTCGTGGCACATAGAAGCACTGCTGATATAAAGATAATAAAAGAAAACTGGCGACTGTTGCGCATAGCATAGCTCCTTTCGTCAACAGCAAGACACTTACCATGAACAGTAGCAGACTTCCATGATAGATGACAAGATTTGTCTTGTTTTTGTCTTGTTTTTTATCCGGCACCTTTGGCAGTCATTTCACAGCAGGACAGTTTGTAAAGACGGCGGCGGTAACAACATCACGGCTCGGCACAGATATCCCGTTTCAGCCACAACCTATGGTTGACAATTAGTCCTACAGGGTGTACCTCCAAACATCACTTTTTGTCCACCACCCCAAGGAGCCTAAAATGCCGGATCAGGATCGCAGCTTTGCCTACTCAGTACCCTGGAACTGCTTTCTGATCCTGGTTGGCACTTTTATCCAGGCCATCGGCTACAAGGCCCTCGGGGAACCCCAAGGGTTTATCCCCGGTGGACTGTTTGGTATCGCCACCCTGATCAATTACATGACCGGATCTCTGAACACCGGGATTTTTTACCTGCTGCTCAACATCCCTATGTTCATTCTCGGTTATATCTATGTTTCTAAACGCTTCCTCGCCTACAGCGCAGTCGCCATGATCTCGCTGTCGCTGTTTTTCATGCTGATTGACTTCAGGATCAACCTGGACAACCAACTGTACGCGGCCGTAGCCTTCGGCGCGATTATCGGTGCCGGTGCCGGGATCGTCCTGCGTTCCCTCGGATCGAACGGCGGCCTGGATGTCGCTGCAGTTATCCTGAACCAGAAATTCAACCTCGGCTTCGGCAAATTCTTTTTCGGTTTCAACTGCCTGATTTACTGCTTCAGTTTCCTCAACTTTGGCAATGACCTGGTTGTCGCATCGATGATTTCAGTCTTGATTACATCGTTCACCGTGGATTACTGCCTGTCGCTCTTCAACCAACGGAAACTGGCACTGATCATCTCCGAAAAGCCCGACGCCATTGCCGCCGAGGTCATGATCGACCTGAAGATAGGTGCCACTCTTCTGCCCGGAATAGGTGCATACAAACGTACCAGCAAAACCGTCCTGATGGTGGTCATCAACAACATCCTGCTCAAACGGCTGGAAGAGATCGTTTTCACCAATGATCCGCATTCACTCTTTATTGTCGACAACACTTTCACTGTGCTAGGTTCAACATTCTCCAGGCGCAAGATATATTGATGGCGGCAAATCACGCAATAGCTGCCGATTAAACTCTGCACCACGAAAGCAGCCCATTGACGAATTTTATCCTGATCGGGATCTTCGTATTCCTGGGCGTCCTGTTTCGGCGCCTCAAGGCTTTCCCGGACCAGACGGCGCATGTGCTCAACATGTTCGCCCTCTACGTCTCCCTGCCGGCTGTCATCCTGCTCAAGGTTCCGGAGATTTCCTTCACCGGCGATACCATTGTCGCCGCTATTGTCCCATGGTGCATGCTGCTGTTCTCGGCAATCCTGGTCCTGGCTTTGGCCCGGAGCATGCGCTGGTCGCGCGCAACAACCGGAGTCCTGCTGCTGGTAGTACCGATCGGCAATACTTCGTTCATGGGCGTACCTATGGTGAACGCCTTTTTCGGCGAGGCGGGAATCCCGCATTTGATCCTGTACGACCAGATCGGCACCATGCTGATATTCGCCACCTACGGAGCGGTCATCCTGTCGCTTTACAGTGGTGAACGAAGCAACGGCCCGACCATCATTAAACGCGCGCTGCTCTTCCCGCCCACCACGGCTCTGCTGGTCGGCCTGGCATTACGCAACTGGACCTACCCGCAGGTCGTCATCAACACACTGCAGGACCTGGGTGGAGTGTTGACTGCCCTGGTGATGACCGCCATCGGTTTCCAGATGAAACTGCGGCTGCAGCGAACCACCCTGAAGCCGCTTGGTGCCGGTCTTGCAATCAAGCTGATCATTGCCCCTCTGGTCGCCCTGCTTGGCTGCCGCCTCTTCGGCCTGAACACCCTTGCCGCCGACATCTCCATCTTCGAGGCGGGGATGCCGCCGATGGTGACAGCGTGCGCGCTGGCCGCTGCCGCCGGTATGGGAGTGGAGCTGGCCATCGCCATGGCTGGACTTGGACTTGTGCTTGCCTTTGCCAGCCTGCCCCTCTTGTATGCCCTGATTCAGTATTTCTGAGCTCTTTTAGCCCATTCACAAATCAACCCTTGAAAACCTGTTAAACTTTCTTCGTTGCAAACATCTAACCACATCAAGGAGGTAAGCATGGGAACCAGGGGACGTGAAATTGTCAATCTGGACGTTAACGAATTGCTGATTGTGCTACGCAAGGCTTATGCCGACGAGTGGCTCGCCTACTACCAGTACTGGACAGGGGCTAAAGTCGCCAAGGGGCCGATGAAGGATGCGGTCATCGCTGAACTGGAACTGCACGCGGTTGAAGAACTCAACCACGCCCTTCTGGTGACCGGACGGATCATCCAGCTTGGCGGATCTCCAGTTACTGACCCGCGTGAATGGTTCAAGCTGACGAACTGCAGCTACGAGGCACCGAACGATCCCTTCGTCAAAACCCTTCTTGAACAGAATATCCGCGCTGAGCAGTGTGCCATCAGCGTCTATCACAAGCTCATGGAGATGACCAGGGACAAGGACCCGGTGACCTATAATATCGCCCTGCAGATTATCGAACAGGAAGTGGAACACGAAGAGGACCTGCAGGCCTTGCTGGAAGATTTTGAATTGATGATCAAAGCAATGAAATGAAATAATGTTTCACCGGCCAGTACCAGTACTTTTACCGGAACTATTCCTGGGAGACGTTGCACTTTACGCCGCACAATCACATCCGCAGATTGACGCAGAGATTGCGGAACAGGGCCGTTTCCGGACGGAAACTCCCAATGGCACAATCGCAGTTTTCGATCTGGAAACGAGCACTTTTTCGCAAGGTCAAGGAAATCAAGGATTTGCGCGGAGGCGTAGCACTTTACGCCGCACAAGCACATCCGCAGATTGACGCAGAGATTGAGGAAAAGGGCCGTTTCCGGACATCACTGTTTCTTGAACATAAAAATCAGGAGCTTAATCCCCGCAACGAGGATAAAGCCATACAGAACAATCAGTACGAATGCTTCTGTTTTCTCATTCATTTTTTAGCAGCCTGTCAGACTTTACGGGCCGAAGCCCCACAGCCCGGAGGGAGAGAGCGGTGGGGCTCATTTTACTATTTTCATGCGGTTGAGAAGAAGTGTGTCTCTGCACCGCCTGCCACTGCAAGTCTCCCATGCTCGCCAACATATCGAATCCATCAAGATAATTAAACGTGTGGCCCCGTAAGATTTACATCGCGACGGCACAAAAACAACTGCGCTAAAGCACATTTGATGTTTGGTACAGCAGCAGGCGGGAGCGATTCTGAGTTCAGCCGGAGCCAGCACGTGAAACAAAGTCTCTGTCATTGCCATCTGTGCCTTTACCTGTAAGGCCGTTTGAGCTAAATTATGCGTGACATACGCCTGGATGTCGTCAACTGGGGGCGACGTCGACATCATTATCGACTACCAGCATCCATCTGCTGTGGTTTCCTGGAGGTAGGTTTGAAAGCTCTGCTCATGCTGCTCACCATCCTGTTCTGTTCTACAGCCCTGCATGCCGAGAGTGTATCAACACAGACAGAACCCGAAACTGTCCAGGAAAAACGCTTGCACCTGAGTAGTGAGACAGCTGCGTACCAGGCTGAAGACAAGGCTTCCCTCGCAGAACAGCAGAAACAGCAGAAACAGCTTGAGCTATTGGCCTCCAGCGTTGACAAGGGACGGCTTGAGCTGAACAAACGCCTCACCGCTCTGGCTCAGGCTGATGCCAATCAACAGGAGCGAGCGAGGCAGATAGAGAAGGCGCTGGGGAAGCTCGGTGATTTAATGACCGCTTTGACCGCTGAAGTCAAACAACAGAATGGTGTACTGCTCGACCAGGCTGAAAAGACCGCTACCCTCGAGGAATCATTGAACGCGATAAGGGCAGATCTCGCCACTCAAGAGACAAACTCCGAGCAGGCTTTTATCGATCTTCGCAGTCAGTTCGCCGAAGACCAGGCACATATGGTCGAGGCCCGTTTACAGCTGGACATGCTGGGACAAGACGCCGGAGGCCAACGCAAGCAGATCGGTTACTGGGGGGCTGCCGCGCTGTTGATCCTGGTTATCACGCTGAACATCGGTATTATCCTGCGCATGAGATGAGACTCTTCAACGCATCATCGCTAACATTCAACGGCCTTTATAACTGATGCGGTAAATCATGCCGGTTTTGTCGTCGCTGACATACAAGGCACCGTCCGGCCCGACCGCCAGCCCCACCGGCCGTCCGCCCGCTTGCCCGGTCGTTTTAGCCAGCCAACCTGTAGCAAAATCCTGCAGCGCCCCACGCGGTTCACTGCCATCCAGGGGCAAGCGCACCACCTTGTAGCCTGTCGGCACACTGCGGTTCCACGAGCCATGAAAGGCAATAAACAGGTTGTTGTGATACTCCGCGGGAAAAGATTTACCGGTATAGAAAACCAGGCCAAGTGGAGCTGAATGGGCCTGCATGTTGATGACAGGCTTGACGACATCACGACAGGCTCCAGGACTACCGAAATCCGGATCCTCGATGGTGCCGTTATGGCAGCGCGGCCAGCCATAATCCAGGCCTTCGCTGACGATATAGAGAGCTTCCGGAGGCAGGTCGTCACCAAGCCTGTCCCGGCCGTTGTTGGTGGCCCAGAGTTCACCGGTGACAGGATGGACCGCCAGGCCGACCGCGTTGCGCAATCCGCGGGCAAAAACCCTCTCGCCGGTGGCTTGAGGCCCGTCATAAATCAGCACAGCAGCGCGGCGCGGGTCGCTCTCATCACAGACATTACAACTCGAGCCGATCGAGACTGTCATGCGCCCATCCGGCAGGAATGCAACGGTGCGCGTGCTGTGGCCACCAGTGGGATAATCGTCAATCAGCACCTGACGCTCATCAGCCAGGCCATCACCATCCCTGTCTCTGAGGCGAACGACCCCACTGGGGATTCCGACAAACCAGCTGTCCTGGTAAAAAGCCAGACTGTGCGGACGCTGCAGGTCCCTGGCAAAGGTTGTCTGAAGATCTGCTCTGCCATCTCGATTGCGATCGACCAGCGCCACGATGCGATTGGCACCGCGCTCGGCAACGTAAAGGGCGCCGTCCGGGCCGAACGCAATAAAACGCGGATCCTGCAGGCCGCTCGCGAACAACCCGATACGAAACCCCTCTGGGACCTTGACCCTGCTGAGATCTGCGGAACCGGCAAGGGATTCAAGGCTGCTCTGCCCCAGGGAAGAGTAAACCAGAGGCCAACTGAGCAGAGCGCAGAGCGCAAGGGACACCATAAACACATAGCGAATCCGGCGGTTATTTTTAATCATGGTCCACTCCTGGAAACCCTCAGCACTTACAGTTATTATTGTACCAACTTTGTGCAATATTGCCTCGCGGATAGCCGAGTTCAACACAGCGCTTTTATCAGGATGATGACTTGCAAAACCGGCAGGCCTGATAGACTTGTGTTGTGATGCGCCACAACCGGCTCATATCAGCAGGATCACAGCAGGACTTTATCGTGACAAAGGAGTAAAATCATGACAACCAGGATTCACGTGATTTTTTACAGTATGTACGGACATGTCTACAAAATGGCCGAAGCGGTGGCAGAGGGGGCGCGTCAGGTCTCCGGAACTGAAGTGAAACTCCTGCAGATCCCGGAACTGGTTCCTGAAGAGGTCCTGGAGAAAAGCGGCGCCAAAGCGGCAAGAGCAGAATTCGCAGAGATTCCGTTTGCCGTTGTCGACGATCTTGCAGCAGCAGATGCTGTCATATTCGGCACCCCCACCCGTTTCGGCAATATGTGTGCACAGATGCGCAACTTTCTCGATCAGACCGGCGGCCTCTGGATGTCAGGGGCACTGGTCGGCAAGATCGGCAGCGTCTTCACCTCAACGGCCACCCAGCATGGTGGCCAGGAGACAACCATTACCAGTTTTCACACCACCTTGCTGCACCAGGGGATGGTTATTGTCGGGGTTCCCTACACCGAGGCGCGCCTGATGAAGATGGATGAGATCAGTGGTGGCACACCTTACGGTGCATCAACTCTGGCCGGAAGCGATGGTTCGCGCCAACCCAGTGAGAATGAACTGGCGATTGCCCACTTCCAGGGGCAGCATGTGGCCGAAATCGCCCGCAAGCTCAATCGGTAAGAAATGAAACCTCAGCAGGCAGAATAGAATCGACATTGGGGTGCTTGAGCGCCCACTTTGAGGGCCCCTATTTTGCAGCGATCAAACCCGTTCAGTGCCCGTCATCACACCTGGTCTGAAACAGTTAACTACTGCGATCTCAACGCTAAGGCGTTTTCAATCGTTTAGAAATCGCCTTGGCCAGGGCGGCGTACCCGTCTGCATTGGGATAAATGCTTTCGCTCCTTGTCTCATTGCTTGAAAGAATGTTGCTCAGGGTGTTTACCTCGATGGGAATTTTCAAATCGCGGGCAATCTGGTTATAAAAAGAGGCCGGCTGGAAGTAAGGTGCCGGCGGGGGGACGGCGATCAGAAAGACCTCGGCATCGGCTTCCCCAATGAGCCGGATCATTGTTTTGATGTTGGCGACGAGCTCTCCTGCATCAAGTCCCTGGATCATGTCTTCGCCACCGTGGCAAAGGATCACCAGATGAGGCCGTATTTCGGCCAGCACTCGGGGCAGCCGTGCGAGTCCTTCTACAGTGGTCTCTCCGGGCACCCCGGCGTTGACCACCTTGCGCCCGACAAGGCGCTCCAGTACAGCAGGGTACGCTTCGCCTTCATCGGCACCGGTGCCGGCTGTAATGCTGTCACCGAAGGCGAGGATGACCGCTCCTTCGGGCAGAGCTCCCGGAGAACGTTCGCATGCGGTGAAAAGGGGGAAAAGCAAAAGCAGGATCAGAAAGAGGGTAATTCGGTTCATCGGCACTGTCCTTCGGAAAAAGTTGGTAAAGCGTGATGACTTCAATAGCCGCATACTGCTCCGAGCGTTAAAGACGAAACGACAGACTGAGTGAACCGAACTCGGTAGAGGATTTCTGCTCGGCAAATTCGTCGGTGCGAAAAATGTTGGTAAAACTCAGGCGGACATCTCCCCAGGTCAGGACCAGGCCAACCTGGATATCACCGACCCAGGGTTCGCGATCAACGCTTTGACTGTCGCGGAAAGTGTTGCCATCGAGAAAGATGCTATGCAGGACATAGCGCCCTTCCACGCCGGTAAAGAGATACCAGCCGAAGTTGCGGGTCGGGTGGAAGAACCCCGAACCGGGCAAACTCGGGCGAATCGAGGGAGGGCCATAATCGCTCGGCAGGTCGCGGCCAATGCGCAGCGTGCCACCACAGGAGACGCTGGTCAGAACATTGCCAAGTGTGCCGCCGACATGGGGAGTCAGGTCAATCCCCAGGCCATAGACTTCGGAGACGTACTGGGCCTGCCACTGCCGATCGTAGACCAGCATGACCCCCAATTCGTCGTGCAATTGATGCTGCCATCCTTCCGGCTGCGGGGAATCGACAATTTTATGCACGAAGGACTGGGTTTCTTCGGCCAGGGAAGACGGCCCGACGACTCCCAGGTTCAGCTCGAGAGAATCGAGCCGTCCCGAACGCAAGTTACCGTCGCGAACGCGGTGATCGGAAATCAAGCCGATTGCTCCGTAAAGCCATCCGGCGTAAGGACGATCGTCCTCGATCAGCTCCTTGCTAGAAATATCGTCAGGGGTAAAGATACTCTGACCTATAGCGTAGCTGGTGCGCAGATGCCCTCTACGGCTGAAAACCGGCACAAAGGCCGCAGCTTTTCTCAGCCAGTTCGGGGTTTCTTCGCTGGACAGATATGAGATACGGGTTCCGTGAGTGTAATTCTGGTCACTGCCGCTTCCCCACATATCGTTCTCTAGCTGTACACTGAAAATTCCCGCCTGATCGGGAATACCCAGATCCGATTCCGCCAGCACTCTGCCGGGGAGAGCCAGCAACAGGAGCAGGAACAGGCCCTGCAGAAAACAATCCCTGGAATATCGACGTTGCTGTTCAGAACCTGGCAAGGCGTTTCTCCATGAAGGCGCTGATCCCTTCCTTGCAGTCTGCTGTCGTGAAGCAAAGGGCAAAAAGATCCGCCTCATAACGCGATCCTCGAGCAAAATCCATCTCCAGGCCATTATCGATCGCATCCTTGGCGAACGTGATTGCCGAAGCACTTTTGTCGCACATCTTCAATGCCAGGGCGCGTGTCTCTTCCAGCAACCGCTCCTTGGCCACGACATGGTTAACCAACCCGATCCGGCAGGCTTCCTCGGCATCGATCATTTCACCGGTAAAGACCAGTTCCTTGGCCCGCCCCTTGCCGACCAGCCGAGTCAGTCGCTGGGTTCCGGCAAAGCCGGGTATGATGCCGAGCTTGACTTCGGGTTGTCCGAACCTTGCCGAATCGGCAGCGATGCGAATATCACAACCCATAGCCAGTTCACAGCCGCCGCCAAGCGCGTAGCCATTGATAGCGGCAATCACCGGTTTGGGAAACGCTTCGATCCGATCAATCACACGCTGGGCGAGCAGAGCGAACTCTCGAGCGCCATCAGCATCGAGGGTGCCCAGGTGGCCGATATCACCTCCGGCAATAAAAGCTTTATCGCCAGCACCGGTAAGAATCAACACACGGACATCCGTATCCACTTCCAGTTGCTTGAGCAGCTTTTCCAAGTCGTGAAAAGTGGCGACAGTCAGGGCATTGAGTGCTTTAGGATTGTTGAAAGTGATGGTTGCCAGGGCGCCATCTTTTTCGAGAAGCAGGCTTGCATCCGCCATCTTTGTTCTCCTTTGCAAGGGGCTGAAATCTAGGAGCCTGTCGGACTTGGGAAATCCAAGCGAAAATTCGGCTGGACGAGGGCAGATTTTGTCGATTTTTAAGGTTAATAGTCGTTCTATTGACCAAGAAAGCGGCGAAATATGACCCGTTCGGACGGATTTGCAGCGGATTTATTCCAAGTCCGACAGACTCCTAGACGTTATCGCCAGTGAATATGGCTATGACTCATATCCTGGCAGTATAGCCGATGAACAAACCGTGAGCCAACCATGTAACTGTCAGGCAGAGCGACTGAACCGCAAGACAAGTTTACCGAGACGGGCCATATTGGCAATCGACACAATTCCAGGCGTACTTGACACCCCTGGCTCCCTGGCACCGTGCCCAAAAGAGCTGGACAACCTTTCAAGAGGTAAGGAGGTCTTAACCACCTGCCTGGCCTGCCGGCTGGCGAACCGGCGACGATAAAAAATGCCCCGGTTCCTGGAGGGGAAGGCCGGGGCTAAAGCTCTGTGGCCCAAGGGGCTCGACAGAGTGTCATACTTTTTAATGGCTCAAATTACTACAGCAAAACGATTAAGTCAAGCCAATAGATAATAAAAGAGGAGACAATTTAAGACGATTTATCGAGATCGCGTCAGTTTTCAACAGTGCAAACCACAACGCCGGCAGCCTTTATGACAGACATGTCCCGGTCGGGCCGCTAATGCCTCCTCATATTCCTTGCGCAAGTGTCCGCGCTGGACACCCTGCTCGATGATATCCCAGGGAAAGAGTTCGTCAGCTCCGCGTTCCCGGTGCAGATAGAAAGCCGGATCAAGGCCGATCTGACGGCAAGCGGCCTTCAGGCTTGCGCCCTCGGCAAGCAAAGGCAGAAGCCTGCCAACCCGACGATCACCGCGTGCAAAGAGGCCCTGAATCTCGGCCTGGCGCAAGGATTCAAAATTCAGATCGACATTCGGCAGCGGCCGCAGACGTTTCTGCAGGAGTCGATATTTCTTTTCAAGCAGGCCACGCTCAGCCATCGGCGCCCACTGCAGGGGCGTCCAGGGTTTCGGCACAAAGGGGTTCACCGAGAGGTGGAGACGACCGAGACGGCCACGCTGTTTGCCGATCTCCTCCCAGATGTGCCGAATCTTCACTGTCAAATCTGCAATCTCAACAATATCGGCCTCTGTTTCCGTAGGCAGTCCGATCATAAAATACAGTTTGAGATTCGGAATGCCGCCCTCTGCCAGCAGTTTTACGGCGGCGAGAATCTGCTCTTCATCAATCCCCTTGTTGATCACGTCGCGCATCTGCTGACTACCAGCCTCAGGAGCCAGTGCCAGGGTCTTGTGCCCGGCATCAGCGAGAACGCGCACCTGATCAGCCGTGAGCGCATCAATGCGAACACTTGAAACCGATACTTCACCACCATGGTCGAGAATTGCACGACCAAGTTCAGCCAGACCGCCATAATCGGAAACAGCTGCGGCAACCAGGCCTACTCTGCCGAGCTCACGCCCTGCACCGAGGATCTCTTGCTGCAGGTGGTTGAGTGAATGCTCGCGAAACGGCCGGTAGATATACCCGGCAGCACAAAAACGACAGGCCCGCGGACAACCCCGGGAGACCTCGACCAGATGCATGCTTCCAAATTCCGTATCCGCTGTTGCCACGCATGTGCGGCTCTGGCTGTCATCGAGATTGCTCTGCCACTGGCGCTTGACGTGTTCAGGGAGATTTTCTCCCGGTGTCATCATCTGCAATTCGCCATTTCCCCGGTAACTGAGGGTATAGCCGCCCGGCTGGTAGATACCCGGCAGTTGCGAGAGACGGCCCAATAGTTCGTTGCGACCACGCGCATGCCGGGCCAACAAACCCTCCAAGAGTGACGGCAGGATAACTTCGGCCTCACCGATCGCAAACAGATCCATGATCTCTGCCAGGGGTTCCGGATTGAGGAAGGCACAGACGCCGCCGCAGAGCACAAGCGCTTGACGCTCACTGCGATCCTCCCGCCAGAGCGGCAAGTGCCCTAGTTCAAAGAGAATCGGCAGGTTCAGGTAGTCATTTTCAAAGGAGATGGAGAAAGCGACCAGATCAAAATCGCCAAGAGGACGCTGCGATTCAACGGAAACCAACGGGAAATCAGTACGACGATGCTCTTCGAGGTCCTCCGGGTCGGGGAGAAAGAAGCGTTCACAAAGGGTATCGTCCCGGGTGTTGAGCATGTGGTAGACGGTCTGTAGACCGAGGTTGCTCATTCCCTGGTGATAGGTGTTCGGGTACACCAGAGCAACCGTCAGGCGGCCACCCCGGGGATTGGCGGCTATTCCTGTTTCCGACCCGAAACGTTGACGGTATTTTTCGATCAGATGACGTGACATCGGCAACAGCTTAATGTGAAAAGTGACGTGATTTCAATCAATCTCTGGAATCCGTTGTAACAAACGGACCAGACTGAACCAGACTGGACAACTGCTCCAAAAGCTGAGAGACAGCGACAGCTTGTGCAACTCTTGCGTGTATGCCCGGGCGGCTCAAGGCCTCGCACTGTCCATCACCCTCTGCTTTTGGATTCAGAACAGGGGAAGGGCTTCGTCAACCAGCATCACAGGAATCCCGTCACGCACCGGATATGCCAGCTTGCAGGTGTAGCAGCACAACTTGTCATGGTTTTCATCAGGAACAATTTCACCCTTGCATTGCGGGCAGGCCAGAATCGCAAGAAGATCTTTGGACAGGACCATGTGCAGTCTCCCGGTTAAACATCTATAGGTTCGACACCTTTTACAATAGGCATCAAGACATGTCAAACGCAAACCCTGGGGCTTGGCCACAACAGAGGGCTGCCTCACAACATCGTATCTGCCGCGGATGCCGACTCGTACCAGACAATAACCCCAGGACACAGACAGGCTAGCGCGATTCCCGCCGCCAAAGGTAAACCGGGAGACTGGACCATATGTCCTGTCTCCCGGTTTGTTCTGCGCCTGTGTACCGTTGCTTACTACATCTGATTGTCTTTCATATATGCATAGTCAGAGACAATCGACCAGGCACGGGCCTTCGCCTGGTAGGCACGCTGGGAGTCAAGGATCTCCTTGAACTGCGGATCTGTGGCTGCGGTCTCTTCCAGCAGACTGGTGTTGGCCTCCTTCATGGCCTTGAAAATCTCAGGGGAGAAGGTTTTGACGTTAACTTCGGGATAATCGGTGCCGAGCGCCGCGAAGTTCATGGCATTGTCGTTGAACATGCGCGCGGTCGTGTCAAGAGTCTCTGCCTTCATGGCTGTCACGAGAATTTCCTGGAGGTGCTTGGGCAGTTCATCGAAATCCTTGCGGTTGACCAAAAACTGCAGCTCAGCCGCAGGCTCTTGCCAGCCAGTGTAATAGTAGGGAGCAATTTTCTGGAAGCCCATATTGAGGTCGAAGGCCGGGCCGACCCACTCCAAAGCGTCGATGGTGCCACGGTCGAGGGCTGTGTAGAGTTCACCCGGGGGGATATTTGTGACGACGACGCCGAGCTTCGCGAGGATCTCTCCGGCAAACCCGGGGATCCTCATCTTCAGCCCCTTGAGATCGTCGAGAGTCTTGATCTCCTTGCGGAACCAGCCGCCCATCTGCACCCCGGTGTTACCTCCCGGGAAGGAGTAAACGCCGTGCTTGGCGTAAACCTTCTGCATCAGCTCCATCCCCCCGCCATAGTAGAACCAGGCGTATTGCTCGGGAGAGGTCATACCGAAAGGCATGGTGGTAAAGAGCATGGTGCTGACATCCTTGCCCTTCCAGTAGTAGGACACGCTGTGACCCATCTGGTACTGTCCGGCATTGACCATGTCAAGGATACCGAGGGGAGCCTTGTGCTTGTTGGCGGAATCGATTTCGATGATAAATTCACCGCTGGACATGATCTTTACTTTTTCAGCCACGCTGTTGACCGAGTCGCTGAAAATCGGGAAATTGGTCGGCCAGGTCATGGCCAATTTCCAGTGAATGACAGGCTTTGCCGGTTCAGCGGCCTTCGCGGCCACTTCCGGGGCAGGCGCCTGCTGCTCGCCACAGCCGACGAACAGCAGGCTGCAGAGTGTGATTACGGTAAAAAAAATGGCACGGAAACTTGCGTATTGCATGTCAGGATCTCCTTCTCTTCTGTCTGAATGATTGCAGGATGGTGATTAATCCTGAGTCGACGTGCTGTGGCTTTTCTTTTCAACGGCTGACGGCAAGTTGGAACACGGGTGTCCAGGCAAGAAGCTCTCCATGGGTCTGCGCCTCCTGGAAAAAATCAGTTCTGGCCTCTGCTCATGACACCAATAAGGACCTGCTTGAGCGCTGGCTTCAGCTCATTGGCTTTCGGGAGATTCCCCTTCTGCAACTGTGCCTGGAATCTCTCGAACAACCGGCGACGCTCACGATCCCACCCCGACGTTATCCCCCTTTTCTCCTCCGGAAACGAGAGTGAACCTTCATCCCTCCTGGCGTGTGCCCAGTTGGAGATGCATGCGAAATAGATGAAAGCCCGGTCGAGCAGGACGAACATCAGCTGGGGATTTCGCAGGGGCCCGACCGTGATGCGGCACCCGCCGAGTTCACGTGAGAATGGACCGATATCGACCTTGAGGCGCGAAAGTGGACGAGTCCCCGCCCATCCTGCGATGGCACCAGCAGTCCCTATGCCGAGGGTGAAGACACCGAAGGTGATACCTGCGGCCGCCGTGTCGAGGGCGGCTCCGGTCGCCGCGCCGATGGCGGCAAAGGCGGCAGCGAGCTGATTGCGCGTCAGTCCCAGCACCTGCCATACTTCGCCGGAGAATAGATCCTGGGTCGCCACCGTTTCTGCGGCGAGATCGGCATTGAAGACGTTGTGCAGAAAGCGCCCCTTGAGAGATGTGCGGTATTCGTCCTCAATTCGAGCGAGTCTTTTCTGAAAGGAACCGATGAGCGTGTCGCGTTTGCGCTCCCGGTCCCCGGGATCTCCTCCGTGGCTGGTCTCGCTGAGTGAGAGGGTGAGAGCTTTCTCCAGCAATTGGAGGATGTCATCCGCGCATGCCTCCAGGCGTCCGCCCCAGTCCTCCTTCAGTGCCGAGATGACTCGCCGCAGGGGAGCGCCCCACTCCTGCTCAATGTGTTGCAGCGCCTCGAGAAGCTCTATTCGCTCAGTGAAGGTGGCGCGGTGTGCGTTAAACTGCAGGTTCATATTGAAGGTCTTTGCGAAAGCGGCCTTCCATTCTCCCAGATAGGCGGTATCGTCGATCTTGGGGTTGATCACCGCCATGCGCGGGCGGCCGGTCAAGCGCAGGATCTCCATCTCCGCTTGGTCGTTGGGGCGCAGTGGGCGGGAAGCGTCGACGACGTAGATGATCCCCGCCCCTTTGCTTACAGGCCGCAGCAGCTCGCAGTCGTCGGCGAACCGGGAATCGTTCTGGTGGACTCGGATGAACTCCGCGACCATGCGATCAGGTGCGCCGGAATACTTCTGCATCCAGCGCAGAGTCTGCATGGGCATTTGAAAACCGGGAGTATCGACAAAGCGCACCAGGGTTTCGCCGTCGAGTTCGATGGCGTAGGTAACACACTGCCGGGTTTCGCCAGGAACGGGGCTGATCGGGACGAGGTCGTCTTCGGTCAACGTGGACACGACGGAAGATTTTCCTTCGTTCGGATGGCCTATGACGGCGAAAACAGGGACGTCACTCATGGGAAATTGCCTTCCAGTTGTGGACCTGCAGCGAGGGGTCTGCGAGCGACGCGAGGCGCTTCTTCCAGACACTGAATTCGAGATCCGGCGTCGCTGTCCTTGTGCCGTTTCGCTCTCGTCCCGCCAGAGAGACGATCAGCAGCCGGTCCTTGCCGAGATGCTGCCGCAGCGTTTTGAGATACTCCAGGGTGGCGGTGATGCAGGGCTGCCACCCCTCCAGCACCAGAAGAACAACCTCCTCCTCCGGACCATCGGATAGAGACTGGAGCAGATCCGCGTCCTGCTCCTCATCCACGCTCACGGCATCTATGGATTCAATTTCGGCCTCAAACTGGCGCTGCAGTTCACGTTGCCACCTCTCCACCCCCCCGCCTCCGGCCAGTTCAGCGGGGATCAGGGCGCGAAGATGTGAGAGACCAGCCTGGCTCTCTTCGGGGAGTATCCCAATGGCCGCACAGAAGTCCTCCACCCTTTCCCCTTCTTTGCCAGTCTTCACCTGCGCATGCTGCATACGCCGGATGAGGGCATCGGCGCGGGCATCGTGGAAGGAGATTCTCTTCCAGGCCGGGCGCTCTCCCCAGAGAGAGACTCCATAGAGAAACAGCCGGGGCAGGACTGTATAGGCCAGGGTGCCCCAGAGAAGAAAATACCACCAGGCCTGAAGATCTGCGCTGGAGAGGTGCTGCAATCCCTCCTTGAGAAAGACGCGAGAGCCCGCCACCTGCTCCAGGCTAGGGTGAGACAATGGGGGATCGGACAATCCCGACCAGGGGAGCGCGATGAACGATACAACACTGTGGACGAATTCCGAGGAGAAACTGGCGGTCGTTTGCCAGCTGAAAGCAAGATCGGTGAACAGGCCGCGAAGGAGAACCGTAAGGAATACGCCGAGAGAAAAGGCCAGCCCGGCGAGCTGCATCAGGCGATAGGCGAACCAGCCGACGACGCGGGAGTATAGTCCGCCGCGCCCGCGAAGAATGCCCCAGCTTTCGGACAAAGCCAGCCGGCTTCGGTTCAGATCCCCTCCCCCGAGCGCATAGAAACGCTCACACAGGCGCATCAGAATCGCCCCGACGACCCACCCGCCGAAAATGCCGGAATAACTTCCGCGGCGCAGCAGACGCCATCCCGGCAAGGCGACGGACAGGAAGGTAAAGAACAGCGGCACAACGACCAGAAGCGAGAAGGCGGCAATGAGATTGACAGGAAGGTCGCCCGAGTAGCTCAGTACGCCCCACGCCAGTGTGGTCCCGGCCAGAGCACCGAAGGCGAAGAGAAATTTGGGCAAAAGGCGAAGTGCGGATTCCGCCACATCCCCAGGAAGTGGTGCCGTACGTTCGGCGCGAGCTTCCTCCCTGCGCAGATCGAGCCAGCGGCGCAGGAGATTACGGCGGGAGGAGGTCTCCTCCGCGAGTCGGGAACGGTAGAGCTCCCGGTCTCGGCGGATCAGCACCGTCTCGTCTTCGACTCCGGCGTCCTGGGCAAAGAAATACTCCAGGTCGACAAGATCGGGGATCTGCCATTTCGACTCTGGTGTCGGCATCCGTCTCCCTGGACAAGAAAAAAAACCGCCACCCTGGTATTCGCAGGCGTCAGCGGTTGTGAATTATGAACTCTGATTTTCGTGTCCGTCCATGGTCCCATCCGGTTCAAACAACAGCAGCGTTAATGGTAGCTCAGTCAGGGAGGCAAGTCAAAAGAATCACTCGACTTTGTATCCGGGTCTCCGGGTTCGGAAGAGAGACATGCGACGCCACCCGATAAACAGTTGGTGTAAGGACTTTCTTTTCATAAGGTCAGAGTCAACCTGAAAGGTCTTCCACCTGTTGACCTTACCCGAACTTTGGTCCAAAAGGTCTGTTGCTTTTCGGCTTGTGACGTGGCTTGTCCCTGCCAGCCTTTCTTGCACATTCCATAAGTCCTATTATCATTGATACATGTGCGGTCGATTTGTCTTGGAACATTCCCCTGAGCAACTGATGAAAGTCTACCGGCTTTCCTCCGTGCCGGATTTATCACCACGTTACAACATCGCCCCAAGTCAGCAAATCGCCGTCGTCAGGCAGCAGAACGGTGGTGACCGTGAGTTGACTTCTCTGCAATGGGGATTGATTAGAATTATGAGTTTAAACAGCTGCAATCACAGGAGAAAGAAACATGAAGTTGATCTTTGACCATATCGTCATTAACGTTGTAGACATTGATAAAATGATTCGGTTTTACACTGAAATTCTACTATTGCCGGGCGAGAGACTGGATGAGTTTGCTGCGGGGCAAGTTCCTTTTCCTTCTGTAAGGCTTTCTGCAGACAGCATCATCGACCTTTTCCCGAAAAAAATGTGGGAGAAGACCAATCCATTGGAAGTCTGTCGTCCTAACCTCAACCACGTCTGCTTTGCGACTGACGAAGCTTGCTCAAAAGCTCTTCAGGCAAGACTCAATGCGCAGGGAGTTGTTATAGAGGATGGCCCCGTCAAGCGCTGGGGAGCACATGGGACTGGCACGTCAATTTATTTCAGGGATCCGGAAGGGAATACGATTGAAGTCCGCTATTACTCTGATGGGGAAAGGGATTTACCCTGTTTCCTTGACTCCTGAAAAACCTGTTGCACTGAATTCCTGCAGTACAGAATTGAGTGTTAATTTCCTGAGAGAATTTCTGATGAGTCACGACTACCGGTATAGTAGCGTTTGCGCTGCCTGCCTTTGGTGTCGGTGATTGTTTCAGGGAAGAAACAAGGCCGGTGAAAGTACGTATAGGTACAGGATGTTCCTGATTAAAGTGACATCCATTACTCTTCGGGATTCCGAAGGCGGAGCTTGTACAGGCCAATATTCTCGTCAGAGGTCACCAGAATGAGACCCTCTGACTGGGCCTGGGCAATCAACATGCGATCAAATGGATCACGGTGGAGCCCAGGAAGGCTACCGGCCAATTGGCCATGGTAGAGACTGATGGGAAGCTTGCTGAATCCTTCATCTTCGACAATGGAGTCTATATCCTCCGGGACCTCCAATTTGCCAAGAGCTTTTTTAACTGAAATTTCCCAGGTTGTTGCGGCACTGACAAAAATTTCATTGCGCTGATCGGCGATGAGTTCCCTGCAACGTGGGCCCAGCCTTGGTGCGTCGTCAAGCCACCAGAGCAAAACGTGCGTGTCGAGCAGGAAGCGCTGCATCAGCTTTCCCCTTCGAACGCCTCAATAACGTCTTCTGGCATCTGGTCAAAGTCATCTGCAATGCGAATCTGGCCTTTGAAGCGGCCTGGCACGCGCTGACGGCGCCCTACCTTGTGCGGAAGGAGGTCAAGGTAGGGCTTTCCAGCTTTTGCGATGACAACAGTCTCCCCTTCCCAGACTTTTTCTGCCAGGGCTGACAACCTGCTTTTCGCTTCGTGCATATTGACTTGCATAAACATCCCCGTACAAAGATAGCTAAGTCTAGCTAAGACCATAATTACTTTTTGCTGCGGCACGGTCAAGGAAAAAATAAGCATCAGGGGAAAAGTTGCTTCAGCAGCTCATCCCTCGCGAGCCCGTGGTGTGCTGCGATGTCGGCAATAATGGCGGCAAGGGTGCCGATTTTGAGCGGATTGTGATGGTTAGCGCCGTGGCGGTTTGACATTGCCGCAGTCGTCCGACAGCCACTTGCCGGCCTGTGTCATCTCCATGCGTTCAGGTTTGCCATCGACCTTGGTGTTGATCGTGGTCTTCCCCGTGTAGGTTTTCGAATTGCTCATGGTGATCTCGCCTTCGCCGCTGGACGGCGGATCGCCGGCGCAATCAAACGTGAATTTCATCGTGTTGCCCGTGCGTTTGATGACCTGCTGCTTGCAGTCCCCATCTTTTTGCGGCACGTAGTCGCTCTCGGACATTTCCTTGGTGACACAGACCTTGACGCTAGTGCCCATGGGACCCACCCCCACGCCTTGCGCCGCCATCATCTGTTCCATCATCTTGCGTTGTTCGGGCGGCATGCCGGCCAACTCTTTCTGCATCCGGGCCATGGCGTTCTCCATTTCGCCTCCCTGGGTCTTCATCGTGAAGGTGTGTTCCCAGAGACCGGGACGAATCTTCATGTTCTCAGCCCACCCCTGGCCAGCTAATGGAAAAAAGGCCAGAACGGCAATCAGCACGATTCCTGTTTTCACAGAGACCTCCATTAGTTATCCGCATCAACGAAAAAAACGCCCCGGTTGGGCGGCCTTGAGCCGCTGAGCAGAGGAAAAAAAAGACCGATAACCTTCGCATTCGAGAATGCTGAGGTAAAGGTCTTGCATGTTAGAACTTTGGTTCAAACCCCGCCCGGGCAGCCCTGGCTGCCGTATTGACGTATCGCAAATCGGCACTTTCTCTCGCCGCTCGCGACTCCCCCTTAATGGGTGGAATATTAAAGACCACACCTGCTTCCAGGTTATGGGTGGTTGCTGGGCAAGCCCTGCGCTAATCTTTCCAATCTGTTTCAGTCACGCTATTAGCGCCATGAGCCTCGAATATTTCCCTGATCCCACTCACGATGGCTATCGAAGCGATGACCTTGATCTCCTTCTTGTCTTTATCGACGAAAATTTTTTCATTCGGAAATCCGGAAATCTGGCCATTCAGAATATCGTCTTCTACGTTCTTCAGAGTATCTTCGGATGCAAATTTAGCCGTCAGGATCTTGGACATGCGCATTTCTCCTCGGTAAAGCAGCAAAAGTTTCTTAGTACCGGAACGAGTAACGTACATTTCAATTTTAACAGACCATTTCCGTTGTCAAGAAGAAATCGTTGCGCAGCGGCGATCACTCGCAAAAAAACGCCAAGAGATTGGGCAGATGACGATCGCCCGCGCCGCGCCGGCAAAAGGTTTGTTCATCTTTCCTCGGATGATGGTTCTCTCATAGCTTCGCTCCACCCTTCATGCAGCTAGCACGGATGGAATTGACTCCTGTACAGAATTTGAATACGCCGGGGACACTCTATTTTGAGTGTCCCCAGCTCGAAACGAAAACAGGGTGAGACGTGCGTAAAAAATCAGACTGCATTTGTAACTTGATGATTATACACGGTTAGTTATTTTTCTTGACAGGATGAAGATAGAATGTCCCTTTTGCCCAGCTTGTGGAAAGGCAATTTTTCTAGCAACTGGCTACTGTTCCGGTTCGGCAGGCAGAACAGTGACCTCAGCCGAGAAAGCTACCAGGCTGCCCATTACCTTCTCCATCTCCATCAGCACTTGCGGCAACAGATATTTCATCTCCTTCAACACCTGGCTTTCTGCGGCGTCTTCCAACTTCTGCAGCAGCGCCGCCGCTTTGTTTGCACCGAAAATACCGACGACCGATTTGAGGGAATGGGCAATCCATTCGACCTGCTGCGAATCCTGTCGGTTTAGCGCTGCCTGCAGATTCTCTCTGGAAGGTGGGTAGTCGCGGGTGAATTGTACTGACAGGTCGGCGAGAAAGTCCCGGTCGCCCTTCACTGCTTGCAGGGCGTCGCTCAGATTGATGGCTGGTACGACACCGCCACCTGGCAACCAGTATTCCACCGTGGCGTAGAGGGCCTCGGCCCGGACCGGTTTGGGGATGTAGTCATCCATCCCGGCCTCCAGGCATTCCTCCCGATCCCCCTTCATGGCATGGGCAGTGAGGCCGATGATCGGGGTCCGTCCTGCCAGGTTCCTTTCCTCCTCACGGATAAGGCGGGTCGCCTGAAAACCGTCCACCTGCGGCATCTGTATGTCCATCAGGATCAGGTCGATTCCTCCCTGCCGCCAGGCGGTCACGGCCTCATAGCCGTTGGCCGCAGTCTGCACCGTCCATCCCCGCTTCTCCAGCAGGGTCCGGGCCAGAGCCTGGTTGATCCTGTTGTCCTCGGCCAGAAGGATGCGGGCAGCGCCGGATGCGAGCGAGGGATGGTCCGCTGCGGCCGGAGGTGTCTCCGGCTCCCGGATCGTCTGCCGGACGAAGGTCTCCATGAGAGTATCGAACAGCTCCGATTGCCGGAGGGGCTTGATCAGGTAAGTTGCGATTCCGGCCTGGCGACAGCGCGCGGCGGCGGCGGGCACGTCCCCGGAGGAGAGCATCATGATAATCAGCTCCGGCAGGGTGTCGTCGCTGCGAATCTTCTCCGCCACCGCGAAGCCATCCATCTCCGGCATCCGCTCGTCCAGCAGAAGGAGGCGGAAAGGCTTTCCCGCCGTGGCGGCCATCCGCAGCCGCTCGATCCCCTCCCGGCCGCCGGCGGCTGCGTTCGGCACCATCCCCCAACTGGCCAGCATCTCGGTGAGGATGCGCCGGTTGGTCTCGTTGTCGTCGATGATCAGCACCCGCATCCCCTCCAGATCCGGCTGCGACCGCAGAGCCGTCACCGTGGCTGGCTGCGGCGGCACCGTGGCTGGCTGCGGCAGGATGGCGAGAGAGACGGTGAAGGAGAAAGTGCTCCCTACTCCCTCCTCGCTATCGGCGCGAATGGTCCCCCCCATCCCTTCCACGATCTGCCGGGAGATGGCGAGCCCCAGGCCGGTGCCGGCAAAGCGGCGGGCGGCGGAGCTGTCGATTTGGCTGAAGTGTCGGAAAAGAAGGCCCATCTTGTCGGAGGGGATGCCGATGCCGGTGTCGCTGACCACAAACCGCAGACGGCATTTTCCATACTCCTCCACAGCCGCCAACTCTACTCGAACCAGGATCTCTCCCCGCTCGGTGAACTTGACCGCGTTGCCGATCAGGTTGATCAGCACTTGGCGCAGACGTCCGGCATCCCCGATCAGGGTGCCGGGAATGGCCGGATCGATCCGGCAGGCCACCTCCAGCCCCTTCTGGTGGGCGCGAATGGCCAGGGTATGGGCTGTCTTCTCTACCATGTCGCGCAGATCGAATGCTGCAGCCTCGAACTCCAGCAGGCCGGCCTCGATCTTTGAGAAATCGAGGATATCGTTGACCACCTTGAGAAGGGACTCGGCCGAGGATTGCACCATCTCCAGATACTCCCGTTGCTGGCGGGAAAGGTGGGTGTCGAGGGTCAGCTCGGTCATGCCGATGATGGCGTTCATCGGCGTGCGGATCTCGTGGCTCATGTTGGTCAGAAATTCGCTCTTGGCACGGGTGGCCGCCTCGGCCGTTGCTTTCGCCTGACGCAGTTCCTCCTGGGTCCGCACCAGTTGGTCGATGTTCAGCAACGTACCAAACCAGCGGACGATCTCTCCCGCTTCGTTGCGAATTGGGCGGCCGCACACCTTGAACCATTCGTATTCGCCGTCCTGCCGCCGGACGCGGTATTCCAGGTCGTAAGGTGCGCGTTCCTCGACGGCGTTGCGCCAGGCGGCAAAGGCCCGTGGCCGGTCGTCGGGATGCAGCAGCTTGTTCCACCCGTCGCCGAAGTGCTCGCTCATCGGCACGCCGGTGAAGTCGACCCACTGCTGACTCTGGTAATCGCAGTAACCGTCCGGCCTCGTCGTGAACACCATGCCCGGGATGGAATCCAGTATCTGCCGGTAGGAAAGCTCGCTCTCCCGCAGTGCCACCTCGGCTTGCTTGCGCTCAGTGATGTCATGGACCATTCCCATGGACCGGATGATCCTGCCGGCATCGTCTCTGAAATGCTCGCATTTTTCGTGGACGTAACGAATTTCTCCCGTAGCTTTTCGCATGACCCTATGTTCGATTTCGTAGGTGTCCCTCCCCTCCCGCATCGATCGCGAATAGGCCGCGTCAATCGCCGTGCGGTCCTCAGGGTGCACCGCTTCGAGGAAGGCCTCGTAGGTGGCCCCGAACTCCTGCGGTTGCAGACCGAATATCCGGTAAACTTCGTCCGACCACGTGAGGTCGTTATTGACAAGGTCGAGTTCCCAACTTCCGAGATGGGCTATTTCCTGCGCCCTGGCCAGTCGCTGCTCGCTTTCTCCCAGCGAATGCATGAGCGATTCCCGTTCCGCCAAGATGCGGACCAGCTTGATATTGCTGTAACTGAGCTGGGAAATCATGGTGGCGAGCTTCATGAAATAAGCCATGGCGGTTTCTATGGCCGCCCTGCTCACTCTTGGGGCCGCGTCGATGGCGGCCAGGTATTCTTCTTCAGGGAAACCATACTGCGCGGCTTGCGCCCGGAATGACTCATAATCCGGAAGTTCGTCATCGAAGAAGAATTGCCCGGTAAAAAGATGACCCAGATGCTGGCCACCGACCATTATGGGTGTGGCGGCATCCCACATGTTGTTCATGCACTTATAGAGCCTGTATTCTCCTTCCATAATGCCGGCCGTGAGGCGGGTATCGCTTTCGGTGCAATGCCTGAGGGATTCGGGATGTTTTCGGTGGAATTTCGTGCAGATCTTCTGCCATCCGACCCCAGCCAGCACCGTTCCTTTAAGGTCGAGCAGACTCATGGGAACCCGGGTTAGCTCGTAGAAATCATCCATGAGCGACTGGAGCGCAGGCACATCGATGATATCGGCAAGCTGTATATTCTCCATTTCTCTCTCAAGCAAGAGACAGTTGTCGACACTCCATTCCCGGATGTCTGTCCCGGTTCTCTCCGGCATCATTCCCGAGCACTCCTTTTTACCAGAAGGCCGCATGGACTGTTTGAGAGAGGTGTCGTTATTTATTCCCGGCATAATGTGCTCTCACGTTCTTTGGGGGGGAAGAATTTAAAGTTCGATCCACAATACATTGCGCTGAGAAGGATCGAACTGAAAAAGGCGGCCAATTGATTTTTGTTCGTCCGCAGATCTGTAAGACCAGGCCAAATTTAGCCCAGATAATTGGTCAAGTCAAAGTTTTGGTGGTCCGAAATGTTGCCATTCAATCCCGTGCCATGGAAGAAGGTGTGCCTTATCAGACGTTTTTTGCCAGCGTTATTCACAAATACGTCAGCGGTCGCCTTATTGAGAAACCATCGCGTCTAACAACACGCCGGCTGACGGGGAAAACGGCCAAGATTCTCGAAAAATTCGCTGCCACTCACAGTTTCGATGGCCCACAGCGCAGCTTGCAGTTATATGAAAAATGGCGGGGGAGCATTCTTGGACCAGGAGATGCCGTTGTTCAGGTCGTTGTTGCGGCTGTTAGCGAACGGGTGGATAATCCGACAGGCTGCTGGTTTTAGTCCGGAAACGAGTTAATCGTCCCAGTAGATTCGCAGTTGTCTGACGCCAAATTGCCTTGCCTTCTGAACATCCGTGCCCATGTAGATATCAATCCGTTTTGTGTGGTGTGATGCTGTTTTGTCGAGGACGACGTATTCACCCTCCATACCCTCTATTCGCAGGGTAGTTCCCCTCGTAAGTCCCTCTTCGATAAGGTCACGGGAAACCGCCACGGCTTTCATGCCGGGTTTGAGCCGATCTCCCCAAGCAGCGATTGACGGATTCAAATCGGTCTGCGAGGGCACCGAGTTGTATGCATTAGCGGTAACAACCATTGAACGCTCTGCGGATTGCGCTGCGCACACAGCCGCGCACAGGGAAATTCCCAGCATCAGAGTCAGGAGAAATATGCTTACTCTCATTGATGAACCTGCCCCAAAATAAAGATGCTCTCAACCTAGCACATGGAGGATCGCCAATCAAAAAATGACACAGTCCATGACATTGCCTCATTGGTAAATGCTTTTGACCTTACAGAGGAAGAACTGTCATGGGGACTTCCAATCTTGAGTGTCCCCAACTCAGGCTTGCAGCAATCTTTGCTGCAGCAACGCCTGCATATCGCGTCGGTCAACAGCAATCACCATAACATAGACATTGTCAGACATGACCCGGTAGATAATGCGGTAGGGTTTGAAAAAAATCTCACGGTACTCGCGAAGTCCGACGGCCAGCAGTTCCTTCGGACAGGCTCCTCGTTGCGGGTTTTCAGAGAAGTTCGAAAAGGCCTTCTCTATTTGATCGAGAACGTCATCCGCTTTTCCCGGTGCGTCGTGGGATTCGATGTAGTCGTACAACTTTTCCAGGTCCCGGGACGCGTCGTCGATCAGAAATACCCGGAAAGTCATCAGCGACTCTTGCTCCGCGTCCGAAGTCGCTGAATGACATCCCCGGCGGGCTGAATTTTATCTTCCTCAATCTGACGTGTGCCGAGCGCAAGAATTTTCAGAAGCGCCATGGTCTCCTGAATTTGCTCATAGCTTTCAATATCTAGTATCACGACCTTGGCTTCGCCATTCTGGGTGATGACCAGGGGGTCACCTTGCCCGGACAGGTTACGAATAATTTCAGCCGCATGAGCTTTCAGGTAACTGATCGGCTTGATTTGACTCGAAAACTTCATAGCCATGCTCCATTTATGACCAAATTTAGTCCGCAAACAGGTCAACTGTCAAGCCGGAAAGCTGCGGGACACTCTCGGGGGACACTCTCGGGGAAGTGTCCCGCGTGAGTGTCCCGCTTATGACAAGCTGCGGCCAAGGCATTTTTGCAGTACGACCAGGGTGTCTGCCTGGCAGAGGGCCCTGCCGCTGATTGTCGCTTTGTTAATCAACTCCGCCATGCGCTCATCCTTTTCCGCGAGGCAGCGACGATAGTCGTCCCGTTCCTCCGGGGTGAGCCACTGCGAAGGGCTTAAGAGCGGATCGTCTTTCCCACCCAGGTGATGATGAACGCTTGACCAGCGGTAATCCAGAGCGGTTTCCGCCAGGCCTGCCTTGACCGGATTGTTCTCGATGTAGCAAGCGACGGCCCACAGATGCCGGTCCGTATCAACGATGCACGAGTGAAATCTGTTCTGCCAGATACGGCCCGAGCGGAAATATCTTCGGTTGACGTAACGGGTGTATCTCTGGTTGGTCAGGCCGATGCCGCGGGCCAGGCCATCGGGAGTGTGTGGAACGACGAGCAGGTGAACGTGATTGGGCATCAGGCAATAGGCCCAGATAGCGACGTTGCATTTCCGGGTGTAATGGTTGAGCGCCTCCAGGTAAGCGAAGCGATCGGCGTCGTCGAAGAAAACAGGTTCGCGGTTGTTGCCGCGTTGCGTGACATGATGCGGATAGCCGACCGCTACCGCCCGAGAACTACGTGGCATAAATCCCTCCTGATATGTCATCACATAACAAAATTAAAACAATGCCCGCTATTGTAGCGGGAGTGGCTGTTCAGTGCAAGCAGGACCTGCGCTAAACCGGGACACCCTCGCGGGACACTCACGTGGAAGTGTCCCGCGTGAGTGTCCCGCGTAGCCCCCGTGGGGTTCGCCAGCGGCGGACGTCATTACAGCGATCCAGCTTGGAGGGAGCTTTCGGTTTGAACCAATTCAATTGACAACAACGCGGTCAATTTTCGTTCTGGCGACCTAGCTGTCACGGGTCTTCTCACCCCGCAGCCACTTTAGGTAGAGCGATCGACAGGTCTTTGTGATACGATTGCGGAGTATTTCAATCTCAATTTACAGATAGCTGCCTAGAGTTTGCTGAGCCCTTGCCATAAAGGAATATTACATGAAATTGCTGCAAAAAATGTTTCTGTCTGTCTCTCTCATAGCCCTGTTTGTTGTTGTCCCGGTTTCTGGAAAGCTGTTTGCCGCGGAAGAGACGACCATCACCATCTCACTGCCCGCAAGAGCTCTTCACGAGGTCATCAGTGATGCGCTGCCAATACCGCTTGAGACTAACCGGCAGATGGTAGCTGGAAAGATCATGATAGAGTCTCTGGATAAGCTTCAGGTAAAAGAAAATTCAATATTTCTTCAGGGGGTGGTCAAGGGTGAGAACCTGTCCATGAACACCAGGATTGCCGAGAGGGATGTCAGCATGAAGCTTGGGAACGTCATTTTGCCGGTGTCCTGTGAGCTACTCCTGCGTTTTGACAAAACCGGGAAGACTCTGTTTGTGACGCCCCGGTTTTCTAAAACAAGCAAAGACGGGGGTGGATCAGAACTGGGTGACTTGCTCCTGCCGGCCCTCACAGCCTTTTCCGACAGGGAATACCCGGTTGAGTTTGATTCTCTTGAGCCATTGCTGGCCCGTGTGGGGACCCGCGACATCCCCATCAAACTGGAGCTGGTTGACATACAGGCGAAGCAGGGCTTGATGGTCATCAAGCTGAAGCCCGGGGCGAGCAAGGTGCCCTAGCCTGCTGGCTGATCCGGAATTGCTTTTTATAGACTTCTGCGGCACGAAAGGTGGAGCCCGCAAGCATGAATCACATCTGCGCTGCAATGCAGATTCATCCCTGCCCTAGGTTGACAATGCCCTCTTAAATGATTAGCTTTCGATGAGTCATTTGGCCTTTGAGGAGTGGATTACATGGCAGACAAAGAACAGCTTGAAAATATGACGTCGGAATTCGAGATCGATCCTGATAAAATATCCGAGATTATCGAGGAACATGTCAACGAGGGCAGCATGGTTATTGCCTCGGAGGTCCTCCCTACCGGCTTGCCGATTATCGCGCTTCGCCCGCGCCCGGCCTTTCCCGGCATTATGATTCCACTGGTTCTCAACGGCCAGGGCCAGGTGGAGGCATTGCGCCAGGCCATGGAACACCAGACCCAGACGATAGGCCTGGTCATGGTCCGGGATCTTGATGAGGAAGACGGTATCCAGAATCTGCATACGGTTGGCGTCGCCGCCAAGATTGTCAAGGTGCTGCATACCGAGAAGAATGCGGCGCATGTCCTGGTTAACAGCCTTGAGCGCTTTGTTATCGAGGAGATCTCTGAAAGAGGCGCTGCACTGTACGCCCGGGTGCGTTATCACTTTTCCACTGAGCTGTCGGTTAACCCGGAACTGCGCGCCTATTCGATGGCGATCCTTTCGACCTTGAAGGAACTCGTCCAGATCAATCCGCTTTACAGTGAGGAGATCAAACTGTTTCTCAATCGTTCCAGCCTGGATGACCCTGGACGCCTGGCGGACTTCGCCGCCAACCTGACCACTGCCGACGGCCAGCAGCTGCAGGAGATTCTGGCTACCCTCGATGTCCGCAAACGCATCGACAAAGTCCTGGTACTGCTCAAAAAGGAGCTGGAAGTCTCTCGCCTGCAGACCAAAATTTCCCAGCAGATCGAGGAGAAAGTTTCCGCCCAGCAGCGTGAGTTCTTCCTGCGTGAGCAACTCAAGGCGATCAAACATGAGCTGGGGCTGGAGAAAGAAGGCAAGGAAACGGAAATTGAGAAGTTCCAGAAACGGCTCAAGAAGCTCAAGCTCAATGAGGAAGCGCAGCATGCGGTAGAAGATGAGATGGAGAAGCTCCAGCTGATCGATCCAAGTTCACCTGAATACAATGTCAGCCGCAGCTATCTTGACTGGCTGACCATTCTTCCCTGGGGAGTGTTCAGCAAGGACTCCTACAATATTGCCCGGGCCAGGCGCATTCTGGACCGTGATCACTACGGCCTCAAGGACGTCAAGGAGCGGATTCTCGAGTTTATCGCCGTCGGCAAGATGAAGGGCGATATTTCCGGCTCCATTCTCTGCCTGATCGGCCCGCCTGGGGTCGGCAAAACCTCCGTCGGACACAGCATCGCCGATGCTCTGGGCCGCAAGTTTTTCCGCTTCTCACTCGGCGGCATGCGCGACGAAGCCGAAATCAAGGGCCACCGCCGCACCTACATCGGCGCCATGCCGGGCAAATTCATCCAGTCGATGAAAACCGTCGGCACTGCCAATCCGTTATTGATGCTTGATGAGGTCGACAAAATCGGTGCCTCGTTCCAGGGCGACCCGGCCTCGGCCCTGCTCGAAGTCCTTGACCCTGAGCAGAACGGCAGTTTCCGTGATCACTACCTCGACGTTCCTTTCGATCTCTCCAACGTACTTTTTATCGCGACGGCCAACCAGCTGGACACCATCCCCAGCCCGTTGCTCGATCGCATGGAGATAATCCATCTGTCCGGCTACATCCTTGAAGAAAAGCTCGAGATTGCCAAACGCTACCTGATCCCCAAGGCTCTCAAAAGCCATGGTCTGGTCCGCGGACAGGTGACGATTCAGAAGTCGGCACTCAAACAGATTATCGATGGCTACGCCAGAGAAGCCGGCGTCCGTAACCTTGAGAAACAGATCAAAAAGATCATGCGACGGGCAACCATGGCTTTTGCCGAAGACGAAAATCTGAAAAAAATCACCATTACCAGGTTTGAGTTGGAGAAGTACCTGGAAAAACCGGTTTTTACCGCCGATGAAATTTTCGAGGGAGTGCCGGGCGTTGCCACAGGTCTGGCATGGACCAACCTGGGCGGTGCAACCCTGCAGATCGAAGCGACGGCCATGCTGGCCAAGACCAAGGGCTTCAAGCAGACCGGGCAACTCGGTAAAGTCATGGTCGAAAGTTCAGAAATCGCCTACTCCTACATAATGGCCCACATCAGCGATTACGGTGGTCATGCAGATTTCTTTGACCAGCACTTCATCCATTTGCACGTTCCAGCCGGCGCGACCCCCAAAGACGGCCCATCGGCAGGCATTACCATGGCGACCGCCCTGGTGTCGACAATCACCGGCAAGGTCGTGAAGAAGAAGCTCGGCATGACCGGTGAACTGACGCTGACCGGTCGCGTTTTACCAATCGGCGGCCTCAAGGAGAAGACCATTGCTGCACGCAGATCAGGGCTGAAATCTCTCATTTTCCCGATCGACAACCGCAATGACTATGAAGCCCTGCCCGATTACCTCAAAGAGGGGCTCGAGGTTTATTTTGTGAAATCGTTCAATGAAGTCTACGATATTGTTTTCTGACGCTTCGTTATTACACCTGTTATCTGAAAAAGGGCACTTCACAAGAAGTGCCCTTTTTTTGCCTGCCTTACCCCTATCCGGTTTGCATAAAGGGCCAGGAACTGTGCGCGATGCTGACGATTTTTTCTCTCTGCACACAGTGCAAACGTCATAGTTTCCTTCAGTTGTTGTCGCTGATTGAAATCAACGTGCTTTTCTGTTAAGTTCGCGGTCACTTAAACTGCCCGGTGGCAGAACTCAGCTCTGGCACCATGATGTTCTCAAGGAGATGTACCATGCGCGTTCTATCCGGCATCCAGCCCTCGGGCTCCCTGCACCTTGGTAACTACTTCGGCATGATGTCGAAGATGATTGCCTATCAGGCAGAGGCCGAGCTGTTCTGCTTTATCGCCAACTATCATGCCCAGACCTCGGTTAGTGACGGCAAAATCCTCGCACGCGGCACTCTCGAAGCAGCCGCAAACTTTCTCGCTCTCGGCATGGATCCAGAGAAAAGTACCTTCTGGGTGCAATCCGATGTCCCGGAAGTCCAGGAACTGGCATGGCTCCTCTCCAACTTCACGCCGATGGGCCTGCTCGAGCGCTGTCACAGCTATAAGGACAAGATCGGTAAAGGCATCGCCGCTAACCACGGCCTGTTCGCCTACCCGGTGCTGATGACGGCAGACATCCTGCTCTTTCAGAGCGAAAAAGTTCCGGTTGGCAAGGATCAGAAGCAGCACGTGGAAGTCGCTCGCGACATCGCCATCAAGTTCAACAACGAGTACGGCGACATCTTCACCCTGCCGGAACCGGAAATTGACGAAGAGGTCGCCACGGTACCAGGTCTCGATGGCCAGAAGATGAGCAAGAGCTACGGCAACACCATCGACCTCTTTGCAGATGACAAGTCGCTGCGCAAGCAGATCATGCGCATCGTCACCGCACCGATCCCGGTTGAGGATCCGAAGGACCCCGATGCCTGCAATGTCTATAAACTGTCGAGGCTCTTCCTCGACAAGGCAGGCGACGAAGCGTTAAGACAACGCTACCTGGCCGGCGGGCTGGCCTTCGGCGATGTCAAACAGCAGCTGTTCGAAACGGTGCGTGACTACTTCGCGCCCCAGGCCGAGTACCGCAGGGAGCTTTTGGCTAATCCCGAGGGAATCCGTGAGATCCTCGCCAAAGGAGCAAACAAGGCCAAGCATACAGCGAGCAAGACGCTGCACAAGGTTCGCAAGAAGACCGGGCTGATTTACTGAAATACAGGGGCAGTTGATTGGCTATTTTGTCGAACCTGTAGGTGAGTTTCCCCAGTGACTCAGCACGGTAAAGCTTCAGTCATGTGTTGTAAAGTTTCAATGATAATTGCAAAAATTCCACACTAAGCGCAACGACCTTCCATCATGAAATACGCTTAAAGCTTTTATAATAAAATTACAAGCATCCAATGTTATTGTATTATTTTGCACTTTAGAGCAATTGTGCCATTTATGGCAAACTTATTGCTTTGTAGTTTGCTATGAATTAATTTGCAATTTTAATCTACGGTTTTCTGTTGTTCATTCCCCAGGAGCAGAAGGAAAGATTGGCCTGTTTAATCTTTCGGATCTGACATCAAAACACCTGCGAAGCTTTTTCCGTGGAACTGCCACCCACTGAGACTCGCAATCCACAAGGCGAAAATAAAATATCTGTAGAATCGCTTTGCACAGAGACTTCTCTTGAGAGGGAAAGGAATGATTACTATGAAAAGTAGCAAATGGTTATTGATGATCTTGTTGACGAGCTTTTTGACCGCCTGCGGCGGGGATGGAGGAAGTGACGACGTTGCCGGGAGCAGCAGTAATGATACCCTGGTTACAACCAGTATCAAATCAGGCATTGCGGTCGACCCCTATATCACCGGGGCCCAATTTGAAGAACTCAGTGCCGATGAGCAGACACTGATCCAGGGCAGCGCGGGCACATCGAGTGCCACAGGTCAATTCGCTTTCAATGAGCCGATCAAGGTCGGATCAATCATCCGGATCAACCTCAACAGCAAAGGTCAGCATGCCAATGAGCCATATACCGGCGTCATCAAGCGTCAGGTCTTCGCCGACGACAAGGAACCAGTCGTCGTATCACCTCTGACTACCCTGCTGGCCAACGGCATGACACCGGCGGCAGTCATTCAGATGATGAACAGCGCAGGCCTGAGCGGGCTTACTGCGAGCAGACTTTATGCCGATCCGATGGCTACTGTAAGCGCGAGCGATCTGGTCCTGCTGCAGGCGAACATGTCAGTCAACGCCTTCATGGAAGCAACCAACAATTTCAATTATGGCGGCGGATCTCCTGCTGCCGACTCCCCGGTACATTTTAACGATATAGCGGCCATGGTTCGGGAGAGTTTGAACCCGGTTCTTTATCAGCAAATGTCCTCTGCCATCGGCGCTGATTTCACGGTCAGCGATATGGCAAATATGGCCGCTGTCATAATGAAAGATGCAGTCCGCCAGGCTAAGTCGGGCATCCCGATGGACTCTGTGACAACGGTCGACAACGACTTGGCCAACGCGATCAATATCGCCGATGGATTCTACCAGGCCCGAATGGGTATGGGCGGTGGCACGGCTGATCCTGGCACCGGCGGTGGCACACCTGATCCTGGCACAGGCGGTGGCACGACTGATCCGGGCACAGGCGGTGGCACACTTGACCCTGGTACCGGCGGTGGAACCACACCGAGCACACCTGACGGGCAGGCGATCTTCACCGGCGCCACTGGCGCCAATTGCTCGCTCTGCCACACGGTTGGTACTAGCGACACCAGTTATCGTGAACTTGCTGGCGATGGCGCCAAGGTCACAACCAGGTTCGGCGGTGGCACTGCCCATAATGGCCTTGCTCTGACTGCCGATGAAATGACCGCTATTGCGACATACTTTGATAGTCAGGGTGGGACCACCACGCCGGGCACCGGCGGTGGCACACCTGATCCTGGCACCGGCGGTGGCACACCAGATCCGGGCACAGACGGTGGCACCACACCGAGCACACCTGACGGGCAGGCGCTCGTCAGCAGCAACTGCATCGGATGCCACAATATCGGGCAGGGCGGCACTATGGATTTATCAGGGAAAGGGGATGCGGCATACGGCAACATCACGTCAGGTCATAAAGGCATCAGCATGACAGATCCGAATGCCAATGCTGTGGCCGATTATCTGGATACCCTGACTCCTCCCACCGACCCGACAGCTCCCTTCGTCCACGCGTATTTCAGCGACGCGGGAAAAGATCACCGCAACTACGTGGACAAGAATGGCACGAGCAATTGCGTGACTTGCCACGGTGCAGACCTTAGAGGCTCAGGATCGGCACCCAGTTGTTATTCTTGCCATGGGCAGAAATGGTGATATGAACAGACACGGGGGAGCTACGGCTCCCCCGATTTTCTTGTTCTCCAGATCGTCCTGCCTTAGGTGCCACTTTCCGCAGCGATGCCTTGCCTCTGGTCAAATCCCTGCCATACTGGGAGTCCAGTCCTTTAGCAACGTCAAGGAGGCCACAATGACTATCTACCGCAAATGGTACTGCAATTGCCGGGGCAAACTGCTGGAGCTCAGCACCGTCGAAACAGCTGAAGACGAACCCGTGGAACCGATCTGTCAGCGTTGCGGAGCCTCTCCCTCCTCGGACCCCAGTCACACCATCTCATACCGTGACGTGGATGATCGCGCTGACTGACAACGTCTAGGAGCCTGTAGATGAGATGGTCTCCTCGCGCATCTTGTTAGCGGAAGATTGCTTTTCCCGGGTAAAGAGAACAAAAGCCATCGAAGGTCGCTTGCTGGCCTCCCGAACGATAAACTGCAAGCTGTCGAAGTGCCAGCCTTGCGCCGTCCAGCAATTCAATACCTGCTCTATAGACTCATCGGTGACCACGTCCAGTTCTACGACCTTATACTCAACCATCGATTGATCCTTTCTTCGATAACACGAGTGTTCTGTAACTCGCAGGAATTCTTAAAATTATGGGTTCTGGTAGCATATCCGCATCACGTGTTTTCTAACCTGGCCTTTCAGCCGGTGTAAAGGCTTTGCATGCAAAAGCCAAAGCCAAAGCCAAAGCCAAAGCCATATCGACATTTTTTAACCGATAAGATAAAACATCTTTTTGTCCCCATAGCTAACAATTTATGAGTAAGCACAAATTCTCCTGAAATTCCTTATACTTTATTAAATAAGCCTGTAAATCTGCATAGCAACGGAAATAATCTGTTGACTTATTTTTAGAACGACGTATCATGTCGCAAAAAATACCACCCCATTATATGGTCCTTTTTCCCGAATAAGTACCTTTAAAAGACTCTCATGACGCAAGATTCTGGCTGTTTTCATGTAAGCCTGCCCTGAGAAGCAATGCAAGAAGGCCTTGGGTTTATGATAAGCGGAGTCTCTTCCACTCCGCAATTTAATTGGCCTCATTATTACCAGATGTAGTTATTTTGGAGAGAACTTAGGCAAAAACCAAACAAGGAGTCATCTCTTATGGGACACGGACCTGCAGTAAAACTCGGCAAGGATAATGCCGCCGCGTACAAGAGCAAGATCGGCATTTCAATGTTCATCGTCTACACCCTGACCTACTTCGGCTTTGTCGTCATCAATACCGCTTTCCCGGCGCTGATGGAAAAAGTCTATTTCGGTCAGACGCTGGCTATTCTCTACGGCTTCTTCCTGATCATTTTCGCCCTGGTGCTGGCAGTTATTTACAATCACTTCTGTACCGCCGCCGAAGCGCGCCTGAACTGACAAGGGAGAAGACTCATGATCTATACGCAATCACCCCTGGCCATCGGCCTGTTTGTTTTTTTCGTTCTGTTCGTCCTCGGCCTCTCGTTTTTCCTGGCCCGGCGCACCACATCGGCATCCGGTTATTATGCCGCAGGCGGCAACATCCACTGGTTCACCAACGGCATCGCCTTTGCCGGTGACTACCTTTCAGCAGCGTCCTTCCTCGGCATTTGCGGCATGATCGCCACCGCCGGTTTCGACGGCTGGATGTACTCCATAGGCTACCTGGCGGGCTGGATGGTTGCCCTCTTCCTGGTGGCCGAACCGATGAAGCGCCTCGGCAAATACACTTTCACCGACGCTCTCGACTCGAAATTCAATTCCAAGTCGATCCAGCTGATGGCCGCCATTTCGACCTTGGTCGTTTCGGTCTTCTACCTGATACCGCAGATGGTCGGCGCCGGCGTTCTGGTGCAACCGCTGCTAGGAATGCCGCATTGGGTCGGTGTCTGCATCGTCGGCGTGGTCGTCACTATCATCGTCGCCACTGCCGGCATGGCCTCCACCACCTACGTGCAGTTCTTCAAGGGCGCCCTGTTGCTGATCTGCTCCACCATCGTCGTGGGCCTCGTGCTCTTCCGCGGGCTCGGTACCGACCCCAACCAGGGCGACACCAAGGAATACCATCAATTTCAGAATTTGCAGGCGGAGGTTGCCGACGGCACTCTTCAGGTCGCCGGCTACGATGTGGTCGCTGGCCTCGACTCTGCCTTCGGTAAAGAGGGTTTTGTAAAACTCTCCCGGAATGGCGAAGAGACTGTCTGGCACCTCAAAGAAGCAGCCACGGGCTACGAGCTGGTCGAGGCCCTCTATGTTACCGAAATGGCTGACGGCACCAAACTGTTCAACGGTGCCCCCAAGGAAGACGGCAAGTTCTTCGCTGTCGGCCACATCAAGGAGATCACGGTCGATGGCAAGGAAATTGCCCAGACTGGCGCGGTCGGGCCTCTCGAGTTCCTGAACCGCTTCAAGGACAGCACCGTGGTGCTGTGGGGCAAGAAGTACGTCAAGGTCGGCGACAGCACAACGACCATCTACTACCAGAAGCCGACTCCTGGCAGCCGCATCCTGCGTCCCGGCCTCAAGTTCAAGGTTGACAACGCCAGCGGACTCGACAAATTCAACTTCATCTCGCTGATGCTCGCGCTGTTCTGCGGTACTGCGGCCCTGCCCCACATCCTGATTCGTTACTACACGGTACCGAGCCAGGCGGCGGCCCGCAAATCAACCATCGTCGCTATCGCCGCCATCGGCTTTTTCTACATCCTGACCCTCTACCTTGGCCTCGGCGCCATGACTAACGGCGTCATCAACATCACCGACAACAACATGTCGGCACCGCTGCTGGCCCTCTCCTTCGGGGTCGTCCTGTTTGCCGTGATCTCATCACTGGCCTTTGCCACAGTGCTCGGCACTGTCTCCGGCCTGATCGTCGCTTCGGCCGGCGCGGTAGCCCATGACCTGATGGACAACTTCCTCGGCATGAATATGACGGACAAAGGCAAGGTCAGGGCCGGCAAGATCTCGGCCATGGTCATAGGCGCCATCGCCATCTACCTCGGCATCATCTTCGAAGGAATGAACGTCTCCTTCCTGGTCGGCTGGGCCTTTGCCGTAGCGGCCTCGGCCAACCTGCCGGCGATCCTGATGATTCTGTTCTGGAAGAAGGCCACTGCCCAGGGCGTGGCAGCCTCGATTCTGGTCGGCCTGATCTCTTCCCTCGGACTGATCCTGATTTCGCCTGACATGTGGGTCCGTTACGGGCTGCTTCCGCAGGATGCGCCGGTCGCTTTCAACAGCCCGGCAGCCATCTCCATCCCGGCCAGCATCCTGACTTTGGTTCTCATCTCCCTGATGACCCAGAAGAAGGGAACCATGGTCGAGGAGGGTGCGGAAGCCTGATTCTTGCATCAAAAGAGACAACCTGCTAAATAAGGAGAGGGGCAGCTTTTGCAGTCCCTCTCCTTGCTTTTTCTCTTAACCGCTCAGCAACGGATATATTGCATGCGCCGATTCCGCTTTACCCTGCTCTCCGTCTGCCTGGTTCTGCTTTTCCTGGGCATGGGTGACCTGATCCTCTGGTTTCACAACCAGTCGCCACAACCAGTCAGCATTGGCATATTGGAGCAAACCGGAGCACCACAGGAGTGGCTGCAAGTGACCGCAGGCTACCAGGACCTTGACCGGGGCATTTCGACGTCCGGTTCTCTGGAAATGGAAGCGCTCCTGGTTCCCCAGCTTGCACATCCCGACCAGGAGCAGATCAGGGTCATGGTTGAGACTCGCAATCCACTCCTTCTGAAGCTCTTTCGGGACTATCACTTCCTGACCGATACAATCCCCGAGAAACAGGATTTCCGCCGTGATCACGCTGATGAATTCAAGGGGCAGAGAGACGTTACCGGTATGCTGGTCACCGGCATAATTGCCCGTGGCAATCAGCAGAAGCTGCTGAAACTGGCCAAGCAGACCGGCCTGGATATTGCGGACGACGTGATTTTCCTGAGTGAGGGCAAGCAACCCGACAAGTGGCGGGGAGTGTTCTTTATCGTGGTTGGCCTGCTCGGCCTGATTAAGGTTCTCACCCTGAAGAAGCAGGAGACACCCGTCTCGCAGGACAAGACGGCCACCGCATAACAAGAAATATCACCCGGTGACCGCAGTGGTTTTTCTCACAAACTGTTGCAAAATCAGACCAGCAACGATCAGAATCAGCCCGTAAAAGGTTGAGGGCAGGATCTCCTCGCCGACCAGTAAATGAATCAAGACCAGTGAGATAAAGGGCGATATGAAGATCAAGCTGCTGATCCGCGCTGTGCTGGCAGTGTATTTCAAAGCCTGCAGCCAGAGGAAAAAGGAAATCCCCATCTCGAAGCAGCCGATATAGGCAGCGCCAAGCACCCCGGTCACATCGGGGATCTGCATTTCAGTAAAGACCAGACAATAGATAAAGATCAGCGGCAGTGCACAGAGAAAGCTCATGAACAAACCGGCCAGCGGCGGCCTGTCATCCCTGGTGTTGTAAATCCAGTAGAGCGCCCAGATGATCGTGCTGCCCAGAGCCAGGGCGACACCATACGGATCGGAAAAGTTCAATCCGAACAGGTCGCCCCGGGTCGAGATGACCAGCACGCCGCTGTAACTGATCAGAATAGCGATGACTTCACGCAGGCAAAGACGCTGTTTGAGTAGCGGTACGGCCAGAAGCGACAGAGTAATCGCCCAGGTATAGTTGAGAGGCTGGGCTTCCTGGGCCGGCAACAGGGCATAGGCTTTGAAGAGGATCAGGTAGTAAAGAAAGGGATTAAGCAGTCCCAGGCAGGCTGAGCGCAGCAATTCGCGGCGGTTTTTCGGCAAGGCCAGGCCAAGCTCACGGCGGCAGAGCAGAATAGTGCCAAGCAGCAGTACGGAAACAAGGTTGGCATAGAGCAGCAGATGGGCCGGCGATAAGCTGCGCAATGAGATTTTGAATGCCGAAGCCACTGTCGACCAGATCAGCACCGCTCCGAGAGCGTAAATATAAGCCTTGCGTTGATTGATCATGCTGTCAGCCGCCAAATTTCGCCGAGCTTTCCGGTGCTGCTCGACCAGCGCAGGTGAGGACGGCCAACCCTGAAAAAATCAGGGCGATGCCGGCAAATGAAAGGGGGTTCAACTGCTCTCCCAGGACCAGGAACCCCAGAAGGCCTGCCGTCAAGGGTTCTGCCAGGCTGAGTGTCACTGCAGTCGCCACCGGGACGCGCCGCAAACCACGTACGAAGAACCAGTATGCAAGCGCTGCCGTCACCAGGCCGAGATGCAGGACCACCGCGATGCTGCGCGGCGCCGCCAGCCAGGCCATATCGCGGCCAACCAGCAGGGGGGCAAGCATCAGGGCACCGATGCAAAAAATCACAGCAATAACCGCGTCTGGTTCATGTGTATCCAGAAGACCCTTTATGACCAGTGTATAGGCGGCATAGGCGATACCGGCACCGATCGCGAGAGCGACACCGAGCGGATCGATCCTGACATCGCCGCCACTGCTTAAGGTCAGCACAATGCAGCCGACAATCGCCAGAGCAGTTGCCGCAAACCAGGGACGTCCCGGGCGCTCACCCCGGAACAGATAACCAAGGGCCCCCCCGGCAACCGGCGCACTGCCGATGCCGACAATGGTTCCGACAGCCACCCCGGTCTTGGCCACCCCGGCGAAAAAACAGAGCTGATAAAGCGCTGTAAAGGCAGCGGCAGCAAAAGTTACTTTTAACGGCCAGCCACGCAGCTGTGACATCCCGCTCCGCAGCAGCACTAACAGCAACATGGCGCCGCCACCAATGGCCAGGCGCAGGGCGCCAATCACCATCGAGTCGAATCCGGCAGGTGCAAAAGCCTGGGAAGTTCCGGTTGTGCCCCACAACACGGCAGCCATCAGAACAAACCAGACCCCGATACGTTTATTCTCTACCTGCATCAAAAACTCCGCGATGAAACTAAGAGATAACAAAAGTGCTGCGACGCTGCACACCTGTGCACGGCCAGCACAGATAGAGCAGTGCCAGACATCGGCCAAGCAAGTAGGCAAGCGCGGCTGAAGTCACTCCCGGAAGCGTTGAGTATAGTATAAGCAGGGCCAGAATCGAGAAAATTCCCAGGGCCTCAATTGCTGTTGCCAGAATCACTGGCAGAGTGACCCCAGCATCTATCAGAATCGCCCGCTGGTATCCAATGGCAACCGTCAGAGCCGGGAAAAATGCCATAATCTGCAAAGGCGGAATTGCCAATCGCACCAGTTCGCCCGGCAACCCGGAGAGGGTCTCAAACCAGAAGACATTCAACGGCGTAAAGGCAATCAACGACAATCCGCCACCAAGGGCCAGGGCCAGATAAAAGGCAAATTTTCGAATCACGTCACGATTCTGCTCGCCATCCTTCAAGGTGGCAATGGCAACTTCAGGAAAAGAGAGTCCCAGGGCACGGAACAGGAATGTCAGCGCATAAAGAACCGGCATGATTGCCAGAGACTCAAGCGGCTTGTAACCATGACCCAAGAAAAAGGTGACCACGGGGTGGATGCTCAGGCCGATTAACGGCGTCATCGCAAGTGGCAGATAAAAGCGAGTCAGTGCCGTGTAGGAGGACATGACACTCTCCTCCCCTGCCTCGGCGAGAGATGCTGCGATCGCCCTTCGGGCCAGCCAGCGGGTTGCCAGGGCTTCCGCAACCACCCCGGCACTCAGAGAACAAGCCCCCAGACTCGCACCATCCAGCACGTCAAAGCTCCAGAGGGAGAATGCCGTGGAAGACATGGCCAGAAGCCTGGCGATGGTGCCGACGGCAACCCTGCCAGGCTGGTGATGGGCGATCAGCACCCCCTGGTAGAAACGGCGCATACCGATGGCTGCCGGCCAGGGCAGAAGCAGCCACAAGGCCTGGTGCACAAGGCGGGCAACATCTGCTGACAGACCGAGAAGGGTGTTTGTCAGAGGAGCAAATAACGGAGGCGACACCAGGAGCAGGAGCAACAGTGTAACGAGGCTGCACATGGCTACGGAGAAAGCTCGCAAACGGACGTAATCATTGCGCCCCATGGCGAGGCGCGTCGCTGCACTCAGCAGCATGATCACCGGACCCTCGGCGATCAGTCCGAATGCATAGGCAATCCCGTAGGCTGCCAGATTGGTGGCACTCTCCCCCATGCGGGCAATGACAGCTGCCAGAAAGGGTCCTTCGACCGCCATCATCAGCCAGGTCGCAGCCAGGGGCCACCAGAGATGATATACAGTTTTGAGGGTTGCCTGTCGAGTCATTCGTTTCCAGGGCTATGGGACTGTCCCGGCTTCTCACGGGGCTGTCCCCGGGTTTCTAACGGAACTGTCCCCGGCTTCTCACGGGACTGTCCCCGGGTTTCTAACGGAACTGTCCCGGCTTCTCACGGGACTGTCCCCGGGTTTCATGAGCACACTATACGAAAAGGAGGACACCCACAACGGGCGTCCTCCTTCGAGATTTGGCTCTTAGTTACGCCCACTCAGGCAGAGTGACGCTTCATACCGAGCATCTGCTTCAGGGCATGCTGTGCGATACCCGGATTCTCCTTGAGCCGCCGCTTGGAATAAGGCAGCCACGATTTACCAAAGGGGACATAGACACGCATACGGTGGCCATTCTTCACCAGAATATCGCGCAGCTCCGGGTCGACGCCGAGCAGCATCTGGAATTCATACTCCTCGCGCTTCAGGCCGAACTTGTTAATCAGCTGCAACGCCTCGAACACCAGCTTTTCATCGTGGGTAGCTATGCCGACATAGGCCTTCTTCTCGAACATCTTTTCGAGACAGCAAGAGAAACTGCGGTTGATGATTGCCATATCTTTATAGGCGATCGATCTCGGCTCATTATAGATGCCCTTGCAGAGTCGAAAATGCAGCAGACCGTCGCTCAAGCTTTCGATGTCATCAAGAGTGCGGCGCAGGTAGGCCTGCAGGACCACGCCGACATGCCCGGGGAACTCTTCACGCAGGCGCCGAAAGAAGTCGAGGGTGTCATCAGTACAAGGATGATCCTCCATATCGATGCGCACGAAATTGTTCAAACTGGCCGCCAGGGCAACGATTTCGCGAATGTTTGCGAAGGCGAACTCATTGTCGAGTCCCAGCCCCATCTGGGTCGGCTTGAGCGACAGGTTGGCATCAAGGCCTTCCTTGTCGATTGTCCCCAGGATGTCCAGACACTGTTGTTTGAAAAAGGTCGCCTCTTCCCTGGTCTTGATGAACTCGCCGAGGATATCAATGGTCGCCATGATTCCCTTGCTGTTGAAGTCACGGGTCACAGCCACAGCATCCCTGAGTTCCTCGCCGGCGATGTAACCCTTGGCAAAGATGCCGACGATCGGTCCTGGTACATGCATGATGGTTTTGGAGACAAGAAAATTAAAAAGAGACATTGATTCCTCCAGACTTCCTATTATTCAGCATCCATGAAGGGATATTCAAAGCTCGACGGAGCATCGAATGTTTCCTTGATTGTGCGCATCGAGACCCAGCGAACCAGGTTCAGGTAAGAACCGGCTTTGTCGTTGGTGCCAGAAGCCCGGGCGCCACCGAATGGTTGCTGACCAACCACCGCACCGGTCGGTTTGTCGTTGATATAGAAGTTGCCAGCGGCGTTTTCCAATCTGCTGCAAGCGAGGCTCACGGCATGTCTGTCTCTGGCAAAGACTGCACCGGTCAAGGCATAGATTGAAGTCCGGTCACAGACGTCCAATGTCTCTTCGTACTTGGCATCGTCATAGACAAAGATGGTCATGACCGGTCCGAAAATCTCTTCTTCCATGGTCCGGAAGTGTGGATTACTGGTCAGAATCACGGTCGGTTCGATGAAGTAGCCTTTGCTGTCATCGTAGCCTCCGCCGATGATGACTTCGGCATCCTTGGCATCCTTGGCATAATCGATAAATTCGGTGATCGTCGCAAACGCCGACTTGTCAATGACCGCGTTAAAGAAGTTGGTAAAATCGCTGGTCGGACCCATCTTGACTCTGGCCAGGTCCGTTTCGAGAGTCTCGCGGACCTGCCCCCAGATGGATGCCGGTACATAGGCGCGTGAAGACGCCGAGCATTTCTGCCCCTGGAACTCGAAGGAGCCACGGATGATGGCGGTTGCCAGCTGCTTCACGTCAGCGCTTTTATGCGCAAAGATAAAGTCTTTACCGCCGGTTTCGCCAACGATGCGCGGGTACGATTTATATTTGGCGATATTGTTGCCGACCGTCTGCCACATCTGGTGAAAAACACCAGTCGAACCGGTGAAGTGAATACCGCCGAGGTCACGATGATCGAGGCAAATCTTGCCGACCATCGAACCGGGACCTGGTACAAAGTTGATGACGCCGTCGGGCATTCCGGCTTCTTTGAGAATCTGCATGAAGAGGTAAGGTGTGTAAACACATGAAGACGCCGGCTTGAGCAGGACGGTATTACCCATAATGGCCGGAGCCGAAGCCAGGTTTCCGGCGATTGCGGTGAAATTGAACGGAGCAACAGCAAACACAAAGCCTTCGAGAGGCCGCTGCTGCACGAAGTTCCAGAGGCCTTTCGGAGAATACAGGGGTTGATCGGTATAGACCTGCTGGGCGAAGTAAACATTGAACCGCAGGAAATCGATCAGTTCGCAGGCGGCATCGATCTCGGCCTGATATGCGCTCTTGCTGGTAGAAAGCATGCTGATCGCGTTCATCATGTAGCGATACTTAACGGAAAGCAGCTCGGCTGCTTTGAGGAAGATGGCAGCACGCTCTTCCCAACGCAGGCTGGCCCAATCCGCTTTGGCCGCCATAGCGGCATCAATCGCCATGTTGATCTCTTTTTCACCGGCCTGATGATACTCTCCCAAAACATGCTGGTGATCGTGAGGCATGACTATTTTGCCAAGCTTGCCGGTGCGAACTTCCTTGCCACCGATAATCAGGGGAATCTCCACTTGCTTCGACTTGATTTCATCGATCGTCGCCTTGAGCAGATGCCGCTCCGGCGTTCCGGGAGCGTAGCTGTAAATCGGTTCATTGACAGGTGTCGGGACTTTCAGGATGGCATTGTTCAACAGATTCATGGTGGGCACCTTTCTTGTTCCGTTTATTGATGTTTCAAAAGCAGAATCCGTAGATTCTGAAATGACACGCCATACGCGTTAAATCATTATGACACTATAAATAGAGCAAACAAGATGCCAAGCGGTGAGACAAGATTCTTTTAGGTTATGGGGAGGGCGTTACATAATTCAGAACGACAAAAGACAAGATGAAGTGAAAACCATAACTTGCCGTAATGACTACACTTCCTACAATAGGTACAGAAACCTGTCAGACTGGCCAGGGGTGAGAGTCTGCAACTTTTTATTTTTCATGAATTGTTTATAAGGGAAAAAGGAAATTAGCGTTCGAGTAAATTATGCATATAAACATACAATTTAAGGGTTAACTATACCTATAATCCCTGTAATAATTATGTTTTATAGTATTTTATGCGCATATGCATTATATTTTATTTGTGGTTATCTTATGCATAACCGCATATGACATACAGCTTAGCCTCCCACATTCGCAATCAGCCCATGATCAGCAAAGAGCCCTATCACTCGCTCCAGATCAGCCTTGCTCGGCTCACGTAGTCCATTCAGATCACGTTCCTGGCCAAGTTTCTGATCCTTACCCTTGGCGACATCATGAAAGGGCAGCAGATTGACCGGCTTCTTGTCTCCAGGTAAGCCGGCGACAAATGCAGCGAAAGCGGTCATGCTTTCATTATCATCATTAACTCCGCCAATCAGGGGGATGCGAATCTGAATTGCTGCTCCGTTGCCAGCCAGAGCCTTGAGGTTGTCCAGGATCAACCGGTTGTCAACTCCGGTGTATTGCCTGTGTTTGTCGGCATCAAGTATTTTCAGATCATAAAGGAACAGATCGGTGTGCTTTGCCACCCTGAGGAGCGTTTCTTTATTAACGAAACCCGAGGTATCGACGGCACGATGGATCTGGCGCAGGCCGCAGGCCTCAAGCGTCTCGATGAGGAAATCGGGGTAAAGCAACGGCTCCCCCCCTGAGAAGGTTACGCCGCCGCCCGACTGGTCAAAGAACGGCCGCTCTTTTTCGATAATTTTAATGAGTTCATCGACTGACCGGTAGTGCCCCGACATCTCAGTCGCCAGGGTTGGACAAACCTCAGAACATTTCCCGCACAGGTTGCACAGACTTTCGTCTGTAGCGACACCCTGTTCCGTCAGAAGACAGGCCTGAACCGGGCAGACTCGGCAACATTCGCCACAGCCGATGCACTTGCTGGACGTGAACAGTTTCTGGATCTGCGGTGAGATGCTTTCTGGGTTATGGCACCACCGGCAGTTCAGTGGACATCCCTTGAAAAATATAGTGACACGGATACCTGGGCCGTCATTGATGGAATAGCGCTTGATGTCGAAGATCAGCCCCTGCTGCATTTCAGAAAGACTCGTTCTCGGTCCGTTCGATGACTTCCTGCTGCAGGTCGGCGTTCATATCGTTAAAATAATCACTGTAGCCGGCCATGCGTACCAGCAGGTCGCGGTAGTCCTCCGGGGCATGTTGAGCTGCCACGAGAGTTGCCGTATCAACGACATTGAACTGGATGTGGTGCCCGCCGAGGGTGAAGTAACTGCGGATCAACTGGCCCAGTCGGGTGACATCCTCGTCCCGCTTGAGCAGGCTGGGCAAGAAGCGCTGGTTAAGCAGGGTGCCGCCAGACAGGGTGTGATCGAGCTTGGTCAACGAACGAATCACCGCCGAGGGCCCATGCGTATCTGCACCGTGGGACGGCGAAGTGCCGTCGGAAATCGACTTGCCTGCCAAACGGCCATTGGTCGTCGCACCCATCACTTTACCGAAGTAGATGTGGCAGGTGGTGGAGAGCATATTGAGGTGGAAGGACTCCCCCTTGACGTTCGGTTTGCCATCAATAGCGGCGAACAGGTCGGCATAGATCTGCAGGGCAATGTCATCGGCAGCATCATCATCGTTGCCAAAGAATGGCGTCTTGTTGATAATCGTCTGGCGCAGGAACTCCTCTCCGGCGAAATTCCTGGCGACCGCATCAAGGACACGCTCCATGCTGAATGTCTTGTCTTCGAAAACATGCTTTTTGAGGGCGGAGAGGCTGTCTGTCGTGGTTCCGAGGCCGGTGCACTGGAT
>JBPPMB010000173.1:0-4120 GCA_051305855.1 Desulfuromonadales bacterium
CCCACAGCAGCAAGCTTGCACAGCTGCTCATTTACCGGAACCGGGGTCCGTCCCCCGATGCGGCTGAGAATCAACGTCTGTGCAACTTCTGGCAGGGTCAGCTGCTGTTTTAGAGCTGCCGCTCCCGCAAAGACGGCGGTGACACCGGGGATGACGGTGTACTCGATACCCGCTTCATCAAGCCGTTCCATCTGTTCTTGAATGGCTCCGTAAAGAGATGGGTCTCCAGTATGCAGACGCACAACCTGTCCACCTGTGCCAGCTACAGCCAACATACACTCCATAACCTGGTCAAGGTTCAAAGGGGCACTGTCGATGACGTTGGCGCCGGGCTTGAGATCTGTCAGCAATGCGGGGTTCACCAGGGAGCCGGCATAGATCACCAGGTCGGCCAGGCGCAGCGCTTTCTGCCCCTTAACCGTGATCAGCTCAGGGTCACCGGGACCCGCCCCGACAAATGTTACCGGGGACGATATCTCTGTAGATCGCATCTGAAAACCGCCGGATATGGTGTGAAGTCTGCTCGAACAGTTTGTCATTTAGAAGGTATGTCGTAACACACGCCTCGAGCCTCTCAGCTCTGGTTCAAACCTTGACCGCCGCCAGGATAAAAACCGGGTTAAACGCTTCGAACATTTTGTAATCGGTCAGTGGCCGGGTGCGCGAGATATTGACTGTAGTTACTTCCAAATCGTAGTTGGCATTCTCGAAAAATTCGGTTGCTGATGTCAGGGTATCCAGAGTGACGGCATTGAGGACCATCCGTCCCCCGGTTGACAAGCGACTGTCAGCCGCAGCAAGAATCTTCCAGAGATGGCCGCCGGAGCCACCGATAAAGACCCGGTCCGGATCCGGCAGGTCATCCAGGCAGGCAGGAGCTTCCTCTTCGATCAGCGTTATGTTGCGCGAGTTGAATTTTCGCAGGTTCTCCTTGAGAAACGCCAGACACTGGGGATTGCGTTCTACCGCAAAGACGCGACCATTCGGCATGAGATGATCCGCTTCGATACTGATCGAACCGGAACCGGCACCTATATCCCAGAGGGTCATATCCTGGCGCAGGCGCAGCTTCGCCAGGCTCACGGCGCGCACTTCTTCCTTGGTGATCAGCTTCTTGACCGTGGCAAAGTCTTCATCCGGAATCCCCAGGCAAGGTCCGGCGCCGTCGCCACCGGATTCATACTCCTTGATCAGGATCAGGACATTCAAAGGTGCCGCCTGAATATTCAGCAACCCTTTGAGATCAGTGTGGGTAATCGCCTCGTCATTCGTTCCAAGATTTTCACAGAGGTAAGCGGTATAGCCGTCCCGCCCCCGGTCAATCAGCTCACGGGCAATCCCGCGGGGGGTATTCACTTCGTCAGTGAGAATCGCAATCTTGTCGTGGGCCACAATCTGGTCCACAGCCCCCGTCATACCTCGACCATGGGCAGAGACGAAGACGGCATCGTCCCAGGGCTCACGAATTTTGGCAAAAGCATACTGGACCGAACTGACATTCGGGACAAACTCAAGATCAGCCTCTGGAAGGTTGCGCAGCAGGTAACGACCGATGCCGAAGAAAAGCGGGTCACCAGAGGCCAGGACCACCACCGAACCATGATCTTTCTTGAGACATTCAACCACCGGAGCCAGGTTGGCCCCTATGGTCAGGGTCCTGCCGGAAAATTCCGGAAAGAGCGCAAGTTGACGGGCACCGCCAATCAGCATATCCGCGTGACCAACCAGTTCCATAGCCCTGCGGCTGAAACCCTCCTGCCCTTCTATTCCAGCTCCGATGACATGAATCGTCTTCATCTGATGATACCCTTCCTTGTTTTTCATGTTGAGACTTCCCAGGTGGTGACTGCACCGAACCTGGCGCACACCTGACCAGCATAATCAACCAGCAAAATTCCGAGTTCGCTTGCCGGTGAAAGGGGCTGCAGCTGCTGGAGCGCTCGTCCCGCAACCAGGCCCGACAGCTGCAGTGGTCTCTCAGCAGACAGGAATGCTTCGCGGGCAGTATGCGCCAACTCTATCCGTTTGCTGACCGACTCGTCAAGCCCGTCAGTTTGAGCCCAAGCCGCCAGTGCGGAGAGATCAAGACCAGCGGTATGAGCATGGGTGTTGGCATGCCCTGCAGCAATCTTGACCAGCTTGGCAAACTGCGCTGAAACGACGACCTGCGGCACCTGGCGGCGTGCGCATGCCTCAAGGGCAAAACCGACGTGGTCCCCCATCAGGACAAACGCTTCTTCAGAAAGGGAGAGAGCTTGCTCGGCAGCTTTTTCACTGGTTCGCCCGCCGGAGAGGACGATGAGACGACACTGACTGGCAATGGCCACGTCCAGTGCCGCTTCGATCGTATCGCGCCAGGCCTGGTGAGAGACCGGTGTCACCACTCCGGTCGTACCGAGGATCGACAAACCGCCGAGGATTCCCAGTCGCGCATTCAGGGTGCGATCGGCACGCTCTTCACCATCAGGGACGCTGATCGTCACCCGCAGGGCAGTATCTACTCCGGCCTGTTTCATCTCATGCTGGACAGCCGCAATAATCATTGCGCGCGGCACAGGATTGATTGCGGGCTGACCGGGCGCCACTGCCAGGCCAGGCTTGGTGACCTGGCCAACACCTGTTCCGGCCAGCAGATTTACCGTTCCTGGAGCAGCATCTCTGTCCCAGCATACCTCGCAGTGAATCTCCGCACCGTTGGTGACATCGGGATCGTCTCCGGCATCCTTGACTACGTAGCAAGAGGCATAACCCGTCGAAAAAGACTGGCCATTCAATCGAAAGGTAACCTCAAAGCCTGCCGGCAGAGGGATAGTTGTCTCATCAACACAGCATTGCTGAAGCAACATGCGCACAGCACCGGCACTTGCCGCTGTAGCACAGGCGCCGGTCGTGTAGCCATGCCGGAGTTTTTTAGAAACGGTTTCTGCTGTCATATTTTAGAATCTGCACCTGGCGATTGTCAGTGGCATTCAACCGAGAGCAACTCAAATAGGAAAGGGCCCCCTATCACTACTGATACAGATGTAAGGCGTTGCATTTTTCAAGGTTTGATCAGCAGCGGGAATCTTCAGCTATGCCGCCGCCGTTTACTGCTCCCACTCCGACCAGCAGACTCCCCGTGTGAGGACAGCCTCCACTATACCCTCGAAACGACGTCCTGCACAGTCAGCAGTCGCAGAATTTCACGGCGGGCCTCGCCAACAGTCAGCGGAATATGGTGCAATTTGACATTATCACGGGTCTTGAGAATGTGCATCAGCTCGGCGACCAGAGGCAAGTTGAGCTTGGCCTTGCTCATGGTGGCCGTATCACCGAATACTGCCTCGGGAGCGCCCTGACGCAGAACCTTGCCATGGCTCAGGATGGCCATCTTGCTCATAAACATTGGCACAAGATCGACCACATGGGTCGCCATGATCATGGTGATACCGGCTTTCTCGTTGAGCTCTTTCAGCAAGAGCATCAAAGTGTGCACACCCATCGGATCAAGTCCGGCGGTCGGCTCGTCGAGTACCATTACCTTAGGTTGCATGGCCAAAACTCCTGCAACACAAACGCGTTTACGCTGGCCGTGAGACAGGGCGTGAATTGACTTGCCAGCCAGTTCCTTTATGTTGACCTGCCCTAGCGCCTCTTCCACCCGTTGCTGTACTTGCGCTTGATTCAGTCCCATATTGAGCGGGCCGAAAGCAACGTCTTCTGCGACCGTAGCAGCAAAAAGCTGATCGTTTGGATCCTGAAAAACAATGCCGACCCGGCTGAGAACTTCACGGCTGGCGAGTTTATCCAGGGCAACACCATCCAGGAGAACGCGACCGGAGGCAGGACGCAGCAGGCCGTTGAGATGCTTGATCATGGTCGTCTTGCCACTGCCGTTGGAACCGAGAACGGCCAGGAAATCTCCTTTGGCGACCTCCAGGTCGATGCCGTTCAGGGCCACGGTACCGTCTTCATAGGTATAGTGCAGTGCTTCGAGCTTGAGCAAAGGGGCCTCGATCATCATTCCTCAGGATTCCGGGAGAGTTTTCCGGCAACGAAAACCTTGTGCCAGCAGTAGCCTATAATGAAGCCGCCGACAGTTCCAGACAGGGCAAAGAGGAAAAGCAGCAAATCACCCTGA
>JBPPMB010000176.1:0-5905 GCA_051305855.1 Desulfuromonadales bacterium
TCGGCTGGACGAGGGCAGATTTTGTCGATTTTGAAGGTTAATAGTCGTTCTATTGACCAAGAAAGCGGCGAAATATGACCCGTTCGGACGGATTTGCAGCGGATTTATTCCAAGTCCGACAGACTCCTAGGCATCAACGGGCCGGAGATCATCGATGACTTTGCCATCATTTGCGAGGCTTCCGGCCGGCACAAAAGCAACATCTCCGCGCAGGTTGCATACGTGCCGGAGGCTTGCCACGACAGACGTTACCAAGCCCTCTGGGACGTCATTAGCCAGCTCGCAATGCAGAATCATTGAGTCTGCGTCTTTGACCCGCTCGATAACTAACCGGCCCTTGAGCACTTCCGGGTGCCTGCTCAAAACCTGTGCCACTTGCGAGGGACGCACAAACATGCCGCGCACCTTGGCGGTCTGATCGGCTCGGCCCATCCAGCCCTTGATGCGACGATTGGTACGACCGCAGGGGCTCGGTCCGGTCAGGACAGCGGAGAGATCTCCGGTAGCGAAGCGGATCAGGGGATATTCCGGAGACAGGCTGGTCACGATCACTTCACCGACCTCGCCGTCCGGAACCGGATCGCCGGTCCCGGGGCGCACGATTTCGAGGATGATCCCCTCGTCGACGATCATCCCCTCACGAGCTGGTGATTCATAGGCGATCAGCCCAAGATCGGCAGTAGCGTAACACTGCAGAACCGCAATGCCCCGCCCGGCCAAGCTCTCACGCAGGCTCGGCGGCAGGTATTCTCCGGAGACCAGGGCTTTGCTCAGGCAGGAGAGATCGACTCCGAGTTCATCGGCCTTGTCGAGGATCAGCTTTAGAAATGACGGTGTCCCTACATAACCATGGGGGCGGACGTGATCCATGACCTGGACCTGCAGCTCGGTCTGGCCAACCCCGGCTGGCACCACTGCGCAGCCCAGCGCCAGGGCTCCCGCTTCGAACATCATCCCCGCAGGGGTGAAATGGTACGAGAAGCAGTTGTGCACGATTTCACCGTGCCGGAAGCCCGCGGCATGCAGGGCGCGACCGATGCGCCAGAAATCCGGCCGCCGTGCCCCCGGTTCGAAGATCGGCCCGGGCGAAGCGAAAATCTGGGCAAGCGCCGAGGTTGCAACAGCAGTCAGTCCGCCGAAGATCGGCTGCTGCTGTTGACGTGCGATCAGCTCCGACTTGCGCAGCAGGGGCAGCGTCTCAAGGGCGCTGCGCCGGGTCATGGTCGCGGCATCGACACCGGCGAGCAGCTCAGCGATGGCCGGGGCCTGCTGCTGGGCGTGGGCGATCTGGGCCGCGAGCAGTGTGAACAATTCCGCCTCGCGCTGCTCGGGCGGGCGTATTTCGAGGGAATCGTAAAAGTCACTCATGGCTGCTCCACTTATAAACCTGATGTACCGGCTGTCTGACAATTTTGCGGGTAAAGTGCACCGGGGTGCCGGCGTGGACTGCGTCCAACGTGTTACTTAACTCGAAGCCCGAACCCCAAGCATAACGTGCCACCGTGAGGTGACCGATAAAGGTTCGGATGCAAGGCTTGCGCAGGGGTGAGGCCTGCAGGCGTAGCGAAGCTGCGTCGAAGCCCGAACCCCAAGCATAACGCCGCAGACGAGCCTTTAGCGGTCACCGAACCTACATCCAACGCTTGCGCCGCTTATACGACTTGAGATTTTTGAACGATTTACGATCCTTGTCGCCACCGGACAAATAAAACTCCTTCATGTCCTCGTTATTGAGCAGTTCTTCGCCGGTGCCGTCGAGGGCAATTTTACCAGATTCCATGACGTAGCCGTAAGAGGCGCAGCGCAAGGCCATGTTAGCGTTCTGTTCAACCAGCAGCATGGTGATCCCCTGCTCCTGGTTGATGTTGCGAATAATGCCGAAGACCTCCTTGACCAGCAGCGGTGAAAGCCCCATGGACGGTTCGTCGAGCAGAATCATTTCCGGGCGGGCCATGACTGCACGGCCGATAGCCAGCATCTGCTGTTCGCCGCCTGAGAGATAACCGGCCAGGCCGGTCCGTTCCCGCAGCCGCGGGAAATAGTGGAAGACCTTGTCGATATCGTCCTTGATGTGCTTGTCGCGCCTGGTGTAGGCCCCCAGACGCAGGTTCTCGATCACTGTCATGTCTTCGATGATGCGGCGGCCTTCCATGACCTGGAAGATCCCCCGGCGCACGATATCGTCGGGGTCTCGGTTGCTGATCGATTCTCCCTTGAAATGAATCGAGCCCTTGGTCACTTCGCCGTCCTCGGTCTTGAGCAGCCCGGACACAGCCTTGAGAGTCGTCGACTTGCCCGCACCGTTCGGACCGAGCAGGGTGACGATCTCCCCCTTGGGAACTTCCAGGCTGATGCCGCGCAGCACCAAAATCACGTCATCGTACACGACCTCGATGTTGTTGATCGACAGGATCGATTCCTTGACCTCGGTCTTTTGTACAGCTTCACCCATGTTATCCGCTCCTCTTTGCAAGGCTCAAAATTCCAGGTTGACGCTCCGCATCTTTTCACAAAACGTCAACCCCGAATTTCAAACTCCGGAGGGACGGTTGACAACACCGCCCCTCCGGCTTTTCAGCTTACCAGCCGAGCCAATCGTCGCGACGCGGCACGTCGACCGTCGACTGCTTGTTGAACGTGAAATCGCCGCCGTTGTAGGTGGTGGTGTATACCGACACCTCGGTCGTTCCGCGGTGGTCTTCACTGGTCCAGGTGGAGGGCTTGCAAACGCCTTCCAGCCCTGCCGGGACATGATCCTTCATCTGCTCCATGCCCTTTTTGATGTTTGCACCGGTGATACCGCCTTCCATCTTGTCAGCGGACAGCATGGCATCCTTCATGAAATAGACGGCACAGACGCCACGCATGTAATGCAGATTGCGATAGGTTTCACCGCTCGGGTCGGAAATCTTGGAGATAGCGCGGACCGTTGCCATACCGGGGGCGTCATCCTTCCAGGACGGGGCACCGAGGGGGACGGCCACGCCGTCGCCGGATTCCTGGGCGGCCTTGATGGAGTTCTCGTCCCAACCCCAGACATTCGCCATGAACTGCGGCTTGGCGCCGACGGTGCCGCAGGAGTTAAGAAGCGAGATGTTGGAGCCGGCGGTGTTGCCCATGTACGCATAGTTGGCGCCGGAATCCTTGAGGGTCAGACACTGGGCCTTGGCATCGCCGGGCTTGAGATCGTAAACGATCGGGTTAAGGACTTCAAAACCGAGTTCGGTCGCGTAAGCGGCACAGGCCTCTTTGGGGGCGTTCGGATAGGGATGGTTGGCACCCATGTGGATAAACTTCGGCGCACCTTTGCCACCCTTGGCCTTCCAGTCATCGGCAGCCCACTGAACCAGGCCCCGGCAGGTATCTGAATAGGAGGGACCATAGAAAAAGTTGTAAGGTGCCGGAGACTTGGTTTTCGGCGACTTGCCGGTCGGGTCAGTCAGGTGACCGGAGTAGGACGCTGAGAAGTAAGGGATTTCATCGGTAGCGACAAACTGTACGAGGGCTTCGGTATCGGCGGTCCCCCAACCCTGGATTGCTACCGGCTTGAGATCTGAAAGCCACTTCTTGTAGGTGGCGATGGCCTGCGGTGCCTTGTAAGAGTAGTCAACGGTTTCATATTCAAGCTGCTTGCCGTTGACCCCGCCATTCGCGTTGATGTAATTCATCGCGTCGGCGACGCCGTTGCCATAGGGGACGCCAACGTCCGAAGTCGGTCCGGTGTAGCAGGCAAGGTGTCCCACCGGGATCTTGTCGGCAGCGGTTGCCATAGTTGAAAAACCCAAAATTGCCAGTAGAGCTGTGCCACAGAGTAACGTTTTACGCATGACGTGTTCCTCCTTCTCATCGTTGATGATAATTGCCTTGATTCCGGAGAGAGCTTTCCCCGGTTGAACAATCCGCAACCCCGGACACCCGTGTCCGGGGCCTTTTCATCTTAGTAAGAAAATGGGTAAAGCTTCCAGTAGTTCTTGATCATGCGCCAGCGATGCGCAAGGCCGTCCGGCTCAAAAATCAGGAACAGGATGATAGCCAGACCTATGGCCATCTCCTTGATATAGGCCAGGGCCTGGGTCAATGCAGTACTGTTGCTGCCGACCAGGTGAACGCCGAATTCCATCACTTCCGGCAGCAGGACCATGAAAATCGTCCCCAGCATGGATCCCATGACCGAGCCCAGACCACCGATGATAACCATGCCGAGGAACTGGATGGAAAGCAGCAAGGTGAAGCCTTCGGCAGAGACAAAGCCCAGGTAATGACCGAACAGTGCACCGCCGATCCCGGCATAAAAAGAAGAGATGCCAAACGACAGGATCCGGTACTTGTTCAGGTTGATCCCCATGATCTCGGCGGACAGGTAATGGTCGCGCACTGCGACGAAGGCCCGTCCATCGCGGCTGCGCATCATGTTTGCCCCGGCCAGGAACATGACGACCACGTAGAAGAGGACCACGTAGAAGAAGGACTTGTCACTGTTCATAGCATACCCGAAAATCGAGAAAGGGTTCGCCATGGCGCCGGCTGAACCGCCGGTAAACCATTCTGCCCGGGCGAAGAAATCTTCAAGGATATACTGTGAAGCCAGGGTGGCGATGGCCAGGTAGAGTCCTTTGATGCGACCTGCCGGGATGCCGACCATCAGGCCGACGGCCATGGTCAAAAGTCCGGCCAGCGGGATGGCGAAAAACACCGGGATGCCGAAATTGTTATTAATCCACGCCGAGGCAAAGGCTCCGAGACCGAAGAAAGCAGCATGGCCGAGGGAAATCTGGCCGGTAAAGCCGACGACAATATTCAAGCCCAGAGCAGCGATACCGTAGTAGCCGATCTGGATCAGCAGGTTCAGATAGTAAGCATCCAGGCAGAGCGGGGCTAACAACAGCAACAGCACTGAAACAATCGCGACCCGTCGCGCCAACGGGGTCGGGAAGATGGTCATGTCGGCCTGGTAGGTGGTGCGGAATTCTCCGCAGCGCATGCGCGAATGAGCAGAAGCCATCTTTTAAATCCTCTCAATATCTTTGGTACCGAACAGGCCGTAGGGCTTGATCATGAGAATGATGACCAGGGCATAGAATGGCGCAATGTTGTACAGGTTGCCCAGCTGCAGCCACTGGCTGTCAACAAATTCGGCAAGGTTTTCGAGTACTCCGATCAACAGGCCGCCGACGATCGCTCCGACGATCGAATCGAGTCCACCGAGAATGACCACCGGGAAAACCTTGATACCGATGAAGGAGAGCGCCGAAGAGACTCCGTTGACCATGCCGATGACCACTCCGGCCAGAGCAGAGACCACGGCAGAGATCGCCCATGCAGCAGCAAAGACGTGTTTGACTGAGATGCCGAGGCTTTGCGCAATCTGTTGATTGAACGCCGTAGCGCGCATGGCCAACCCCATGCGAGAATATTTGAAGAAGAAGTAAAAACCGATCATGATGACCACAGAAACGATCACGCTCATGATGTAGGCTGTTTCAACCTGCAACCCGGCAATATTCAGTGTCTCGGTATCGAAGACCTTGGGAAAAGCCTTGGTGTAGCCGCCGAAAATCCAGGAGACCAGGGCCTGGAAGAACATCGACAAACCGATGGTGACCATGATCACGGAAATGATTGGCTCACCGATCATCGGCCGCAGCACCACGACCTGCAGGACCACGCCGAAAATCATCATGAAAACCAGGGTCAGCGGGAAACCCACGTAAAAGGGCAGTTCAAACTTGACCAGCATGGCCCAGCAGGTCCAGGCGCCGATAAGCAGAAACTCACCCTGGGCAAAATTAACCACGCGGGTCGACTTGTAGATCAGCACAAAGCACATGGCCACGACCCCGTAAAGGGTCCCGACAATCAGCCCATTGACAATCATCTGAGTCAACAATTCCACATTCATAATTGT
>JBPPMB010000246.1:0-17199 GCA_051305855.1 Desulfuromonadales bacterium
GCCATCGCCTATATCTCCTGAGTTCCCTTAAACCTGAAGTTCTTTGGGCTGCTGTGCCTGATGCGGATGGTCGGCACCGCAATAGACTTTAAGTTTTTTGTACATCTGCCGTCCGAGTTTATTCTTCGGCAGCATTCCTTTGACAGCTTTCTTGATCAGCTCCTCAGGAGCTTTTTCAAGCATCTTGCCGGCCGGAGTTGCTGTCAGGCCACCGGTATAACCGCTGTGGCGATAATATATCTTCTTGTTCAGCTTATTGCCGGTCAGACGTACTTTTTCCGCATTAAGAACGATGACAAAGTCACCGGTATCAACACTTGGGGTGAAAATGGCCTTGTGCTTGCCGCGCAGGACCCGGGCAATTTCTGTAGCCACACGGCCCAGAACTTTATCTTCCAGATCAACAACGTACCAGTCTTTCTGGAGATCTGCTTTTTTGGCAACTGGAGTACTCATGACTATCCTCTCTATATCAAATCTGTGGAGTTAACGGGGCTCACAGAAAGTGGAAATCTAGTCAAAAGGTCCTGGGTTGTCAAGCTTTTTTTAAATTTTATAAATACTTAATTCGGCACGAAGGAATGGCTCATGTTAATTTTGCCGCAGAGTGCTGACAGGAGCTTCACAGCACCTTCGAGATCAGTCCAGTCCAGGACTTCAACCGGTGTGTGCATGTAGCGCAGGGGAATGCTGATCAAAGCGGTCGCAACGCCTCCTCGTGCCAGTTGCATGACATTTGCGTCAGTCCCTGTGGCACGCGGGATTCCCATGATCTGGCAGTCAATTCCCTGCTCTTTTGCCGTGGCCACCAGAAGTTCGAAAAGGGCCGGATTGATATTCGGACCCCGGGCAATAACCGGGCCTTTGCCCAACCGTATCTCACCAGCATCCTTGTGATCGGCACCCGGGTAATCGCTGGCAAACCCGACTTCGACAGCGATACCGATGTCGGGTTGCACACCGTAGACACTGGTTGCTCCACCACGCAAGCCGACCTCCTCCTGAACGGTTGAGACTCCATAGAGATCAACCGACAGGTTGTTTTGCCGACGGACTTCACGCAGGACCTGAGCGACGATAAAAGCACCCATCTTGTCATCCAGGGCACGCGACGTCAGTCGGGTGCCCTGCAAGCGCTCGACACCAACAGAGAAAGTCACTGGATCACCGACTGACACAAGTTTGACTGTTTCGGCCTTGTCGGCACAACCGATATCGATAAACTGGTTTTTGAAAGGCACCACTTTGTCTCGGTCCTGCGTCTCGATCTGGTGAATCGGACGTTTGCCAACCACACCCGGAATCGGCCCGCCGGTGGTATGAACCGTTACCCGTTGACCCGGCACAAGATGCGCATCGACACCGCCAATCGGCGCAAAGAAAAGATATCCCTGATCATCAAGATACTTGATCATGAAACCAACTTCATCACAGTGTCCGGCCAACATCAGGCGCGGAGCGCCATCGGGCCCTTTGATATGGGCAATCACGTTGCCCATGACATCGGTGCGCACATCATCCACATACTCAGCCAGAGCTTTGCGAATAACTCGCTGTGCCGGTTGCTCAAAGCCCGACGGGCTCGGAGCTTCCACCAGTTCTTTGAAAAACTGGAAATCCTGTCTGTTCATGTCGTTCATCCTTTATCGAATTTCAAGCAATTCTCCCAGCAGGGAATTGCGAAAAGATTGCGTGATTTTCACCGGCACCAGGCGTCCAGACAGTTCCGCCGGTCCGGAGAAATTAACGATCCTGTTCCATGTGGACCGGCCGAAAAGCTGCCCCTCCCCGATTTTACTAGCTCCTTCTACCAGCACCTCCTGAACCGTTCCGACATCGGCCTCCCAGGTCTGGCGACTGATCTCCTGCTGCAGGGTGAGCATTCGGTCAAAACGCTCCTGTTTCACCTTCGCAGAGGCATAGTCGCTGATACCGGCGGCAACAGTGCCGCTCCGGGGCGAATATATGAAGGAATAAATCTCGGCATAACGAACCTCTTCGAGCATGGCCATGGTCGCAGCAAAATCGTCTTCAGTTTCCCCTGGGAAACCAACGATGATGTCAGAGGAAAGACGGATACCGGGACAGGTCTGGCGCAAGCGGGCAACGATTGCCAGGTAACGTTCGCGCGTATAGCCGCGGTTCATAGCCTTCAGGATCGCGTTGGAACCACATTGAACCGGCAGGTGCAGATGTTTGCAGAGTTTTTCAAGCTGCCCAAAACATTCGACCAGTTGATCGGAAAGGTCTTTCGGGTGTGACGTAGTGAAACGAATCCGGTCAATGCCCTCAATAGCATTGACCTGCTTGAGCAGTGCGGAGAAACTGATCTCTTTCTCCTTGGTACCGTACGAATTGACATTCTGACCGATCAGGGTCACTTCACGCACTCCCTGCTCGGCCAATTCACGGATTTCATCCAGGATCTCGCCGCTTGGGCGGCTGATCTCGCGCCCGCGAACATATGGAACGACACAATAACTGCAGAAATTGTCACACCCCTGCATGACGGTGACAAACCGGGTGTGAGCATCCTGACCGGTGCGTGAGGGAAAGAGCTGCAAACGCGTTTCACGATCGAGAAACTCGGTCTCCTCGCAGCGCACGCGGGTGGCGGCGACCTGCTGCACCATTTCGGGGAGGCGATGAACGTTATGCGTACCGAAAACCAGGTCGAGGTAAGGGAATTCTTCGAGGAGCTGTTTTCCCTCCTGCTGGGCAATGCAGCCGCCCATGCCGATGATTAATTCCGGGTTGCATTCCTTAAGCGGCTTGAATCGTCCCAGATGACCATAAGCCTTGCGCACAGCCTTGTCGCGAACGGCACACGTGTTCAACAGGATCAGGCCAGCCTGCTCGGGTTCAGCGACCGGCAGATAACCGATACCGCCGAGCAGATCGACGATCCGTTCCGAATCGACCACATTCATCTGGCAGCCGAAGGTTTCCAGGTAAAAAGCTTTATTATTCATACAGTTATATCCATAACCAAGGAATGTGGCCAGATGAGTAATCAAAAGGTCGGCAAAGGCAACCTTAATGAACGGCCATTGGGACACGCGCCTTGTCGCCCATCGCCTCTTTCAGCAAGTCTGTCGCTTGACGCGGATGCTCAAGACAATGCAGCGTCAGCATCGTCTCTTTGCCTTTGTGAACGCGGAGCGTTCCAAGCTGTTCGCCGTGATGCAGCAGGTTAAAATAGGTAATCTCCGACAGTTCCAGGGATTCGATGCGACGCTTGAACAGGCCGCGCATGATCAGCAGGCGACGGTCCGTAATCGCATAGTAGACGTGGTCCCATTCCAATCGGGCCTGGAGCAGATGACCGGTTGCCAGGTAAAGTCCAAGAAAAAGAAAGGGTGTTGGCAGCCAGGCTAACCAGATTAAGTCATAATCCTTTGACATTTCAATGCCGAGAGCCTGCCAGTAGCTGCAGAGAACCACGAAGACAAGACCGAAAACCGAATGCCGCCAATGCCTGAAGGTATAACAGCGTGGTGCAGGCCGGCCTTCCCAGCAGATCTTTTCACCGGCAGACAGCGCAAGATCCCGGTTCATTGCACCGTTGCCGGGCGTGCCAGGCGACCGGCAGCAGTACGTCCAAGCTTACTGTTTTGATCAGACTCAACAATCAGCCGGTATAGCAACATGGCACCGTCAATATCACCGCTTTTCTCGCGCGCTTCAGCAAGCAGGAAGAGATTTTCGGTCACCGGCAGCATACGGGCACTGCTGGCCAAAGCGTCATTCGCCTGACTGATTTGCCCCAGCTGCAAGTAAAGATAACCGAGCCCCATCCGGGTTCGATAGTATTCCGGCTGTATTTTGACCGACTTTTGCAGATGCAGTCGGGCTGGCTGCATCTGGCCGGCCCGCAGGTATGCCAACCCCAGAGTGCCGAGGATGCGTGGTTCATCAGGCGTTGTTGCCGCGGCTTGCAGATATGTTGCAATGGCTTTTGCCTGATCGTCAAGCTTCTCGAGTTTCTGCCCTTCAGCCAGCAGTTCATAACCGGATTGCAACTTGGAGAGCCGCACAATCGAATCGGGAAGAGCCGCAGAGTCAGCCTTGCCTGACTCTACGCCGACAGATCTGAATGGCGCCAGGCAGCTCTGTTCACAAGGATCCTGCTCGAACAGTCGCGCCAAACGTATTTCTGCTGATTCGGGATCGTAACGATGGGATGATGCTGACAGGAACGCTTCTGTCGCCTCGGCCATGCTGTGTGTAATATGGCCTTCATAGACATTATTCGACAAGCGCACAGCGTACACCAGAAGGGATTCAAGCTCTGCCCGGCTGCGCACTTCCGATAGCAGGCCACGGGTCAAGACGACTCGGCCATCAGGCAGGGGATAGATTGCAGATGCACTGCGGTCTGCAACAGACACCTTGAGCGTTTGATCACTCGGGACAAAACGGCTGAGATCCCTGATAAGCGTCACGTCATAGTAAGGCCCGCCAAGCAGCTGTATCAGCTTTTCCTCTACGGCAGCACCGATTCTGGCTTTTTCGACAGCGGTCAGCTTCGGCGCTTCAGCAGGAGCATATTGAGCCAGACCGGAGCACCCCCCCAGCCAGATCAGTGCAAGGAATAGCAGGACAAGGTATAATGAGTTTTTGTAAATAGGTATTTGCATCGCATCAGTCCGCCTGTTTTCAGATCAAGAAAGTGCATCTTAGGCCATGTGTGAGAATCAGACAAGCCCAAGCCACATCCTTGACGCTTTACCTGGCGCATGCATATTTTTTTTGCTTTCAACCTGGCCGGCATGAAAAATGCTGCTTGCTTTTCCCAGTCAAGCGACTATCATGTCCCGCCCGACTAGCGCAGGTTAATCGTATTTCAATAAGGTATTCATCATGACACGCAATCTACGCAACATTGCTATTATCGCTCATGTCGATCACGGGAAAACCACCCTGGTCGATGCTATGCTCAAACAATCAGGAGTCTTTCGCGAGAACCAGGTGATCACCGAACGGGTGATGGACAGCAACGACCTGGAGAAAGAACGAGGTATTACCATCCTCTCCAAGATCCTGTCAATTCATCACGGCGGGGTCAAAATCAATATCGTTGACACCCCCGGCCATGCCGACTTCGGCGGCGAAGTGGAGCGGGTTCTGAAAATGGTTGACTCGGTTCTGTTGCTGGTTGACGCTTTTGACGGCCCGATGCCACAGACCCGTTTCGTTCTGAAAAAGTCCCTTGACCTGGGAATCCGCCCCATTGTTGTTATCAACAAGATCGACCGGCCGGGAGCTCGTCCGGAAAAAGTCGTCGATATGGTCTTCGATCTCTTTTGTGAACTCAATGCCGACGAGAAACAGCTCGACTTCCCCTTTATTTTCACCAGCGCCAAACTGGGTATCGCCAAACGTGAACTGGACGATGACTCCGACAACCTCGAACCACTCTTTGAGATGATCCGCGAACGGGTAGCTCCTCCTGTTGCTGATGCAGAGGCCCCTTTCCAGATGCTGATTACCTCGATTGACTACAATGACTACCTCGGCCGTATCGCCACAGGCAAGATTTTCAACGGCAAGATCCGTACTGGAGAGACAGTGGCGTTGATCATGAAGGGCGGTGAAATCAGCAAAGGGCGCATCACCAAGTTGCTTGGCTATGAAGGCCTCAAGCAGGTTGAGCTCACCGAGGCAAGCGCTGGCGACATCGTCACCGTAGCCGGATTTGAGCATATCGGCATCAGTGAGACCCTGGCCTGTGCCGAGAATCCCAAGTCACTCCCCTACCTCGCCATCGACGAGCCGACGCTGTCTATGAACTTCATTGTCAATTCATCGCCGTTTGCAGGGCGCGAGGGCAAGTACGTAACCTCGCGCAATATACGCGACCGTCTCTTCAAGGAGCTGCGCACCAACGTCTCCCTGCGCGTCGAGGAGACGAGCAACACCGACACCTTCAGGGTTTCGGGTCGCGGCGAACTGCACCTGTCCATCCTGATCGAGAACATGCGCCGTGAAGGCTTCGAGCTGGCGGTTTCCAAGCCGGAAGTCATCTGCCGTGAAATCGACGGAGAAAAGTGCGAACCGATGGAATACCTGGTTATCGATGTCCCGGAAGAATTCCAGGGCACGGTGATCGAGAAGCTTGGCCCACGCAAAGCGGAAATGGCGGCCATGAATGCCCTCGACGGCTTCAACCGTCTGGAATTCGTGATTCCGGCCCGTGGCCTGATTGGTTTCCGCAACGAATTCCTTACAGACACACGTGGAACGGGCGTCATGAACCATACCTTCCAGGGCTATGCGCCCTGGAAAGGCTCAATCCCTGGCCGCAAAAACGGCGTCTTGATCGCAATTGAGACAGCGGAAACCGTGGCGTATTCACTCTACAACCTGCAGGACCGCGGCAGCCTGTTTGTCTCCCCTGGCGTAAAAGTCTACGAAGGGATGATTCTCGGCCAGCACAACAAGGAAAACGATCTCGTGGTCAATGCCTGCAGAGGCAAGAAACTGACCAACGTGCGCGCTTCGGGTACCGATGAGTCGATTCGCCTGACACCACATCGCGACTTGACCCTTGAGCAGGCCCTGGAATTTATCGACAACGATGAACTGGTTGAAGTGACCCCGCTGTCAATCCGCCTGCGCAAACGCCTGCTCGATGAAAACGATCGGAAAAAAGCCCAAAAGAAAGTACAGTAGTTCATATCCATAACATCGTTGCAGGGGCAGTCCAGGAACTGGACTGCCCTTTTTTGCATTCAACAGTGGCAAAACATGTTAGAGATAAGCGACTTTTCCCGTTGACCTTTGCCTGAGGGGAATCCTATGGAAAAATCTCTGTTCGATAATATCCAGCACAGATAACATGGCCCCGCAAATATGATGGCGTCGCCATCCCGTGAGTATTTGCGAGTGCATCACATAGAGCCACAACGGGAACCATGGCTCATTTTGCATGTCACAGTCGGATCTCCGTCAGTCACAAACCCGAACGATTCAAGGTTCGGGTTTACAACCCCGTAGTTTTGCAAAGACTGCACTTGATAAATTAATCGCTAAAGAGCATCAGAGCCCTTGAATAAATCAGTGTATAGCTCTATTATTGCCCCGTCCTTCAGGCACGACAGTCATCCCTGATAACATCGGAGGAAGCGTGGACCGAGAGTTGAACGCTCACGAAAAACAGGCCCTTCTGGCCATTGCCCGCCAAGCGATCATTCACGGCGTGCGAACCGGCCAGGAATATATCGAGCCCCGCGAAGAAAAAGTACTGAATCAGCGTAACGGATGCTTTGTTACCATTAAGCAGAATGGACAATTGCGCGGTTGTATCGGCAACTTCCAGTCCGAACTTCCCCTTTTCAAAGAAGTTGCCCAGATGGCCCAGGCTTCTGCTGCGAAAGACCCACGTTTCTACCCTCTCAAAGAACAGGACCTCGACAACTTCACGCTTGAGATCTCAGTACTGTCGCCTCTGCATAAAATTGAAAATATCGAGGATATTCAAGTCGGCAAGCACGGTATTTACATCGAGAAAAGCTTTTACCGCGGAGTCCTGCTACCTCAAGTGGCAACAGAACACAACTGGGACCGTTCAACCTTTCTCAAACAGACGTGCATCAAGGCGGGCTTACCCACAGACGCCTGGGAAGCAGACGATGCTGACATTTATGTTTTTAGTGCCCAGGTCTTCGGTGAGGGGTCAGCAGAGTAGCTCACTGCAACAGCAATCTAACCAAACGGGATCGTCTGGCGTATGGCAAAGGCCATAGTGATCTAGCCTCCTAAAAAACCGATCATGATGTCGCGTTTGAGGATATAATGCCCACCAAGTCTGGCCAGAAGCTATCAGGATTAACTGGAACAAAAGCGTCACATGTGTCTAACTTTTGGTCTTATTATCGTCAACCGTCAATTCTTTAAACCAGCGGTCAAACCATGTGCGGTGATCCTTCTCCGAGAGGATGCGCAGATCATTCGGTCCCAGCCAGACCCCGCCACAGCTAAGACATTTATCCATAGGTACCCCCCTGAAATCAATTGGTTCAATCTGATCTCCACATTTCGGGCAACGACCGAGGCAGTACTGGCGTACCAGTTTTTCTCGGGTCGCCGTCTTGATCTTCTCAATCAGTTCTTTTTCCAGATCGTGAAAATATTTGTTTTCCAAAGCCTTCTTGCGCTCTTCCCATGCATCAGTCATGGAAGTACCTCTTTGGTGTAATTGTTTTTGTAATTATAACACGCATTTGCAGGCCAGCAAAAGTGCTCATGAACTAAGCAGAAATCGACCGGCACCATAGGTTGCACCTTTGCCGATACCCAGCAGTGAAGCAACGGCAAAAACCCAATAGGACTCTTCCAGGGTTTGCCCATGAAGAGTCATTTCCCCGAGAAAACCGCCGACAGTCATCCCCTGTCGTCCCCCTAAAGGACGCCAGTCCTGCCAGTGCAGCCTGGTTTCAACGACATTCAGTTCATTAACTTGTTCAAGCAGGTAGGCAGGATCTTCGAGCAGCTCGATACCACCGTGGGCATAAAGCATGGAGGTGGTGCGACGCAGCATGAAGGGGAAAACCTGCTTGAAACGTGGCTTTCTAAGCGGCTTGCCATCAACCATAAGACGAGTCGGAGTGATGAACCTTATGACCAGGCGGCGCTCGATTCGTTCTGTCTGAAGCAACCAGGTCAAAGGCATGACAGAACAGGCTAATGCCTCAGGCGGTTCATTCCCTTGCCATGCAAGACCTTCCGATTGGCCAGGTTCCCGGCTGAATACTTTGGTAACGGCAAAACGTCCCTCACCAGCAGCCAGCCCCAGACGGCCAAGCTGGATAAGATTGCGCAGGAAAGCGTGGATCTGTGTTATGCCGATGCCTAGGAAGAGGACTTCAAGTTCAAGTGTCTCCCCTGCATCAAACAGTTTTTTCTGCATAATCGGCATGGTGACGACGTAAGCCGGCGCCGGTTTCTGGAATTTCCGCCGGGCAACCGGATCGTCACTCAATGCCGGCTGAAACAGAGACCTCCACTGCTGAGCAGCAACGTCATCACGTGCATCCAGCATTTCTTTCCCTGCAAGGCGCTGCACTCGTCCAACTGCTAAAAGATCTGCGGGAAGCAGCTGGCATGGCGATAGAAAGTCGAGGACAAAGCGTGCCTTGACCACATCGACATGCTGCAGTCCCTCTGGCCAGACCGGTATCACGAATTCATTCTCAGTAATCATTGCGGGATGTTGTAGTCCTTGCGCACTTCTGTTAAAGTCCGTCAGACTTAAACTTGTACCCTTAAATTAAGGCCGCATTCACTGCGCCAGAAAAGCTTATATATGCCATGATGACATTTGAACTGCTTGCCAAAGATCAAAAAACCCGTGCCCGCCGTGGTCGTGTTACCACGCCTCACGGAGTAATCGAAACACCGATTTTCATGCCTGTTGGCACCCATGGAGCCCTCAAAGCGATGACCCCCGCGCAGGTCGATGAAGCCGGCGCCCAGATTATCCTCTCAAATACCTACCATTTGCACCTCAAGCCTGGCGAAGGCCTGGTGGAAAAAGCCGGGGGTTTACATCGGTTCATGAACTGGCCAAAACCGATTCTGACTGACAGCGGCGGGTTCCAGGTCTTCTCTCTTCCCAAAAAGGAGATTACAGAGACCGGGGTATTTTTCAAACATGAAATCAACGGCGAGCGCATCTTTCTCGGCCCTCGCGAAGCAACCGTGATCCAGAATCGCCTTGGGGCCGACATCATCATGGCCTTTGATGAATGTATCCCCTACCCGGCCACCCATGATTACGCCAGCAAATCGATAGGCAAGACCCTGCGCTGGGCAGAGCAGTGTCTCAACGCACACGGCCGCGAGGACCAGGCCCTTTTCGGCATCGTTCAGGGCAGCGTTTACGATGATTTGCGACGTGACTGTGCAATGTCTCTCAAAGAGATGAACTTCCCGGGCTATGCTGTAGGCGGTGTCAGTGTAGGCGAAGGCTTGGAGCTGCTCAAGAAAGTCGTTGACTGCACAGAGCCCTTCCTGCCCGAGGATAAGCCCAGGTATCTGATGGGAGTCGGTCTTCCCGAAGACATTCTGGAAAGCATCGAGCGTGGCATGGATATGTTTGACTGCGTTATTCCAACCCGTTATGCGCGCAGCGCCACCCTCTTTACCAGGCGTGGCAAGATACGCCTGACCAACAAACGCTACCGTCGTGACTTCTTTCCTGTTGACGCATCCTGCAGTTGCTACTGCTGCAGCAACTTCACCAGAGCCTATCTGCATCATCTTTTCAGTGCCAATGAAGTCCTCTCAGCGACTCTGGCAGCGATTCATAACGTACGCTTTTATCTTGATATGGTCGCCGGTGCACGTTTGGCTATCGAAGCCAATGACTACGTCAGTTTCAAGACAGACTTCCTCGAAGAATATCTGCGTGATGATGGCACTTCAGGACGTTGACGATTTCCACTGCAGCCCGTATAGTCCGACACGCTGCTAGAAGACCGAAGCGATGCGTTCGTATGATTTGGTCAGGCGCTTCGAGGTGCTTAAAAAAATGTATTTAAGCAGCCGCAGTCCGAGCAGTGGGTGCTGTTCGATCAGAGCCTCGAATTTCTGGTTATGTAAAACCACCATATCGACCTGCTCGAGCACATTGGCGGACACAGTGCGCGGCTTGTCGGTCAGCAGGCAGAGTTCGCCGACCACCGAACCGGCCGTATAGATACCGACGATCACGTTTCTGCCACCGAAATCAGTCTTCTTCTTGACGACTATCTTGCCATCGAGAATAAACGCAGCATAGTTTTCGCCGTATCCCTCTGCCCACAGTTCCTTTCCTGCAGGAGCAACAAGCCGTTCGCAGAACCTCAGGATGGCATCCATCTCTGAAGGTTCAAAGGCACTAAAACATTCGAATTTACTACGTAAAAGATCTGCAGGCATTCGTTGTCACCATTCTTGGAACAGACACTACACATCTGAGCAAAAAAGCTCTTAAGAGTCTTCAAGGGCTAAGCATCTATTCAGCAGTCCGCACATCGCAGGGACAGAAGACAATCCGGGACCGGATCCTGACGACGCAAAACATCATCCGCCATCGGCACCCCGAGAAGGTACCCCTGGGCTTCGTTGCAACAGTGATCCTGCAGGAACTTTAACTGAGGTGAAGTCTCCACCCCTTCGGCCAGAACGCTGATTTCCAGAGTGTTGGCAAGGGCAATGACCGCCGCAACTATCGCCGCATCGCGGGGGTCATGCTCGATTCCAGCGATAAAAGATTTGTCTATCTTGAGACGGTCGACAGGGAAATGCTTCAGGTAGCTCAGAGAGGAATAACCGGTGCCGAAATCATCAATTGCGAGCTGGAGACCTTGCGCCTTAAGGGCTCGCAGCACAGTCACAGTTTGATCGGCATGATCCATGAGAACACTCTCGGTGAACTCCAGTTCAAGACTCGTGGGGTCCAGCTGCGTCTCGGCCAGAATGCGCTGGATGAGACCGGGGAAATCTCGATGACGCAGCTGATGGCCCGAGACGTTGACCGCAAGTCTCGGCACCGGATAGCCCGAATCAACCCAGGCTTTGGCCTGGAAGCAGGCTGAGCGCAGGACCATCTCACCGAGGGAGAGAATCTGGCCGCAGTTCTCGGCCAAAGGTATGAAACGCGACGGCGAGATTTGCCCAAGATCGGCGTGGTGCCAGCGGGCCAGAGCCTCAACACCGCATTGGATACCCGTATGCAGGTCCCACTGAGGCTGATAGACAAGGGTGATTTCTTTCCGTTCAAGGGCCTGCCGAAGGGCAGACTCCAGTGCCACCTTTTCCACGATCTCCTTGTTCATCTTGGCCGAGAAGAACTGGAAATTATTCCTGCCACGGGCCTTGGCCTGGTACATGGCGGTATCGGCACTGCGCAGAAGCCCTTCAAGATCAGGCGCATCATGGGGGAAGATGGCGATGCCGATGCTGATTCCGGCGTAGATCGTCCTCCCCTCGATCTCGAATGGGGCCCTGAAGGTCTCCAGGATGCGGAGTGCCGTGGCACCGGCCGGGCCCTGGCCTGCGCTGCCGGCAAGCATTACGACAAACTCGTCGCCACCCAACCTGGCGAGGGTGTCAGCCGCACGAATGCAGCCCGAGAGCCGGTGGGCCACCTGAGTGAGGAGACTGTCGCCGAAATCATGTCCCTGGGTATCGTTGATGTCCTTGAAATTGTCGAGGTCGAGGAACAGGACAGGGACTGATTGTTTCGATCGGTCGGCTTGAAACAGGGCTTTCTGCAGCCGGTCCATGAAAAGCGTGCGGTTGGGAAGGCCGGTGAGAATATCAAAATAGGCAAGCTGCTGAATCTTCTCCTCGTTCTTTTTTCGCTCGGTGATTTCTTCACAGATCGTCACTATGCCGAGGATCTCCTTTTGCGGATTCCGTACGGCCACCGATGACAACTGGACGGGAAACTCCTCTCCGTCTTTGCGCCGGTTCACGCTCTCCCGTTGCCAGACGCCCGATGTCTCGTGTTTTTCCAGGGGGCTGTCGTGGTGCAGCCGCGATGGCGCCATGTTGCGGGCATTCAGATCCAGCATTTCGCCGACCTCGAAACCGTGCATCGCCGCATCGGCCGGGTTGATGTAGAGAATCTTCCCATCTGCATTGCTGATGGTAATACCTATCGGCAAAGACTCCACTGCCGCCTTCAACACTCTGAGGTTGCCTTCGCTGCGACCCAACTCTTCGAGAGCCTTGCTGGCCCGCAGCAAGTAAAGGGCCCGGTAGCCCAAGAGTTCACCACTGACCGGCTTGGAAATGCAATCCGTTGCACCGGCTTCAAAAGCCCGGTGTATCGAGTTGGTGTCCGTTAGGCCCGTGACCGCCAGAATGGGCGTGTGCCGTCCCTCCTCCATGCTGCGCAAGGCAGTGCAGGCATTGAACCCGTCCATTCCCGACATCACCAGATCGAGGATGACCAGGTCGGGTTGCTGTTGCCGGAAAAGTTCAAGGGCCTCCAAGCCGGAACTGGCCTCCTCAACCTGGCAGCCGATCGCCTCCAGGGCATCACGAAAAATTTTGCGTATGAAGGCCTGGTCGTCGACCACCATGACGATCGGCCTGGCGGTGTCAGACCTGGACTCCGGCCCCAGACTATTGTCCACATCCTTCATCATTTACTCTCCGGCTTCGTGGCCCTAGGCGGTGGTTCGAAGACAGGTCTCTGGAGACTCAAAACAAAAAACCGCTGGCCAGTGGCCAGCATGAAGCAGGCAGCAACGGTCTTTGAAAGCGCCAGGGATTTTTTCAAAAAGTGGTGAATCATACTCATAAACCTCGAAAGACATAAGCGAAACGACAACAATCTACCCGAGAATCGCGGTCAGGTAAAGATTCCTGTCTGATTTAATCATCTTCCAACGTTTCCTTGCGCACGGACACCTTATCCAGAGAGCACCTACATTTCATTGATATCCTTTAAGGTTTGACGAAAAATTTCAAGAAAAAGACCGCCGAGATCCACTGCGCGCTGCGCCGCAGCAAGGGCTTCCTGGTGTTTGCCCTGTTCTTCCAGGACATGGGCCAGATTGTTGAATGCCAAACCGTTTGCCGGTTGAAGCAGAGTCGCCTGATGAAAAGCCTCTGCGGAACCTTCAAGATCATGCAGACTGTAGCTGCTGTTGCCAAGCCCCATCCAGGCGACAAAACTCGCCTTCCAGCGCTTCAGTGCCGTGGCATAACCCGTTGCGGCGGCCTGCCACTGTCCGGCCTTTTCCAAACCAGCGACTGCGTCAAGCCACACAATTTCTTCAGCTTGGGCAGGCAAACGTTCTGGTGGCAGGACCAGAAGCCCCCAGTACTCGCTTCGCTGCCAGATATTCATAAAAATCCGAGAGCTGAGAATTTCACTGGCAGTCAGGCCTGAGTGGAGGACAATCTGTTTCTCTTCCTGGTCGAAGCCAATAACCACGGCATAGTGCCATTTCGGGTACCAGAAAAAACTGAGATTGACCAGGACGATAACCGGATGACCGGCAGAGACCTCTGCCAGGAGGGCCTTACTGCCGGTGATGGGATATGCGACCCGGCCATGTCTTCGGGCCGAACTGATCAGAGAACTCTGTAAACTGCCCTTGAGGCCGGGGCTATAGACTTCGGGAGAGACATCGGAGGGTTGCACGACAATCCCGCTCCAGTTAAGCACCATGGCAAGGGCTGCCGGCCCGCACTGCAATTCATTCTGGGCAAAGAAAGGCACACCAGCCACCATGGCCTTGCCTGGTCCTTCCGGAAGCTGCGGGAGCGTCCCCTGCGATAGGAGACCGCAGCTGGCCAGAAAAAAGGGCATTGCAAAACACAACAGGCCGGCAATCATGCGACTGCCGACCTGGATTAAACGTGCTGGTGCTTTGCGTTTAGTTCTGGGCGTTAACAAAGGAGAAAACATGAGTTAAACCAAGCAGGTCGGTTATCAACAACACCACAAAGATGAAGACCGCAGCGCCGACGACCGCACCTACCGCATCACCGCCGGCGGGCAACTGTTCCATGGAATTGGCAATCTTCGTCAGCTCGGCATTGGAAAGACTGTCCACCCTTTTCTGAGCTTCGACCGCGTCGACGCCGTGTTGAATCATGACCTGTTGCACATCTTCACGACCGAGAAAGGCGGCAACCCGCTCGCGGTTTGCTTTCTCCTGCTGCACCGCGATCACGGCACCGGTATCAACCATCTGTGCGTTAGCTGCCTGCACGGAAAAATCGAGGAGAAGAAAGGAAAAGACTAAAAAGAAACTCACGGGCTTTATCATTTTCTTTAGCATGGGTAAGGTTCCTTAAGTTCGCAGTTCGATGAGAATTAACATAACATAATTGCCTTTGATTCTAGGCTTTAAAGAGAAACTTGGCAACGCATATTTTTTCATTGGTAAGAGAGGTGTTCATATGACAGCAATTTCAGTTTCGCACTAAATTTTACTTTACAGGGGCATGTGGTGGCAGAGACTGGTTGATGTCTGAGCCAGGGTTAGCCATGGCCAGCGAAACAATCCTGGCCTGGCCTTCCTTTTCGACCTCATCGATACGGCTGACCGAATGGTAAGGAATCAATAGGCGCTTGACGCTGGCAAACTCTTTCTTCAAAGCGTCCTCATTCGGGTCGACCACAATCGCTGATTTTTCACCGAAAACTATATCCTCGATTTCAACAAAGCCGTACATCTCTCCCTGGCCAACCTTGCGGGCGTAGATCTCATAGCCCTTGCCCTGGCTGGTAAAAAATATCCGGTAAACGGTCTGCTTCGGTTTGCTCATTGGTCTGATGTTCCCGGTTGTTTGCTGAAATGCCAGGGTCGGTCTGTCGAAGGGCAACGCCTTAACATGGAGTGATGGTAAATTTAATGCAGACTACCTGGCAACGATGAAACTGTTCGGATACCCGTTGGTTTCGCAGTGCCGCAGGGCATCCTCTGCCAACGCCAGGGAGTCGTAGAGACCGACACGGACCCGGAAGAATTTCTGTCCATTCACCAAGCCTTCAGCCACAGACGAAGAGCCGAACTGTCCCTTGAGTTTTTCCGCAAGCCGATAGGCATTTTCCTTAACCGTGAAAGCCCCGACCTGCATCATGAAAGGTCCGACTTCGTAGCTGGCCAGTTGACTATAATGAGGCTCGGATCCAGGTTTTGTTTCGTCGCGATAACCGAGAGCTTCGATACTCACCGGCGCAGTCCCCGGACCGACCACGCCTAACTCTTTGGCCGCGGAATAAGAAAGGTCAAGGATACGGCTCTTGACGAATGGGCCGCGATCATTGACACGCACCAGCGCCGTTCGCCCGTTATCGAGGTTGGTGACCTGCAGATAGACGTTCATCGGCAGGGTTTTATGAGCAGCCGTCATCGCATACATATCGTAAGTTTCGCCGTTGCTGGTCTTACGGCCGTGGAAGTCCTTGCCGTACCAACTGGCAATCCCTTTTTCAGCAAATCCGTCTGCGCTGGGTATCGGCTGATAACGCTGGCCATAGACCTCATAAGCGCGTTGAGTCGGCTTAAGAGCGGTCTGGGAGGGGGTATCCATGACCCGGACCTTAGATGCCGGAGCACCGCAGGCTGCAAGCAGCAGGATCAGCATGAGCAGAGCGCAATGTTGCATGTTTTTCATCATGTGAGCATTGATAATGTATGAGGCACCTGAAGTCAACAGAGGCGAATCAAACAGCACGGGGACAGCATGCACATCCTGACCCCGTAGATTCTTCCTGCCGCCTGAACAAACCAGACTGGTTTCCGTCCGGAAACGGCCCTTTTCCGCAATCTCTGCGTCAATCGGCGGATGTGATTGTGCGGCGTAAAGGAATACGCCTCCGCTCACATCCTTGATTTCCTTGACCTTGCGAAAAATTGCTCGTTTGCAGATCGAAAACTGTGCCTGTGATGTCCGGAGTTTCCGGATGATCACCAACTAACGAAATCTAAGCACTTACCGACTAACTGATTAAAGGGTAGATTCGATGATCAACCTCAAGATCGACGGCAAAGATGTCCAGATTACATCAGGGGCAACCATTCTTGATGCGGCAGAAAAAGTGGCCATCAAGATTCCGACCCTCTGTTACCTGAAAAAGGTCTCCCCGACCGGCGCCTGCCGCATCTGCGCGGTCGAAGTCGAGGGCGCGGACAAGACCATGACCGCCTGCAACACCCGCGCGGTCAACGGCATGGTCGTCACCACCCAGTCGGAAAAACTGACCTTGATCCGACGTCAGATCGTCGAGCTGCTGCTGGTCAATCACCCCCTTGATTGCCCTGTCTGCGACGCCGGTGGCGAATGCGACCTGCAGGACGTCTGCTACTCCCAGGATGTCGTACGCCAGTCATTCGAGGCTGATGATGTCAACGCCGCCACCATCGACCACTGGCCGCTGATCCAGCAGGTGCCCAACCGCTGCATTATGTGTGAGAAGTGCGTCAAAACCTGCCATGAGACGATCGGTGCAAGCGCGCTGTTCGTCAATGAAAAGGGCGACCGGGCGTTTATTGACAAAGACCTCGATAAATGCGAGTTCTGCGGTAACTGTGTACAGGTCTGTCCGACTGGCACCATGATTTCCAAACCATTCAAGTTCAAGGCCCGCCCCTGGGAACTGCGCAAAACACCTTCGGTCTGCACCCTCTGTGCCGCCCAGTGCCAGCTTGATATAAACAGCAAGCACGGCAAGGTTCTGCGGAT
>JBPPMB010000248.1:0-2207 GCA_051305855.1 Desulfuromonadales bacterium
GACAGACTCCCTGGTTTCTCGAAAACGAAGGGGCATTTCGTTCCCAGCAACGTTAATGCAAGCAGCACCGGGTTTGCGCGTGATCTATTGGACGACGAAATCACGGAGGAAATTCAAAATCTTTATGATATTACCAAAGAAAAGCTCCAACTGCGCCGCGATGATATCGAAACTGGAGACGCAACCCTCGACACCGAGTTCTTCCGATTTTGGATTGATTGTTCCCCGTCAGCACCTGTGGCACAGATTTGAGGTTGTAGTTTAAGGAGGATTTGGGTCTCGTCGTAGTGACGAAGGAACGAAGATGAGATCCAAATCCTCAAAACCCAAAGCGAGTGCTGAACGGGTAGTAAAAGACATCCGCCGTGCCACGCGCCGGCACTTTTCAGCAGAGGACAAGATCAGGATCGTGCTGGAAGGCCTGCGCGGTGATGACAGTATCGCTGAGCTGTGCCGCAAGGAAGGTATCGCCCAGAGCTTGTATTACACTTGGTCCAAAGAGTTCATGGAAGCAGGCAAACGCCGGCTTGCCGGTGACACTGCGCGTGCTGCTACCAGTGACGACGTGAAGGACCTGCGGCACCAAGCGCGTGATCTGAAGGAATGCGTAGCCGACCTTACGCTCGAGAACCGTCTGCTTAAAAAAAGCATGAGCGGGCATGGGGGAGACGAGGAATGAGATATCCTGCATCCGAAAAGCTGGAGATCATCAGAATCGTCGAGCAGTCGCATCTGCCTGCCAAGCAAACGCTGGACAGGCTGGGCATTGCGCGCCGGACTTTTTACCGCTGGTATGACAAGCATCTGGAGGGCGGGCCTGAAGCGCTGGAGGATCGGCCGTCTTCGCCAAGCAGGGTATGGAATAGGATCCCGGCGCATATCCATGACCAGATTATCGAACTCGCTCTGGAACAATCCGAACTCAGCCCGCGCGAACTGGCTGTGCGGTTTACCGATGAGAAGCGCTACTTCGTGTCGGAAGCGACGGTTTACCGACTGCTGAAGGCTCATGATCTGATCACCAGCCCGGCTTATGTTGTGATCAAAGCGGCGGACCGCTTCCATACCCAGACCACCCGGATCAACGAGATGTGGCAGACGGATTTTACCTACTTCAAGATCATTGGCTGGGGGTGGATGTATCTATCGACGGTGCTGGATGATTACTCGCGCTACATCATCGCCTGGAAGCTGTGTAGCACGATGCGGGCCGAAGACGTCACCGACACGCTGGACATGGCGCTGGAAGCTTCAGGCTGCGGCCAAGCAACGGTGATGCACAAGCCGCGTCTGCTATCTGACAATGGCCCGAGTTACATCGCAGGCGAGCTGGCGGAATACATCGAAGCCCAGCGCATGAGCCATGTGCGCGGTGCTCCGTTCCATCCGCAGACGCAAGGCAAGATCGAGCGCTGGCACCAAACCTTGAAAAACCGCATCCTGCTGGAAAACTACTTCCTGCCTGGCGATCTCGAAACCCAGATCGAGGCGTTCGTCGAGCATTACAATCACCAGCGCTATCACGAGAGCCTGAAAAATGTGACGCCAGCAGACGTCTACTTCGGCAGGGCCGAAGCCATCATTAAACAACGAGAAAGGATCAAACGAAAGACCATTGAACATCGGCGCTTGCAACACCGCAAGCTAGCCGCCTAATATCAACCAACGAGACGAGGCCGATGCTCCGCTAATTTACGCAGCCATCAGTGCCAAATGTTCTGACGACGGACAGCTTCTGTTCCGGTGACAGGGGGCGTTGCGTTTCTCACGGATAACTTCGCTGATATGGAGAATAAGGGCATTGAGGCCGAAATCATCGCCAGGCCTATTCGTGGCCTCACGTTGAACGCTACCCTTGGAACACAGGATGCCAAGTTCACCAATCCCGTGCAGAGCATTGTCACTCAACAGGCTGCGTGTAAGGCGCAACTCGCAGCGGGTCTGATCGCCGGCTCAACCGCATCGCAATGCGGCAACGGTATCGTAAGCGTGACCGGTGATCTCGCAAAGCCAGTGCGTGCGCCGAAGCTCACCTACTCGCTTGGCGCATCCTATGACACTCCGATCGCGGCCTTGAACAACGCACGGATACAGCCTTCGATCAACGCGACTCATGTTAGTTCGCTGGAAACTGCTGCGGCAAACGTCAGCCTGTATGTCGATGACGCAGGTGTCATCAATACAGCCGGCAGGGGGCGTTTTGTTGA
>JBPPMB010000257.1:0-3543 GCA_051305855.1 Desulfuromonadales bacterium
TCAATGGCAAGCAAGGAAAGGTTTCACGGTGGGCATTTTCCGAAGCGCATCGTTCTTCAAGCAGTTTTCTGGTACTTGTGCTACAGCCTAAGCTATCGTGACATCGAAGAACTCATGAGAGAAAGAGTGAGCCCGATCACGCAAAATGATGGACATTTTTTTCAGCAAGTTGATGGTTCGTGGTTAATTGGGCCATTGAACGGGGCTTTTGCCCCGGACCCCAAGGTTTTTTAAGGCATGGGGGCAACAAATAGTCGGAAACGCGGTCAGCGGAATAGAAAGAGGGAGCCCGAAGGCTCCCTTTTTTTCGACGACTATTCGCCGCCCATCCGGTTATCCCTTAGCGGGTTGCTCCTCAGCAGAGCCCACCTCCGTTTCACCGAACCTCTGAGAATTCATTGATAATTCAAAATCGGCTTAATAGTTCACGCCGGTATTCGTTGTGTAACTTTTCGTTTTTTCATGGGTGGCTGGCGGGAGAACACCTCGAGAAAGAGTTTTTCATCGAGCTGTTTAAGTTCTTTTTGCGCGCCGCTGATCAAGAGTTCCGCCGCCATATTGTTGAGAACCCTGAGGTTTCCCGCCGCATGGTCGACGAGGGTTTCCATGAGTCCCGGGGTCATGAGATGGAGAGCCCCGGCCTGCGCCAGACCATGTTCCAGATATTCGAGGAGGATCGCCCTGTCGTATGATTCAAGGTTCAGGCGAAGTTTGATCCTGCTGCCCAGGGAAACCAGTGCTTCGGAACGAAAACGTTCCGGCAGGCGAGTGTCACCACAGAGGACAGTGGTAAGCAAGCACTGAGAATCGAAGTTGGCACTGCCGAGCAAACGCAATTCATTGAGGCAACCGCTCAGCATTTCCTGGGCTTCATCGATGAGTAGCACCGGTTTAAAGAGGGTGGATTGGGTGTGCTTCAGCCATCGTTCCCGCAGGGACTTGAAGCCACCATAACGATTGGCGGGTGAAAGGTTGACGCCGAAGATATCGCCCATTTCGCGATAGAAATCGCCAAGGCTGCTCTGCGGCCGCCCCATCACCCCGACAACCACATTGTCGAGCCGACGGAGACGATGGGTAATGAGTTGCAGACACTTCGATTTGCCGAGTCCCGGCTCGCCGGCAATGAGGGCAAAGCCGCCGTCCATAACCAGATTCTCGATCCGATAGAAGAAGGAATCCATAGCTGGCGGTAACCACAGCGAGTCAACCGGCAAATCCGCCTGAAAAGGGTTCCATTTCAACCCAAATAGAGCCAAAAGTTTTTTGTCATCCATCTTCAACCTCACTTGTCTTCGTCTTTAGGAATATATGCGGCGGGCAGACCGGTTGCCGCATAGTCGTTGAGCAATTGGCGCAACAGGGGAGCAGCCGAATCTCCCACCACGGGCGCGGGAGAAGGGTCCGATACCGTCGAGATAACGCGGCGTTTTCCTTGATTGTTCTGGGCCTTGTCCAGGGGATAAATAGTTGCCAGCAGGAGACCGGTGCGCTCATCGACCAGATAGGCCCGGCTCAAATCCCATCCCGGAAAACGAACATACAACCGATCAAGATGACGGAATCTTGTGGGAACCTCGAACCTGACACCGCTGATCTGCAGGGTTCCGTCGCTTTTCCGTTGCATTCTAGTCTCCCGAACAGTAAAGGCGAGCCGCAAGATATCGTTATCCGGACCTGGCCGGGAAACGTCCGATCCCTGCAGCAGCCGGTCGAGGGGGGAAGTGGCAATTTCTTCGTGGTGCGAACGGTTGTACTCCATCTCCACCCAGGCCTGAGTGGCCCTGTTCAGGAACTCAAGAGTCAGATGGGTACCGGAAAGCATAGCGATCAACCTACCTTCAAGCTGACCCCAGAAGCTCTCCTGCTTGCCGTTTTGATATGGACTGTAAGGTAAGGTGGTTTCATGCTCGATACCTAATTGCAAAAGACCGTTTTTCGTTTCGCTGGCAATCATGGCCGAACCGTTGTCGGTCATCAGGCTGCGGGGCAGGCCTCGCTTGTGAAAGGCTTGTGTCAGACCATGGATAAGCGATTCGGCGGTTTCATTCAGATACCATTGGATATGACAGCAGAGCCGGGAACAGTCGTCGATGACGCATAAGGCTTTCGGAGAATGCCAGACCCCTTGGGCATCGACAATCCGACGGCTGCCGGAGTGAAAATCAAGGTGCCACAGGGCATGGATATGAGTTGCTTCATAGCTGCGAACTTCGCGTTGTTCAAGACGTTCGGCCGCAAGAAATTGGCCTGGTGTCCTTGGTTGCCGTTTCTTCGCCCATCCCCGCGCCTTCATTCGCCTGCGGACGGTGGAATACGACGGTGCCTCACCAAGTCCCGGTTTCTCTCCAACCAGTGCCACCAGGTTGTCGGCGTGCAACTGGTAGCTCCAATGCGGAAAGTTGCGATACTGCTCGCCGAGTGCAGCCAGTAACTCGGCACTCATCGCTTGGGCCTTACCCGCATCGGCGCGAACCTTACGGTCAAGTGCACCCACCGGATCGGTGGATTTCAAGGCTCGGTAATACCAGCGCTCGATGGTCGAGGCGCCGAAGCTTATCCATTCATCTTTCTGTGGGTGACGATAGCAACGGCTGGAGAGAAGCTTGATCTCCTCACCCAATTTCCCCGATTTCGGCGGTCTTGCCAATAACCCGCCGATAATGGAGAAGCGCAATTGGCTCCAATTGGTGATTTTGTTGTTCATGACACGGCTCCTTAGTGAAAATCAGGTATTTCCTCTGGAGCCGATTTATACCCAAAACCTCATTTTCAGGCAATTCCCCATCTTTTGCGTGCCGGAACCCTGCCCTCATGATACCTGCAATTCCCCAGCCCAAAAGAGCAGGCAGGCAACCAAGCCATCGGTAGCTGAAGCGCAATGAGAAAGAAAGTGTTCAACCAGACCACCCGGCAAATCCTTATTGCCGACCGAACCATCCACCCGTCCGCGTAACCGCAGCCACTTTCTGCTTGCGGCAAACTCGTCACGAAAGTAGTTGATCCACCGAACAATGGTCTTGCGGGGGATAGACAACATCCGCATCAACCGATTTGCCCCGATTCCGTTTGACTTCGACTGCTGGAGGGTCATGACAACCAGGATCACGGCTTGCCAGTACACTCGGCGCCCCATGAACAGACAAGAAGGCGGCAATACCCGTCGCCGACAGCCTTCCCGTCCGCAACACAGGCTGAATCGCTGCAAATATTCTTCGGGGATTTTCTCCGGACCACCTCGTGGCTTACGAAGATAGGGAGCGCTATGAAGAGAACCATGGCAATACGGACACCGAGCACGCCTGCATGAATCGGCAAGATCTCGGTCAATTTGGTGAAGGATACGAAAAAGACTGACGTCCTGAAGAAGATCTGATAACATTATTCCTGCCTTTGTTTAGGTTAAGGCAGGAGCCCCCGAACAAGAATCCGCCAAGATACCTGAGGGGGCTCCTTTCACCTTCCTCACATATCTTGCACATTTTCCTCGGATTTTCCATCATTTATCTTGATCAGTCACAGAGGAGTTGAAATCGATCACGC
>JBPPMB010000259.1:0-6787 GCA_051305855.1 Desulfuromonadales bacterium
GATCGCTTCTTTAAATCTTCGCCACTGGCTGTACCCGAGCAAAGGCTGAAGCTCGCGGGCACTCCAGAACTCCGCGCCGTGTTCGTTCAATTTTTTCAGCGCTTCAAAAGAAATGCTTCCCTTTACCGGTATCGACTTTTCGGACATGATGCCCTGTTCGGCGAGGACCAGCGGCTCGTACGTGCACTCGTCAAGGAACAGGAAGGCGGTGTTCATGTTCTCCTTGGCCGTCTGCCCAACGCTTTTGACCTGAACTTCCAGCTGTGCAGACTCAAGCCTGTTGAATCTCAACGCGTAGCACCTCTGTTTCAAATGTCAGCTCGTGGGCTTGGTTATGCAGTTTTTCTCGAAGTTATGCTCCGGTTATCTCGTTAAACCCTGCGATTACATCGCTAAGTTCCTCTGGTGAAATAAAGCCAATTTTCCTTCCGATTCTTTCTGTACTCAACGTCCTGATTTGGCTGATTTTGACCCACGAACGTTTAGGTAGTTTTATAGAATTGATTTCGAGCGTAAGAGGGAAGCCAGCCCTTTGAGGTTGGCTCGTGATTGCCATGGCGATCACAGTGCCTGATCTTTGATTAAAGACATCGTGGCTGAGTATTAATACGGGCCGCTTTCCCCCCTGCTCATGACACTTGACCGGATTCAAGTCTGCCCACCTGATCTCCCCCCTTAATATTCTGGCCAGTCAGATAGCTCCTCCGCCATATCCTCTTCTGCCAGGGATTTTTCAAAATCTTCATCCAGTTTTGCACACTCTCGTGCAAGGCGAGAACGGTCAAGTCTCTCGAGTTTCTCTCGTATAGCCTCTTGGATAAGCCTGCTTCGACTTGGGAATACCCGATTTTTCACAAGCGTGTCGAGCCTTGTGAGTGTCTTGTCTTCTATTGTGATTGCTATTTTTTCAGTACTCATATCGTACCTCCAGTATTACTTTATATCATACCACTGTCTGGTAAATGTTATAAACTGCTTTTTTGCATAACGGATGATTGTGGTCATGTGCGAGGCATCGACCGGTCTTGAGTTGTCGATGCTTTGTCGACAACTGAAACTGGCATCGAGGGACGGCGTAGATTTGAAGGTGCCTCTGGTTTCTCAGTAAAGCTCATACTTCAACAAGCGACACTCAATCGGCCCGTTGTAGAGCACGATGCGGCGGGAGGCCTTGAGGCCGACGCGTTTGGCGAGGTTGAGGTTGCCGGTAAATACCCAGGCTGTCCAGCCTTTCCAGCGCTGTTTGAAGGTGTCGCCGATCTTGCGGTAGAAGGCTTCGAGTTCTGTCTCTGCGCCGATCCGTTCACCGTAGGGAGGGTTGCAGATCAGCGTGCCGTGATCTGAGGGTGGCTCGAGTTTGGCAAAGTCACTGTAAGACCATCGGATCTGTGCTCCGATTCCGGCCTTCTCGGCATTGCGTCTGGCCAGATCAACGGCACGCTGGTCGCGATCACTGCCGAAAATCAGGTTGGCCGGTAGCGTGCTTTGAATGTGCTCGGCTTCCTCGATCAACTCCTTCCAGATCGAGGTGTCAAAATCAAGCCAGCGCTGAAAACCGAATTTGGGAGAGAGCAGTCCGGGGGCGGTGTTGCTGGCGATCAGGGCGGCCTCCAGCGGCAGACTTCCTGACCCGCACATAGGGTCGACGAAATGGGTTGTCTGGTCCCAGCCTGTCAGGGCAACCAGCCCGGCGGCCAGGGTTTCCTTGAGCGGGGCGATGGTCGGGTCGCGGCGATAACCGCGTCGATGGAGTCCAATCCCGGCCAGGTCGAGGCTGATAGTACACTGGTTTCTGGCCAGATGCAGGTTGATGCGCAAGTCGGGGTCTTTTGCGTCAACGTTTGGCCGTTGGCCACAGAGATCCCTGATTTTGTCGACTATGGCATCCTTGGTTTTCAAGGCGGCAAAACGGGAGTGGGTTATTGCGGAATCACGCAGGTTGGCATCCACGGCCAGAGTCATGCTCGGGGTCATGAGCTCTCTCCAGTTAAGGGCATAGACACCCTCGTAGAGTGCTTGCTGGGACGGGCAGGAAAAGCTGGTAATCGGCTGCAGAACCCGGTTGGCGGTGCGCAGCCAGAGGCAGGCCCGGTAACCGTCTTTCAGTGAGCCGCTGAAGTTGACGCCACCATTGGCGGTTAGCACATTGCGAAAGCCTAACCTGGTCAATTCTGCAGCAAGGACGTCTTCGAGTCCCTTGGTTGTTGTTGCAAAAAAGTGCATTTATTGCCTGTTCACATGTAAAGGCGGCCGATCGCTTTCGAGGGCGGCTTCCGGCAGGCGGAAGTTGCGGCGGTAGGTGCGAATTTCCAGCAGAGTGATCTTCACCACGCTGACGATTGGCACGCCGATAATCATACCGATGACGCCGTAAAGCTTGCCGCCGACGATGATAGCGAAAAAGACCAGCAATGGATGAAGGTTGGAGACCCGGGAGATGAGAACGGGGATCAGAATAAAGTTGTCAACAAGCACCTGGGCGATCAGGATATAGAGGATCACGATCCACCAGAACTGCCCGCCGACTCCGAGGTCGGCAAAGGCGATCAAAATCCCCGGGATCATGCCGATGATCGGCCCGATATAGGGGATCAGGTTGGTGACCCCGGCAAAGATACCGAGCATTGGTGCATAACGTATATCCGTAAGGGATAAACCGCCGGCGACGACCAGGCCGACGATGATTGCTTCGAGAACCCGACCGCGCACGAATTGCGAAAGCTGGCGGCTGTCCAGATAAGAGAGGTCATGAGCCATCTCGAAATGCCGGTTCGGGGCAAGCGCCACGCAGGCGCTCATGATCCTGCGGCCATCACGCAGAAAAAAGAAGGTGAAGAGCGGCACGAGAATCAGCAGACCGCCTATTTTCATGGCTGACTGTGGCGTCTGCGCCAGGATTGCTGCCATCAACTGTTCCGCCCAGCTGCGCAGCATCATTGGGAAGCCGTAGTCCTCAATGAATGGGAAGCGATCATGCAGCGCTGCCATACTTCTTTTTACGGCTTCTATAGCCTGGAAGGTATAGCGCGGGAAGTCGGTCCGTATGTTGCCCCAGAATTCCTGCACGTGAGGAACCAGCCAGAGAATAAATAAACTGGCCAAACCTAGAGTCAGTACATAGACGATGAAGATGCTTACGGTTCGACTGAAGAGCTTCTCGAGTTGTGTCACGATGGGGTCGAGCAGAAAAGCCAGCACCAGCGAGAAGAGCAGCGGCAGGAAGAGTACGGAAAAAGCGGTCCGTGAGACGCCGATAAGCGAAGACGCTGATGAATAAACGGACAGTCCGCAGGCAATCGCAGCGGAGAGAATCAGGAAGGCCATGGCGGCCTGGGCACGGGACCAGCCGCGATACTTCTGCACGGGGTTATTCATGTCTCAATATTTTCACGAGAAACCTGCTCGCCAGTCAGTTTGCGCAATCGGCGGATTTCCTGGCTGGCGGCCTGGAGCCGTTCACTGACAATCCGGGTTAACCCGAGAAGAATGCCACTGGAAATCGAGGGTTTCCTTTCAGCGAGTTCGAGGATGTCGGCGCGGAATAATCCAACCAGTTCAGTGGTTTCCATCGTTCGTGCAGAGGCGCTGCGTGGTGCCGGCGCCGTCAAAGTGGTTTCGCCGAAGAAATCCCCTGGTATGAGACGAGCCAGTTCATCTTCGACACCGCTCTGATCACAGGCATAAATCTGCACTGACCCGCTACGAATCATGTACATGCCGGAACCGGGGTCGCCCTCTTCGAAGATGGTTTCATGGGCCTCGTAGTTGCGAACATGCACAAGATTTTCAAGAGTCGACAGAGCACGCGGCGAGAGTTCCGAGAAGATTGGCAAGTGTTTAAGAAAATAGGCCAGCGACTCATCATCAAGCTTCTTGCGGAAAATGTTGATCCAGAGTGGATCCATCGGTTGCTCCTGTTAGCAGACTGGTGTCAATTCCGAAGCATGTCAATATCTCTTACGGAGGCTGTTAGTTGACACCTTTGTTGTGCGTTGCTACCTTGAAAATATCAAGCTGAAAGTATTGCCGGAATGTATAGATTTTGAAGATAATCGATTGTTTAGGTAGTTGCAAGGAGCTTCTGTGACAAGTTTTGATGTGCGCAGACAGCCGACCTCTGCCGGTGTGTACCTGATGAAGGACGCTGCCGGCAAAATCCTTTATGTCGGCAAGGCCAAAAACCTGCGGGCGCGTCTGCGCTGTTATCTGCAGGCCGAACGTGATACACGGCCGCAGATCAAGTTTCTCATGGAACGCACAGAAACCATCGAAACGATCGTAACAGACACAGAGAAAGAAGCCCTGATCCTTGAAAACACCCTGATCAAAAAGCATCGCCCTCGCTATAATATCCATTTGCGTGATGACAAAACCTTCGTTTCGCTGCGCATTGACCTGCGTGACGAATTCCCGATGCTGGAGGTTGTCCGCCAGGTTCGCCAGGATGGCGCCCGTTACATCGGGCCGTTCGCCTCATCATCAGCTCTTCGGCAGACTCTCAAGGAAATTTACCGGATTTTTCCTTTACGCCATTATTCTCCGGCAAAATGCCGGCAGCGGGGGCGACCCTGCCTGTTTTACCAGATTGGTCAGTGTAGCGCACCCTGCCACGGCCTTATCTCTCCTGCGGCCTATAAAGAGCTGGTGAATGGCGTCCTGGCGCTCCTCGACGGGCGGCAAGGAGAAGTCGTCGCTCTGCTCAGGGAGCGCATGGCTCTTGCTTCACGTGAGCAGAGATATGAAGAGGCTGCGACACTGCGTGACCATATCCAGGCAATCGAGCAGACTGTTGAACAGCAGAAGTCGGTTCGCTATGGGGTCATTGACCAGGATGTGGTGGGAATCTTCCGCCAGGGCGGTGAGGTCGAGGTCGTCATGCTTTTTTACCGCCAGGGAAAATTGACGGCACGCCGCAACTACAACCTGACCTGGCAACTGGATGAAGATGAACTTCTGGCAGAGTTCGTTGCACAGTTTTATGGTCGTGACGTGCCGATTCCGGAAGAGGTCGTGTTGCCTTTTGCATTTGCAGGGATGGAGCCCCTCGCGGAATGGCTTACAGAGCGACGTGGGCGCAAGGTGCGTATCCTGGTGCCGCAACGCGGTGAGCGAATGCGCCTGGTTGCATTGGCCAATCGTAATGCCAGGGAAGTATGGCAGGAACGCGGTAGTCGTGACGAGGCCCGGCGCAGCGTTCTTGGCGAGATCCACGAGCGCCTGCAACTGCAGCGGTTACCGCTGCGCATGGAATGCTTCGACATTTCAACGATCCAGGGCCAGGCTACGGTCGCCAGCATGGCGGTTGTGCTGGATGGTGAGCCGGCCCCTGCGGAATATAGACATTACCTGGTAAAAACGGTGGTCGGTACCGATGATTATGCTGCTTTGCGGGAAGTCTTGCAGAGACGCCTGCTGCGCGGCAGAAAAGAGGGAAACCTTCCTGATTTCATGCTCATCGACGGTGGTAAGGGACAATTGGGTATTCTGAATCTGGTCCTTGACGAGCTGAACCTCACCGGTGTGATTGATATCGCCGGGATCGCCAAGAGTCGCGTCAGGGTGAATGTTCGTGGCCGTTCCGTTGAGCGCAGTGAAGAACGTTTCTTTCTTCCCGGACGCAAGAACCCGGTGATGCTAAGACGTGGCTCCGCGGCCCTGTTTCTGCTTGAACGACTGCGCGATGAAGCCCACCGTTTCGCCATCACTCACCATCGTAAAGTGAGGGGAAAGGCCCAGTTGCAGTCTTCGCTGGGTGATATTCCCGGGGTTGGACCGAAACGGCAGACGGCCCTGTTGAAGCAGTTCGGCAGCCTGAAAAAGATCAAGGCTGCCAGTCTGGCTGATTTACAGGCGATGCCGGGGCTGTCTGTCACTATCGCCACCCAGATCTTCCGCTACTTCCACCCCGGCGATTAGGGTTAAAACCTAAAGGATCTCCAGGTTTTGCTCTTGGTTTTATCCCCTTAATCCCCTTCATCCCTGTGAATAAAGTTTGCTTCAAGGCTTTTAAACCCAAGAGCAATTAACAGGGATGAAGGGGATAAAAGGGATGAGAACCGTAACTATCCTCTATTCAGCACGTCAGCGAGTGCATGTGGCCTGCAGCCATTGTTTGCGTCCAACGTTGTCACTTAACTTCCCGCAAGCAACAGCTGCAGGCCACATGCTGTACCGTTGAGTAAGGGTGCTGAATAGTTACAGTTAATCGATCCAGAGCTCTTGATTTTCAATCTGTCCAAAAGTCCCAACAAAAAAAGCCCCTGGATATTTCCAGGGGCTTTTGTCTTCATGTTGAATCTCTTATTTATTCAGCAGCGACTGCCGCGTCTTCGATAATAACGTCATAGGCATAGCCGTAACCGAAGTCTTTGTCAATGACCAGAACGCCGCTGACGGTAACAGTGTCGCCCTTTTCTGCTGTGGCCATGGTCGTAACAGTCAGGTCGTTAACTCCGGCAGCACCAGTGCCATCCTGAAGGTGGATCCAGTTCTTACCCATGATCTGCGGCGTGAATTTAACGACCTTGCCGCGAACTGTTACCGGCTTGCCGGCCAGATCCGCTTTCCTGGCAAAGAGGTCTGCTACGGTTTGACCGCCTTCAGCCGGGGTGATGCCGGAAAGGTCTACGTCGGTTGTTTCAACAACGGTTTTACTGCTGCCGTTCATCTGTGGAAGGTTAGCGGGCTGATCACCAGCCAGGTTCCCGGCGCCACCAACCAGAACGGATGGGACGAAGTAAACAACGTCAAAGGTGCGATCGAGTGTCTTGCTGTGGTAGTCAGGCAT
>JBPPMB010000016.1:0-23979 GCA_051305855.1 Desulfuromonadales bacterium
CACGCCGTTATGAAAAAACACGGTGTTGTTAAAGTGGAAAGGGTGGGCGTGGCGGGTGCTGAATCTGTCCCCCCAAGCCGATTTGCGCAAATGCAGAATCATCACTGGCGAGCTCTGTGCGGTGCTTAATATCCGGATGACCTTGTCAGTCTCTTCAAGAAGGCTGAGGCCGCTTTTATGAACGACCAGTTTCCTCTTCTGGTAGAAGGCCAACCCCCAGCCATCCTCGTGTCCGGGCGGGTCTTCGGCCATGACCACACCGCTGCGCGCGAGCTCGCAGAACCGTGCAACGATATCCTGATGCCTGGAATAGTCGAAATTGGTGATACCCAGGACTCTGCACATCTAGAAAAACCACTTCGCAATAGCAACGGCCACAACGATGCCGATAAAATCCGCGACCAGGCAGACCGGCACAAGATAACGGGTTTTCTTGATGCTGACGGAGCCAAGGTAAATGGCCAGAACGTAAAAAGTGGTTTCGGCGCTCCCCATTATGATGGCCGACATGTGAGTGGCCATGGAGTCCACGCCGGCGGTTTTGACGATGTCCGTAAAGAGCGCGGTCGAGGCACTTCCTGAGAGCGGCTTGACGATCGCCATGGAGACGGCTTCGATCGGTACGTCGAGAAAGGTAAAGACACTGTAAAAGGCATTCCTGACATAGTCGAAAGCGCCTGATGCCTGGAAACCTTTAATGGCCACGAAGATGGTTAAAAGATAGGGAAAAATGTTGAGGATAATCGCGGGCCCTTCTTTGGCCCCCGCGACGAAGGAGTCATAGACCTTGACCTTCTTGGCGGTTCCGTAAACGACCGTAAAGAGAATGAACAGCGGAATAATGAGCAGCGAGATGTATTCAACGTACTCGATCATCTGAACATCTTCCTGAACGCCGCCAGGACCAGCAGTGCCGTCATGGTGGAAATAGCTGTGGCGATCAGCACGGGAAACACGACCGCAGCTGGATTCCTGTGCCCGTAGCTGGCAAGGATACCGATGACAGAAAACGGGATCAACTGGATACTGGCGGTGTTAATTACGATGAACGTCATCATCTCGGTCGTAATGACGCCTTTGTCCTCATTGAGCGCATCGAGTTCCTGCATGGCTTTGATCCCCAGCGGCGTGGCCGCGTTGCCGAGTCCGAAAAGGTTAGCCAGGACATTCAGGGTGATGGCCGTAATGGAAGGATGGTCGCCGGGGATGTTTTTGAACAACCGGGAGATGATTGGCTTGAACATATGCGCGATCCGGTAAATCAGGCCGGAGTCTTCCAGAATCCTGGTGATCCCCATCCAGACCGAGACGATGCCGAGGAGATAAAGCGATATCTCCACCGCCACTTTTGCACCGTCGAAAATGGATTTGGTAAACGCTTCCAGGTTACCGGTAAAAATGGCGAAGACGATACTGACGCAAATCATGACCAGCCAGAGAAGATTCATTGCTTTCCACCCGGGAAAGACATGTTTCTTATAACGAGCTGCTTTTTAAGGGTATGCAGCTCAACCTCTGCACCGATAGGTAGGGTTATCTTGTTCTCGACATGGCCGATGCAGGGACAATGCACTACCGGAAAGTCCAACTCCATCTGCGAGGCCAGGATATCATAGACCTTTTTGCTTCCGATCCCCCGGAAATCGCCGAGAATGAGCGCTTTGACCCCTGTAAATTTCCCGGCAAGAACCCACTGGGTCAGGTAGCGATCCACCTCGTGAAGTTTTTCATCGACATCTTCGAGAAAAACAATCGAACCGGCCGTATCTATCTCCCATGCCGTATCGATCAGGGCAGTCAGGGTAATGAGATTGCCGCCTTTCAGAATCCCGGTGGTGGAACCGGGAATATAGACCTTGAACGGGGCCCCTTTGAGCAGGTTTTTCTCCGGAAAGCCCTGGATGGCGTTCACCAACGACTTAAGCGTGAAAGCCGTTGGCGTGCCCAGGTTGATCACCATGGGGGCATGCAGGGTCACCAGCCCCGTGCGTTCGAAGATCGGGTTGAGCAATGCGGATAAATCGCTGAAACCGGCTATGACTTTGGGGTTTTTTTTGATTAGTTCGAAGTCCATGAAGGGGAGTGATTTCATCGCACTGTATCCCCCGCGCAAGGCCATGATGATATCGACCTCTGGATCTTCAAACGCCCTATGGATTTGCTTTGCCTTCTCTTGCGGTGAGGGGAGCACCTTCGGAAAGTCCGGGTTTATGACGTTGAAACCCAACTTTGCGAGCTGCTTGAGCGCTGCTGTGAAATCGCGTTTTTTCTTGATTAAATAACTCGGCGTCACAATAAAAACGTTATTCAATGGATTAATCTCCGCGACGAGAACCGCCTGCTTCGGTGGGTTCGATGGGGGCCCGGATGCGAAAGTCTGGAAAATGTGGTTCCATGGGCGTTTACGCCCAAAGATTTTAAGCAGTTATTTTGTTTCAATTTATCTTCAATGAGGAATAAATACAACCAGATTGGATAGATGAGATTCCTTCGCGGACCCTGCTGCATTATGCCATCAGACAGGAATCTGTCTGATGCTCATTCCTTTTGCCGTGTGCCTGCGCGTTTCATACAATTCGCATCAGCGGCACATGTAACCGATAATCTCATCAATAAACTCACTGCCGAAGCGCTGCAGCTTGTGCTTGCCGACACCGTTGATCGCCAGCAGCGCCACTTCATCGGTCGGCATCCTTGCTGCCATCTCGGCCAGGGTGGCATCGCCGAAAATCATGTAAGGAGCAACCCCCTCGGCATCGGCCAGGCGCTTGCGAAGCATGCGCAGTGCATCGAACAGCTCGTCGTCGTAATCGAAATCACCGACCTGCCGCTTGCCCTTCTTCTGCAAGGTCTTGACGCGGATGCGCGGCTTGGCCATCACCAACTGCTCCTCACCACGCAGCAGCGGCCTGGCTGATTCAGTCAACTTCAACACAGAATAGCTGGCCACATCCTGCACCAGGTAGCCACGGTGGATCAATTGCCGGATCAGGCTGTTCCAGGCCTCGGCAACTTTCTCGGCACCAATGCCATAGGTGGACAGCTTGTCGTGCTTCAGGTCGAGGATCCTCTGGGTACGGGCGCCACGCAGCACGTCGACCACGTGGCCGATGCCGAAGCGCTGGCCGACCCGGAACACGCAGGAAAGCGCCTTCTGCGCATCCACGGTGGCGTCGTAGCTGTCCGGCGGATTGAGGCAGACATCACAGTTGCCGCAGTCTTCCTCCAGGCGCTCGCCGAAGTAGCCGAGCAGCACCCGTCTGCGGCAGGTCAGCGCTTCTCCGAAACCGACCATGGTCTGCAGCTTGTGCAACTCGATGCGCTTCTGTTCCGGATTGCTGCTCTTTTCGATCAGGCCGCGGTTGATGGCAATGTCGCCGTAGCCGAACAGCAGCAGTGCCTCGGCCGACAGCCCGTCACGCCCGGAGCGGCCGGTCTCCTGGTAATAGCTCTCGATGTTCTTCGGCAGGTCGTAATGGACCACGAAACGCACGTTGGGCTTGTCGATGCCCATGCCGAAGGCGACGGTCGCTACCACGATTTCGAGATCATCGCGCAGGAACATCTCCTGCACTGTCCTGCGTTCCTTGTCACCCAGGCCGGCATGGTAGGCCCGGGCCTTGAATCCGGCCGCAGCCAGGCGATCAGCGACGTCCTCAACCCGCTTGCGCGAGAGGGCATAAACGATCCCCGCTTCCTGTTGGTGGCCACGCAGGAAGGCCAGCAGCTGATCGAACGGCTTGCTTTTTTCAACCACCGTGTAACGGATATTCGGCCGGTCGAACCCGGTGATGAAACACTGCGCCTGCTGCAGACCAAGACGCTGCAGCACATCCTGCCTGGTCTGAGGGTCCGCCGTGGCAGTCAGGCCGATCATCGGCACGTCGGGGAAGAGGGTATGCAGCTGGCCAAGCTGGACGTACTCGGGGCGGAAGTCATGCCCCCATTGGGAGACACAATGTGCCTCATCTATGGCAAACAACGCAATTGGCATTCCCTTGAGCCGCTCAAGAAAACCATCGCTTAACAGACGTTCCGGCGCTACGTACAACAGGTCCAGGTCACCGGCATGCAGCCTGGCCAATATTTGACGTGAATCTTCCGCCCTGAGTGATGAGTTGTAAAACGCGGCACGCACGCCGTTGACAACCAGGGCGTCGACCTGATCCTTCATCAGCGAGATCAGCGGAGAGACCACGATACCCACACCAGCGCGATGCAGGGCAGGGATCTGGTAACAGAGTGACTTGCCGCCTCCGGTGGGCATCAGGACAAATGCATCCCGGCCGGCGATCAGGGTCTCGACAATCTCTTCTTGCTGGGGGCGGAATTCACTGTAGCCGAAAACCTCGAGCAGGGTCTGGCGTGGGGAGATCAATTTTGTCATAGTTGCGACAGCTTTCAGATGGGGGCGTAGAGACGCCGATTGCATAACAAAACGTGCTGGAGGTCGAAGCCTGAAGGCTGGAGGCTTGAAGCTTGACGAAAAGACAAAGGCAAATTCTACTTCAGTCCAAAATTCTTCCAGCCTTCAGCCTTCAGCCTTCAGCCTTCAGCCTTCAGCCTCAAGCCTCCAGCCTCCAGCCTCAAGCCTCCAGCCTCCAGCGAAACGCCTAGCGCTTTCAAGCACTCCGCGTTTTCTGCCGCATCGCCAAATCGACAAGCACCAGCGCGGCCATCGACTCGACAATCGGCACGGCGCGCGGTACGACACAGGGGTCATGGCGCCCCTTGGCTTCCAGGGTCACCGGCTTGCCGTCGAAGCCAACGGTCTGCTGGGGCTGGCCGATGGTTGCCACCGGCTTGAAAGCCACGCGGAACAGCACCGGTTCACCACTGGAGATGCCACCCAGAGTGCCACCGGCGTTATTGGTCACCGTACCCAGTCGGGCACCCTTCTGCACGAAGGGATCGTTGTGCCGGGAACCACGCAGCTGCGTGCCGGCAAACCCGGAACCGATCTCGAAGCCCTTGGTGGCGGGCAGCGAGAGCATCGCCTGGGCGAGCATGGCTTCGAGCTTGTCGAACACCGGCTCTCCCCAGCCGGGAGGCACGTTGCGGCAGACGCAGGAGACCACGCCGCCAATGGAATCCCTGTCCGCCAGGACCTCGCGCACCAGCGCCTCCATGCGTGCAGCGGAGGCTTTATCCGGACAGCGCGACAGGGTGGCGTCGACCTGAGCGCGGCTGACGGTGTCCGGATCGATGCCGGAAGCCTGTTCGGCGCCAATGGAGCTGACCCAGGCAACGATCTCCACCCCCCACTCTTGGCGCAGGATCTTCTCGGCGATAGCGCCGGCGGCCACCCGGCCAATGGTTTCGCGGGCGCTGGCGCGGCCACCGCCGCTGCTGGCACGGGTCCCGTATTTGGCCTGGTAGGTAAAATCGGCATGAGAGGGTCGTGGTACCTGGCTCATTTCGCCATAGTCACCGGGGCGCTGGTCTTTGTTATGCACGAGCAGTCCGATCGGCGTACCGAGTGTCAGGCCATCCTCGACCCCGGACAGGATAGTCACCCGGTCCGCTTCTTCGCGCGGTGTGGTCAGATCGCTCTGTCCAGGCCGGCGGCGGTCGAGTTGCGGCTGGATATCGGCTTCGGACAACTGCAGGCCCGCAGGGCAGCCATCAAGGATGGCGCCCACACCTAAGCCGTGTGATTCACCAAAAGTGCTGACGCGAAACAAGGTACCGAGTGAACTGGACATTTTGTACTCCAGGATTTTTTGCCATTATAAACGATTCGTCGTTTCAGGGAAGCCTGCAAAGAAAAAAGCTTGCCGTGTGGAATAGCACTTCATTACCAGGCCATGACTTGGGCTTTCTGATCAATAATCAGCAGCCACCAGCTTCCAATGCCTCACACAGCTCTACGATGCTGCCCACTGTCAGTGTCGGCTGAATCTCCCAGGGGTCGAAGACCGCTTTAGCTGAACGTTTGACCCAGACGCCGCGCATACCCGCTGAGATGGCGCCGATTACATCAAACGGGTTGCCGGAAACCAGCCATGATTCTGCACCACAGGCTCCGGCCTGGCGAAGAAAGTGCGCATAGACAGCCGGGTTCGGTTTAAAGCTCTTGATCTCGTCAGTAGTGACCACAGCTTCCAGATACTTCTCAACGCTGGCGTGCTGCATCAGATTGCGCACATCGTCGGGCTTGCCGTTGGAGAAGGCGTACAACCGGCAACCGGCGGACTTTAAACGTTCCAGACCCTGCTTGGCGTCATCGAACGCGGGCAGGTAGCGATAAGCCTCCAGCAGGTTGTCCATCTCTGCGGAACTCAACTCGATCTGCAGGCTTTCACAGCAGAAATCGAGGGCATGCCGGGTACAGACCGAGAAGTCCCGGTAGTTCTGCATCAATCCCCTGCGAAAAGAATATTCGAGCTGCTTGACCCGCCAGAGCTCAGAAAAGGCCGCGGCCCGATCGCCGATAAGTTTCTCGAGAGCTTGAACGATTCCGGCGGTATCGATCAAAGTGCCGTAAACATCGAAGGCTATGGTTTTTGTCATGGGCTTTCTCCGAGTCAAGAAGTCGCAGCTTGTTTGTGACTGCAAAAGTCTATCAGATATATCGTAAGGTTTTCCCCTCGCATTTTTTATGAGTCCCTGTTCCATGTGCATTTTTGCACTTTTGTTGTGAAATTTTCCGGGGCACGGTTACAATGGCCACATGATCTCGTAATACAACACACTCAACGAGGGTAAGCCTTTGCAAAGAATTTCCATGGAACTGGTGCCACGTGACCGCGAGGCCGTGCAACAAGAGATGCAGTTGGTTCGGGACAACTTCCCGGGCATTGCGACCATCAATATCCCCGACCTTCTGAAGTTTCCTCTAAGAAGCTGGGAGGCCTGCTGCCAGGCAAGACCATTGTTCTCGCATGCCATTCCTCACTTGCGCGCCATCGATTTTGATCTGACCAAACCCTTCCCGCTCGTGGAAACCTTCGAGCAGAATGGCATCGACAGCGCTCTTGTCATTGCGGGTGACCAGCCCCAGGACATGTCGCGACGCGTTTTTCGTACCAGCTCGGCCGGCTTGATTGGCGCCATCAGGGCACAGATGCCCAACTTGAAAATTTATGCTGGCATTGACCCCTACCGATCCGGAATCAAGACAGAACTCGATTACATCAAGCGCAAAATCGACGCAGGCGCGGACGGTTTTTTCACGCAACCATTCTTTGATTTGCGATTGCTGGAGGTCTATCACGATCTGTTGCCGGGGCTTGAAATTTTCTGGGGGGTCAGCCCGGTCATGAGCGAACGCAGCAAGGACTATTGGGACAATCTCAACAACGCGATCTTCCCGCCGGACTTTGAGCCGACCCTCGAATGGAACCGGCACTTCGCCAGACGGGCGCTGGAATTTGCCAAAAAAACCGACTCGAGCCTCTATTTCATGCCGATCCGGGTCGACCTGGTCGCATATTTGACAGGCCTCTTGCCGTAGAAATGCCAGGGTGACCATAAAGATCAACCAGACTTGATCGATTCTATCTGTCGTTAAAAACGTTTTACCCTGATAACGCCTCCGGCTTCGATCAATCCAGCGGATCGAAATTTGACTTGTCGGCATAACATAACGGGCAGACCCAATTGTCCGGCAGGTCGGCGAAAGCCGTTCCCGGCGGGATATCGTTCATCGGGTCACCCACAGCCGGATCGTAAATATATCCACAGTTGGCACAGATATAACGCACACCATCCTCCCTTGTTTATCGAACGGAATTCGTTTCTCAAACCCAACAATTCAATAATTCAACAATTCAACAGTTCCCTCTACACCGCAAAATACTTGGCCTGTGGATGGTGGGCAATGATCGCCGAGGTGCTCACTTCAGGGACCATCTCCATCGTCTCGGTTAAAGTCACGCCGATCGCCTCCGGCTCAAGCAGTTTGAACAGCATCTTGTGGGCGTCGAGATCGGGGCAGGCCGGGTAACCGAACCCGTAGCGCGAGCCCTGGTAACCCTGAATCACGTAACCGGTCATATCGGCGGGCTTTTCCGCAGCGATGCCCAGTTCGCGGCGCATCACTTCGTGCCAGTATTCGGCCAGCGCGTCGGTCACCTCAACGCTGAAGCCGTGCAGCATCAGGTAGTCGTGGTAGGCATCGGCCTCGAACAGTCGCCTGGTCTCGACAGCAATCTGATCGCCAATGGTGACCACGAAAAAGGCCGCAACATCTCCGCCCTCATCACGGCTACGATAATAATCGGCGATACAGAGGTGCGGCGGCGACGACTGGCGCGGGAAATCAAAGGCTATGACCTCGTCGCCAGCTTCGACGAACACCGTGTCGCCTTCGCTGTAGCAGCGGAAATAGCCGTAGGCCGCTTTCGGCTGCAGCAGGCCCTCCGCAAGCGCGCGTTGTTTGATGCCTTCGTAAAGCGGCATGACCTTGGTGCGGGTCAGCTCCACGTACTCTTCTGCAGTGGTGCTGGCCGTGCGGCGATAGCCCCAGCGGCCGCGAAACAGCGCCTGTTCATTGACGTAGGGAAACAGCTTGGCCGGATCTATGTCGGTGACATGACGCAGGCCGAAAAAGGGCGGCTCGGGGACCGGGTGACTGCGGTCTATATTGACATCTTTCACCCCCGGCTTCATACGTGGCTGACCATTCTTCGGGGCCGCGACCGTAGACTTCAGCTGCCCGGCCTCGTATTCCTTCAACGCCTTGAGCCCGGCGAAAGCATCGGCACAATAGACCACCGGCGCGTCGTAGTTCGGCACGCAGGAGGTGGCGACAAACTCGCTGGTCAGCGCCGCCCCACCGAGCAGGATCGGCATCGTTAGGCCCGCCTCGCGATACTGCGGCAGGCTTTCCTGCATGACGATCGCCGACTTCACCAGCAGGCCGGAGAGGCCGATTATATCCACCTTCAGCTCGCGGGCCCTGGCGATGATCGTTTCGGCCGGGACCTTGATACCGATGTTGAACACCTTGTAGCCGTTGTTGGAGAGCAGGATATCGACCAGGTTCTTGCCGATGTCGTGCACATCGCCCTGCACAGTGGCCAAAAGCACCTTGGTGCCTTCTTCCCGGTCAAGCTTAAGCATGTGCGGCTCCAGCCAGGCGACACTCCTCTTCATGGCCTCGGCCGACTGCAGCACAAATGGCAGCAGCAGCTCTCCCCTGCCGAAGAGTTCACCGACATGGCGCATGGCCGGCACCAGGATCTGGTTGACGACCTCGAGCGGCGGGTAGCGGTCAAGCAGCACCGCCAGAATGTCCTCGATACCGTCCTTGTCGCCCCTCACGATCTTCTGGTGCAACTCCTCTTCCGGACGCTTGACTTGCGCCTCGTCAGTCTCGTCGACTTCGACCCGCTCGGCGAAATGGTCGATGAAACGCATCAACGGCGACTTTTCCTTCTCCTGGCCGCGGTTGTAAATCAGGTCAAAGCAGAAGTTCCGGTCCTCTTCGCTGATCTGCGCCAAAGGCAGGATCTTGCCGGGATCGATGATCGCCGCATCGAGCCCCTGCTCGACCGCCTCGTGCAGAAACACCGAATTGAGAATCTTGCGCGCTGCCGGCGGCAGGCCGAAGGAGATGTTGCTCAAGCCGAGTACGGTGAACGCGCCTGGCAGCTCCTGTTTGATGCGCCGGATGCCCTCCAGGGTCTGGATCGCCGCATCGAGCAGGCTCTGATCGCCGGCGCCGATGGTGAAGGTGAGGGGATCGAACAGGATGTCCTGGGGCCGCAGGCCGTGTTTGCCTACCGCCTGTTCGTAGATCTGGCGGGCCGTTTCCACCTTCTCATCGGCGGTCATGGCCATGCCTTTCACGTTGATCGTCAAGGCGACCACCGCAGCGCCGTACTTTTTAGCCAGCCGGCAGACCTTGTCGAGGGTCTTGCCGCCATCTTCCATATTAATCGAGTTGATGATGCAACGGCCGGGGTAGAGTTTCAGACACGCCTCGATGCAGTCCGGAGTGGTTGAGTCGATCATGATCGGAATTTTGACCGATTCTGCGTAGAGTTTGACCAGGCGGGTCAGATCTTTGGTCTCATCGCGGCCGGCGTAGGCTGAACAAAGGTCGAGTATCTGGGCGCCTTGAGCCTCCTGCTCCAGGCCAATGCGCAGGCAGCCGTCAAAATCTTCGGCCAGCAGGCAGTCGCGAAACTTTTTCGAACCATTGGTGTTGGAACGTTCGCCGATCAGCAGCGGCGGGATATCCTGGGCAATTTCCACGGCCTGGTAGAGGCTCGCAACCGAAGGCTTCATAGCGTCACCTCCCGTTCGGCAGGAGAAAGTGACTTGCAGGCAAGGGCGAGCTGGCGGATATGCTCCGGGGTGGTGCAGCAGCAGCCGCCGACAATGCTGACGCCGTCGTTTTCGATGAACTTGGTCATGTTGTGCACGAACTCCTCCGGGGTCATCGGGTAAAAGGTCTTACCGTTCACCACGCTGGGCAGCCCCTGGTTCGGCATGCAGGCAATGCGCCCCGGCCAGTTGTGGCCGAGGTAGCGGATATGCGAAACCATATCCGCTGGACCGGTCGCGCAGTTGAGGCCGAGCGAATGGATCGGGAAGGGCTCCAGGACGGCGCAGATTGCGGCAATATCGCTGCCGACCAGCATGGTCCCCTGGCGCTCCATGGTCACCGAGACCAGAACCGGGATATCCCGGCCGGTCTCTTCAAGCACCTCGAAACTGGCCACCACGGCAGTTTTCACCTGCAGCAGATCCTGGCAGGTCTCGATCACCAGGGCATCGACCCCGGCCTCGACCAGTGCCCGCATCTGTTCGCGTAAAGACTCTGCCAAGGCATCAACGCTGATATGGGACAGAGATGGCAGTTTGGTCGTTGGTCCAATGGAACCAGCGACGTATCGCCCGCTGCGCGAGCCAATCGCGGCTCTGGCATTTGCGACCGCCGCCCGGTTGATCTCAGCGGTACGTTCTGCCAGATCATACTCGGCTAGCACGATGGAACTCGCGCCGAAGGTGTTGGTCTCGATCACCATGGCACCGGCATCGAGAAACGACTCATGCAGGGCGATAATCGTCTCCGGGGCCGTGAGGTTCAAAAGCTCGTTGCAGCCCTCACAGCCTTGCCATGCGATCTCAGGAATCGTCATTTCCTGGAGATTGGTGCCGCAGGCGCCGTCGAACAGCAGGATCTTTTCGTCAGTAAAACTCATAACACATCCTTCCCCTGTTTAAACATTTCAAATTACTAACGTTTTCCATGGGCTTTTCAACGAAATAAGCTCGACAACGCTTCAATAACCCTGGCAAAGAAGGCGAACCTCGTGGCTCGCCAAAATTTGTTCAATAATCAGCGATAAGCAATCAATGTGCTTTTCGTGCATTATCTGCAGCACAGGAAATACAGACAGCTGCCGTTTCATAAAGGCCGCTGTTTTGATTGTAAACAGACGCCGGCCTCAAATGCAGAGGGCAGGTCACCCGATAGCAGAGATCACAGGCCTCGCTCTCGATTTCTGCCGAAGTGTAATCACAGATGTGACAGATCCAGGGAGATCTTTCCATGCCCTGATACCTCCCGGGGTATCTTTTCAAGCTGATTCAGCATCAATCTTCTAAAATTGCCTGGCCATTATGCCCGTGGTTTCAGGCAAAGGCAAGCAGCAGGAGGGAGCAGAGGCGAAGAGACTGGATGTCGAGGAATGCCACGTTGAAATCATCCCAGTCATCGTCCAGGCAGCGATCAAGCAGTGTTGGTGTTTTCCAAAGGACATGAAACGACTTGTTGACCATCAGCCCGAGGATGCTCACCACGCAGTACAAACAAGTCCTGCGCTGGCACAAGGCAGCTTTGCGTCTACAGGGTAAAAGCGGAAATCATTCGACGATCACACGGCTACCGAGAGTCAACTGCAAAACTCTGCAAGCGCTACATAAACGGCAACGGCTTACCGGTCCGATAGGCCGTCGCCTGGCAGTTGGCGACCAGGGCCCCCGCTCTGTCGGTCACCCGGATTTCATATCCGGCTGTTTTCCGGGTCAGGCTGATTCTTTTCGCCTCGGCCCGCAACATGCTGCCGGGTTCCGGGCTGACGACGTAACTGACATTGACATTGAGGGCAACGCAGACGGTGCCGTCGGTCTGGGCCGCGGTTTCAAACGCCTCATCTATCAGGGAATAGATCGCACCCCCGTGAGTGCGGCCGAAGAGGTTGTCCATCATATCCGCCCGGCAGAGCATTTCAACGGCCGAAAATCCATCACTGAGTTCGACCAGCTTCATGCCGAAGGTGACGGCCAGTGGTTCAGCCTCTGCGGCTTGACATATGGCCTCTCTGATGTTTGCGTGCATAGACTCTCCGTATCGGAAAATGCCTGGCCAGCTATTGCCTGCATCTTCGCCTTCAACATATAGTGGTTCTGTCATATGCTGAGGGCAACCCCACCGGGTCACCCATCTCTTCTGCTCTCAGCTGTCAATATATACCTTTGAAATTAAATGTTAATGACAAATTCACGCTTATTCTGAATTGTTGGCACCATAGTTGCGCTGACTATCTTTCATGAATAGCTGGCGCAAAGGAGCTGGCAGATGGCAGATAACAAGGTTTCAATGCGAAAGACCTATAACGGGTGGGGCAATCCGCCGGCAGTTCAGTAATGTTATGGGGCCATGGACGTCGCCCGCAGAAATTATCCTTTTGGGACACTCCCCGTGGGCATCTTTATGGGGGTATCCCCGATCATCGTTGACAAGGACAGGGCATGGCAGACCGCAGTTTTAATTTTTCAGGATTCATGATGCGATGGGTCACGGCCCTGTTGCTCGTTTTCTTGACTTACAACCCATCGGGATATTCCTGGTATCACTGGCTGGCAGGGGCGGAGGATAAAGTTGAGCCGTTGATTGCGCTGACCGGAGTGTTGTTACTGATTGGCTGGGTCATCTATATTCGTGCAACCGCCCGGTCCCTCGGTGTCATCGGCACACTCTTGTCTCTGGGGCTATACGGTACGCTGGTCTGGGCACTGATCGATTACCAAATTATCGCGCTCGACAATACCACTCTCCTTGCCTATCTCCTGCTGGTCATTCTCTCTGCGGTCATGGCCACAGGCCTGTCCTGGTCGCATGTCCGTCGACGCCTTACTGGCCAACTTGATGTTGATGACTTGGATGAGGATTAACCTAACAATATGGGGCATTAAGGTGGGTTCTCTTTCCGGGGTTTCTCTGCTCCGATATCATGACCTTATCTTTAATTATCTTGACTGTACAAAATTCGTAACTCCTGCCTTTCTTCTGCAGGCTCATCCTCCGCCAGTAGCCCCGACCAGAGCGGTGACTAAACTGATAAAAAAAGCCGCTCGATCTGGTGTCGGGCGGCTCGTGACAATTTATAGTCATTCATGGCGGGCGAGGCAGACAGCTGATTTACGCAGCTTGATAGTCGGCATCCTTTATTTCGATAAAGGCGTCGGCGCTGTTATTCAAGCATTTAGGGCACTCTAAGGCAGAGAAATTAGCACTAACGGTGATCGGGGTAAATCCTACAGTTAAAGCTTGATGATAGCAGACCTCGCATTCAAATTTTTCGTTCATGGCGTTCTCCTTTTTGAAGTAATTTTCCTGACTGAGCATTGTTTTTCCTCGTCCACTCGCATGACATCTTCACAAGTATCTATACGCTTTCTGTTACGATAACAATCAAACGTTTGATTAATTCCTGGGGCAAAAAAAGTCCTGCCAACAAGATTATTTCAATATGCCCCGCGCAAATATATCCATGATATTCTGAATCAATTCCTCATCCCGCACGGAAGAATGATCAACCATCTCGTCGATCGCCGGTCCGAGGAGAAAATAGAAATTGATCATACCGGCAAGAGCCAGAACCGTATCGGCCGGGTTTAGCCCGTCACGGAACTTCTCGTGGGTAAGTCCTTCGTTAAAGGTCTCGACCAGAACCTGAAGGACGCCGCGAATGGCCGGTTTGACGATGGTTTCGAAGCAGGGGGTCGGGTTGGTCAATTCGCTCGTGTAGAAACGGAGGAGATAGGGGCTCTTGCGATACCTGGCGACCGTGGCGCGGATGTACCGTTCGAATTTGTGTATGGGATCGATCTCAAGCGACTTGATCTCTGCCACGCCTTGCAGAGCCATAAACTGAGCGTTGAGAACAGCGGCATACAGCCCCTCCTTCCCCCCGAAGTAATAAGAAAACATTGCAAGGTTCACACCCGCAGCCATTGACAGTTCCCTTACCCCGACTCCGTGGAACCCCTTCGCGGCGAACAGAGGAGTGGCTGCATCTATGATTTTTTCACGGCAATCTTTATCCGCCATTCTTTCCTCTTTATCTCATCTCTACGCACGGTTCATCGACCTGATTTTCATGCTGCTAGTTCCTGTCCCTTGCTCCTGACGTTTAAGGTCTCACCGTCACGATTTAAACGATCGTTTAATTAATCGTACACCTTTTTGGAGAGGATGCAAGGTAATTTTTGTAATTTTTAGCTGTGCTCTGGCAGCTCGGGGGCAGACACCCTGACCGATTGTCACCCGCTGCTTGAAAGCCTTGGATCGGAGCCAAACGGCCTGGAATACAGGCTTTCCCTGATATCAATCAAAGCTTGTCACGATTTTCTTGACCAACAAACAAGAGTGGGTATGCTTCTTTATGTTTCTGTGAACCAGACACCCTCTCTGAAAAGGATCATCACATGCAGATTCGCTCATTCAATCCCCCAGTCCGCACCCTGATGGGCCCCGGCCCCTCTGATGTTCACCCACGGATTCTCGAGGCACTCTCCCGGCCGACCATCGGCCACCTGGACCCGGCCTTCATCACCATGATGGACGAGCTGAAGGAGTTGCTGCAGTACGCCTTCCAGACCAGAAACTCCTTGACCATGCCGGTCTCCGCGCCGGGCTCGGCGGGCATGGAGGCCTGTTTCGTCAACCTGGTGGAGCCGGGCGATAAGGTGATTGTCTGCCAGAATGGTGTGTTCGGCGGCCGCATGAAAGAGAATGTCGAGCGCTGCGGCGGCATCGCTGTGATGGTGGAGGATACCTGGGGAGAGGCGATCAATATCAATAAACTTGAAGATGCGCTGAAGGTTCATGGCGATGCCAGGATCCTGGCCATGGTGCAGGCCGAGACCTCGACCGGGGCGCAATCTGATGTAGCCGCTCTGGTCAAGCGGGCCCATAGCCATGATTGCCTGACGATTGTCGATGCGGTGACGTCCCTGGGCGGTACTCCGGTCAAGGTCGATGAATGGGAAATCGACGCCATCTATTCCGGCTCGCAGAAATGCCTTTCCTGTACACCGGGGCTGTCACCGGTAAGCTTCAACGATCGCGCCCTGGAGAAAATCCGCAAGCGCAAGACCAGGGTGCAGAGCTGGTTTATGGACCTGAATCTGGTCATGGCCTACTGGGCCACAGGCGCAAAGCGTGCCTACCACCACACAGCCCCCATCAACGCCCTTTATGGACTGCATGAGGCCTTGCTGATCCTGCAGGAAGAAGGGCTGGAAAACGCCTGGGCGCGCCATCGCAAGCATCACCTGGCGCTCAGGGCGGGGCTGGAGGCAATGGGGCTGCAGTTCATCGTCAAGGAGGCTGATCGTTTGCCGCAGCTGAACGCCGTCACCATCCCTGCGGGTGTTGACGATGCTGCTGTGCGCAGCCGCCTGCTCAACGAGTACAACCTGGAGATCGGTGCCGGCCTCGGTGCCCTGGCAGGCAAGGTCTGGCGGATCGGTCTCATGGGGCATGCCAGCCGCGCTGAAAACATCCTGCTCTGTATCGGCGCACTCGAGTCGGTGCTGGGGGACATGGGTGCCGACATCAACCTCGGCGTCGCCCTGCCAGCCATGCAGCAAGCACTCAACAACTGACAAGGAGCTGGGTCCTTATCCACACAAAAAAAACCGCAGCACGATCATCCGTGCTGCGGTTTTTTTTCTTAAATTTCGTAACTATTCAGCTCCCTTACTCTACGGCACAGCATGTGGGCTGCAGCTGTTGCTTGCGGGAAGTTAAGTGACAACGTTGGACGCAGGCAATGGCTGCAGACCACATGCACCCGCTTATGTGCTGAATAGTTACTAAATCTCCAGGTTTTTATTGTTCACTTTTGCTGCCAGCTGCCTCCGTCTCCCTGCAGATACCAGCCCGGCCGGGCCTTTTCGCGCCAGGATTCGGCAAAAATCGCCTGCACTTCGTCTGCCTTGTCGGGGAATTCATTGGCTGTAGCGATCTCCTTGTAGAGACGCAGCCGATCCTGGTTCTCGACCTTGATCAGACGGCTGAGTTCGGCCTTCTCCTTCAAGCCAAGCCCTTCTGCGGCACGGATCTCGAGCAGACCGTTGCGGGTGATGCCAATTTGTCCGGAGTCGAGGAAGGGTGTCAGCTGCCCGAAGCGCGCCGTCATGTCTGCTTTGATGGCACGGATTTCCGGGGTGGACACATTGAGGTCCTGAGCGGCATGGGCAACTGTCGGCGCGAAAATCCGGTAGAAGCTGCTTCCGGGTTGGGCGGGCGGCGTGTCAGCGGGCATTACTTTCTCGCCATAGACCTCGTCGACAATGCGGTCGGCAACACCGCGGATCTCCTCGGCAGGGAAGTAGATATTGATGGTTACGCAGGAAATCACTGTGCCAATCGCCAGCAGTCCAAATCCTCGCATGAGACGTTTCATTTAATTCCTCCGGTCAGAGTGTGCTTGGGTCATGTCTATTCGCAAGATCCGCATGGACACGATGTCGTTGTTATCAGAAACACTATATCACGTGAATATACACGATACGTAGTAAGTTTTTGTCCGGAAACGGCCCTTTTCCCGCAATCTCTGCATCAATCAGCGGACTTGATTTCCTTGACCTTGCGGAAAATTGCTCACATCCAGATCGAAAACTGCGATCGTGCCATCCGGAAACTCCGGATAAAACACTCAATTATCAGCACGCTCGATGCGCTTGAGCCGACTCATCATTTCCTTGAATGAAATTGTCGGCGAGGAAACAATCACATCGATCCGTGGCGGCAACAGGCCACCATAAATCAGGTGCCGGTCTGAACCCTCACGAGCGGTCCCTTGAAGATGGAAGAGGTCATTCTGCAGCTTGCAGACGATGCCGATCTTGCGGTAACGATAGAAATCGATGAACTGATAAATCCCCTGGGAAAGGGCTGCCGACAAGCCTCCCATGCTGAGGGTGTTGAGGTTGCGGATTGCCTTGACGCTGATATTGCGGGTACCTTCTGAACGTGTCTCAAATTTCGCGTGAAAAGCCGATGGGGTGCCGTCAAACAAGCGTAAACCATGGATATAACCGTCGGCAATGCCATTGATTTCACCGAATTCAAAGGTATTGGTCAGCTGGTAGAGGTCGATGCCGGTGAAATCGACATCGGCATGATAGGTCGGAAAACGTGAGAAAGGCGCCTCTACACGTATATTGTTGATCGAGAAGTCGCCGCCGAAGACGTGCATTGAAGCGTCACCGACGGTGCTGATCTCGTCTCCGGCGATACGAACTTCTTCAAGACGGGCGTTCAACAGACCGGCCATTTCCGGCCAGTTCAGGCTTCTGGAAATTTGCAGCAACTCGACATCCTGTACTGCGAGCGATGCCCGCAGTTGCGGCACCAGGTTTGGCAGGTCGAGTTGCAGGACAGTCAAACTCAGCTCGCCGCCGGCGACAGCCAGCTTGAGCGGCTGCTGCAGCAGCCAGCGGTTGGCGGCCGCCTGCAGCTGCATCCGGCCAGGCCCGGAATTGAGCAAACCCGCCTGTAAGCGGGTCCACTTAAGGTTTGCAGTTTCAGCCAACGCGTCTGTGGCCGGAGTACCCTGCCGCAGGTGAACCGGCAGGCTCCCGTGCAGCCCTTCAACCCGGACATCCTGACCCCAGGCGACGGTCACATCAGTCGGTTCGATGTTCAGGTCGAGAACCCAGCTTGCCTCTCTCTGACGGGCGGAACCTTCAATCATCAGCCGACCGCTCAGCGAGGCCTGATCTATACCCGGCAGCAGCTCACCGGCCAGGGTCTGGATCGTCTGCTGGAAAGCACCTTGCATCTCTGCAACTTCGACCTGCCCGCGCAGGCTTGTCTCGCCTTCGGCATAGACTGCGGAGAAGCGCCCGTTGACCAGGCCGGCCAGGTCGACATCGGCGGCGCTCAGCTCCAGGCGTTGCTGGTCGCCCAACCAGTTGCCCTTGACGACAAAGTTGACGGGCAACCCCTGCAAACTGCCATACCAGCTATCCAGCAGAGCCTCACCGGCACCAGCCCGCCCGGACAGGTCAAAGCGCACGCGCTCACCGGCCAGCTCGAGACGACCGCTCAGATCGAGCTTGCCGCCAATCAGCCCGGCCATGCCGTCTTCAGCCTGGTAGTCAAAATCATCCAGCGCTATGGCTTCCAGGATGACCGCCAGATCCATGCCGGGAGCCGTCTGCAATGCGAGCCGCCCATGCAGGAGCCCGGAGAAGCCCGCACCGGTCAACTTACCGGACAGAACCACCCCCGGCAGGCTCAGGCGATCATTCTGCAAGCGCAGCTTGCCTTGCAGCGACAGCTCCTGCAGCCCGGGCTGGCCGGCGGGCAAAGGATAACCGCTGCTCAGTGCCAACCGGGTCACATCGGCCACCTGCAGCGACCAATCGCCTTGCCAGTCGGATTCGGCCGGAGTCCCCGCCAGAGACAGCGTTGCCTCAGCCAGCGAGGTCTTGCCATCCCGGGCGGTGAGGGTCAGACGGTCGCAGGCGAGCGTCAGTCGTTGGTCACGCCACTCGCCGTGGATATCACCCGTCAGTGTGCCGAGTTTACCGAAGCTGCTCACCAGCCCTGCCTTGCTGATCCGGGCTGAATTCCGATCCGCCTCGATCAGACCCTGCATCTTCAGATCGCTTGGCACGGGTGCTGCTGTCGGCATGGCCATGCCGATACTTTGCATGAATTCGACAGGACTCTCCGCCGCCACACTCCAGTCGCCGTTCAGCTTCTGCTCGGCCCAGGTACCGGTCAAGGCAAAGCTTGTAGCGCCGGCCAGGCCGATTGTAGCAGCCAGTTCCAGTCGATCCGGATCGCCCTGCAGCTCCAGAGTCACGCTCTGCCACGGCCAATGCTGACCAGCCGTCTGCAGAGAACCAGCACCGCTCTGCAGCTTGACTTCAAGACCTCCGTCGCGAAGGCGGAGTTCAAGGGCAGGTGCCGTCACCTGCCAGTGAAGATCTGCCGGCCATGGCACCGGCTCACCCAGGGCGGTGAGCAATTCGCCGAGCTCCACGTCGTCGAGCTGCGCCAGGCTCAACTGTGCGCCAATGGCCTGGTCTGGCCCGGGCGCGAGGGTAACCGGCTGGACCAGCAGGTTCTTCTCATCCCAAAAGAGTTCATCAAGAGTCAATGCGAAGCCGCCTTGCCAGACAGCACTGCCAACCAGGCTGACCGGAACAGCGGGAGCGATGCCGAAGTTGGCTGTCATGGCAAACGGAAACTGACGGCCCAGGCCACCCTCGGCAGCCAGTTGCTCTAGCAGTAGTTTACGGTCACCCCAGTTCAGTTCGACACGGCCGTTTTCGAGGCGCCAGGCATCGATTGTCAATGGCGACTCCTGTGGCCAGGTTGCCGGTTCGGCCTCCGTCTCTTGCTTAACAGCCGTCCAGATCAGCTGCGGCTCGTGGATCACCAGTTCACTGATCCGGCGCTGCAGCAGACCGGACCAGCTAAACTGCACATCAATGGCAGCCACTTCGAGCCTGAGTTCTCCAGCTCGGACAAAGGTCAGACCGGTCAGGCGCAGGCAGCCGTCGTCATAGGCCAGTTTCTCAAGTCCCACCTCGGCATCGAGTTCGGCCGCCGCCCGTGCGGTCATCCAGGGGCGGACAGTGCCGTCCAGCAGTCGGTCGGCAGCGAGCCAAAGTCCGCCAGCCGCCACCAGCAACACCAGCAGCACCAGCAGGATCGAGCCGATCAATATGCGCACGCCTCTGCTCATAAGCTTACCGCTTGTATGTTACGGCCCAGGGAAAGATTTTCCTCAGGGGTTCTGTGTCACATAAACTTTACTATACAAAAGCTTGTCAGTGAGTAAACTTGTCCTGAATTTTGCCTCCAGCTCCAGCCTCCAGCTCCAGCCTCCAGCCTCCAGCCTCCAGCCTCAACTCAGTAATTTTCATGCCCGCTCTTGTGCAGATAATAATCGTAATCCCCCTCGTAGGGGATCATCTGCCCGTGATCAATCGCGAACACCCGCGAGACCAGCGAGCGCAGGAAATGCCGGTCGTGGCTGACCAGAATCACAGTGCCGGCGAAGTTTTTCAGCGCTTCGAGCAGCACTTCCCGTGACTGGATATCGAGATGGTTGGTCGGTTCATCAAGCACCAGAAAATTGATCGGCCGGGCCAGCAGCATCGCCAGCACCACGCGGCTCTTCTCTCCCCCTGAGAGCCTGTCAATGCGTTTGTCGACATCATCGCCCTGGAACAGGAAGGCAGCGCAGAGATTGCGAATCACGCCGACCGAAACCATCGGCATGACATCCTGCACGGTTTCGAAGACGGTCTTTTTCGGGTCGAGCAGATCCATAGAATGCTGACTGAAATAGCCGAGGTTGACGTTGGCGCCAATTGTCATGCTGCCTGAGGTCGGTTCGGTCTGGCCGGCCAGGCATTTGAGGAAGGTCGACTTGCCGGCACCGTTAACCCCGACCACGGCGATCTTCTCGCCACGCCGGATCAGTCCGGAAACACCGCTAAACACCGACTTCTGTTTACCCTCAGCCAACGGCCAGCTCTTGGCCAGATTGTCGAACCTGGCCGCGTCGTCGCCTGAGCGCGGCGGCTCGGCAAATTCAAATTTAACAACTTTTTGCTCGGAGGGAATTTCGATGCGCTCGATCTTCTCCAGCTTCTTGACCCGCGATTGCACCTGGGCAGCATGGGAGGCCCGGGCCGCGAAGCGGCTGATGAAATCCTCTTCCTTGGATAGCATCTCCTGCTGGCGACGGTGGCTGGCAATCAGCTGCTCACGGCGGATTTCCCGCTCACGCAGATAGAAATCATAGTTGCCGCCATAGGTTGTAATGGTGCCGGCGCCGACTTCGATGATGCGCCCGACCAGGCGGTTCATAAATTCGCGGTCATGGCTGGTCACCAGCACGGCACCTTTGAATTCTGTCGCCAGCCAGTTCTCCAGCCAGACGATCGATTCGACGTCGAGATGATTGGTCGGCTCGTCGAGCAGCAGCACATCTGGATTGATGGTCAGTATCCTGGCCAGGGCGATGCGCATCTTCCAGCCGCCGCTGAAGCTCTCAACCGGCCGGAGGTAATCTTCCGGGCCAATACCGAGGCCGGTCAGTACCGCCTGGCCGCGGTTCTCCAGATCGTAACCGCCGCGATGCTCAAACTCCTCCTGAGCATCGCCGTACTGCTCCAGTAATGTCGCCAGGGCGTCGTCGGACATCGGCTCACACATCGCTGCTTCCATGGCCTTGATCTCTTCGCCGAGCTGCATGGTGCGGGCAGAGGCCGCCATGACCTCAGCCAGCGCCGAGCGCCCGGTCATGTCTCCAACATCCTGGGAGAAGTAGCCGATTACTGTCTTTCTGCTGCAGCTGATCTCACCGCCATCGAGCTGTTCTTCGCCGGTAATCAGGCGAAAGATGGTTGACTTGCCGGCGCCGTTCGGCCCGACCAGGCCGCTACGGCTGCCGACAGTGATCTGGAAACTGGCGTTCTGGAACAGTATATGGTTGCCGTGCTGGCGGGTGATATTCGTCAGATGTACCATCGTTTACCTCAAAAGAGCGGGGAGCCGCCATCTGGCTGCTCCCCGGAAAATCGTCCTGCAGGGCATGTGCTGACTTGCTTGAAGGAACAAACGTACCCGGCAATTCCTGCGTCGACCTCAATGGTGAAATACGAGCTTCTGCTTGTCTGTTTCTTACCTTCTACAATACACCATAATCTTTGTCACGCTCAAAACCTTCTTTGCAATCCTTTCATCTGTGGAAAATTGCGATATCCTGAAAGATAATGAAGCCGTCGGCCTCACTGCAAGAAAGCGTATGCAGTTAAAAAATATATTGACCTGGAAAGGTAAAAATGTCTTAACTGACCTATATGGTTATATTTGGCCTTCGCAGATAATCTGGCATCGGAAACGTTTAAACCGCATCGGAGGGAGACACGATGAGCACGGAAACAAAGGCAGACCAAAGACCGGGACTGCAGATCAGGGACAACCTCGCAAGCGACTATTCTGACATCTACACAACGGAAGTGCTGGATGCAATCGCTTTCATGGCGCACTTCAACGCTGAGCAGAAACGCATGATGAATGAGCGCACCCGGCGTCGTGCTGCGCGCATCAGGGAGCGCAGAGCGATTACCTTCCTCGATCCGGTGGCCACAATCAAGGGCACCAGCATCAGCGTTCAGGATGCTCGCGACGGCAAGTTTGTCGGCGCAGTGATCCCCGGCGACCTTCAGCGCCAGTGGCTGCAGGGCACCGGCCCGGCGGCCAAACCGAACTCTCCTGTCGAGGCCAACCTGCGCAATGTCGCCTACGCCCTGCTTTCAGGAGCCGACGGTTGGATGTTCGATGGTGAGGATGCTCTCGGTCAGATCACCACCATGTCGCTGGACAATCAGCGCAGCCTCAAGCTGGCCATCGCTCGCGACCCACTCTTTCTGCAAGTCGCCGAGCAGGTAGCCGGAGAGATGAACGCCTGGGCCAGATCCTTCTTCGACCGGGAGATTATCAGTGACTGGCGCAACCAGCTCGATTTTACCACCAAGATTTTTCGCGCCCGCGGCCTGCACCTTGACGATCGTCACCTCCGGCTGGACGGCCAGTCATTCTCTGCCTCCATCGTCGACATGTCGCTGTACGTGGTCAACAATTATAAAGCCCTCCTGAGAGCAGGGTTCTCCATCGCGCTCTACCTGCCGAAGATTCAGACTGCTGAGGAGGCCGGGTTCTGGAACAGGATGTTGACTGCTCTCGAAGAACATCTGGATCTCGACGAAGGCACCATCAAAGTCTACGTGCTGGTGGAGCAGTTTGAGGCGACCTTCCAGCTCATGGAAATCCGCGCCGCCCTTGGTCTGCACTTCCTCGGTTTCAATACCGGCCGCTGGGACTATATCAACAGCGTATCCGATGCCAACTGCTGGGATCCCGACTTTGTCAATCCCAACATCGAATCGATCGTCATGACCTACGGCTACATGCGTAATTACGAGGACCGCGTGCGTCGTGCCGTCAACACCGCGGATGCCAACGGCAACTATGCCCTGTGGCAAGGGGGCATGGAGCCGAATATCCCGGTCGGCTCGGCCGAAGGCGTCGCCAACAGCATGAAAAAAGCCAGGGCCGGTGCCGTCCGCGAACAGCAGGAGGGCGCCAGTGGCAAATGGATTGCTCACTGGAAGATGGCACACATCATCCGTCCGGTCTGGGAAGAAGTGGGCGAGGCCAACCAGCTCGGGCGCAAGTTCCCACACTTGACTTATACCTCTGAGGACGCGGCCGACTTGACGCTGCTTGAACCGGCGCCCCGCACCGTACGTGGCGCCCGCAATCTGCTGAGCGTAGGGCTCCAGTACGGCAACGCTTTCGGGCAAGGGTTGCAGGCCGCGGCTCTGAAACCCGCGGACTTCTTCGGCAACGATGACATCCTTTACCTGATGGAGGACATGGCGACCGGCGAAATCCGCCTGAGTATTCTATGGGAGTGGATCCACAAAGGAGCCGCTCTAACTGAAGACGATGCCGAAACCGGCCTGAAAGCGGGCGACGTCTTTACTGAAGAGATCTTTGCCCGCCTGCTTGACGAGGAACATGCCAAGCTGCTGGCTGCCAGCAACCGTGACGTTCACGATAATTCCAAAAATACCACGCTGCCGATCGCGAGGGCCATCGTTGAGGCCTACGTGCTCGACCCGCTCAAGGCTCCCTGGTATATCGACCTGTTGAATATCAACCTGAACAATCATGACCTGGGCGTGGCCAGGCAA
>JBPPMB010000050.1:0-3076 GCA_051305855.1 Desulfuromonadales bacterium
GTTGAGTCAATGAGCCTGTCGTCTGCCACTGAATGCCTCTTTTGCCAACGTGCCTCCAGCAACCGCCTGGTTGTCGAATACGGATCGGTATTCGCGATCCTCGATAAGTATCCGGTGACTCAGGGGCATCACCTGGTGATCAGCAAACGCCACGTCAGCGACTACTTCGCCTTGTCTTACAACGAAAAGCGCGATGTCGAGTCGCTGCTCTCGCTGTTGCGCAGGCAGATTCTCGCAGACGATCCGACTGTCCGGGGGTTCAATGTCGGCATGAACTGCGGCAAGGCGGCCGGGCAGACGGTGATGCATGCGCATATTCACCTGATTCCGCGGCGGGCAGGGGATGTTGAGAGTCCACGCGGCGGGGTGCGGGGGTGTGTGCCGGGGAAGATGGGGTATTGAGCAATATCAGGCATTATTACGTTAATAGCTGGAGCTTTACTTGAAACATATTCATGTCACTTGCGCCATTATCGAACGAGAGGGTCTTGTTCTTGCCGCCCAACGCAGCTCAACCATGAGTTTGCCACTTAAGTGGGAATTCCCTGGTGGCAAAATTCATTTAGGGGAGAAGGCAACAGATTGTTTGCAGCGAGAACTGCTTGAGGAGATGAACATTCAGGTCGGCATACTGAAAAGCATGCCTGCCAGTACACACAGCTACCAGACATTCATCGTGACACTCTATCCGTTCATCTGCTTAATAGAGTCCGGTGAAATTCTACTCCATGAGCACGCGGCGATTACTTGGCTACCGCCTGAGGAACTTGCGACCCTCGATTGGGCGGAAGCGGACTTGCCAGTGATCGAGACCTATCTTTCCGAATGGGAATCCTGCTCTCGATGAAGAAAATTGCTTATGGCATATACGAAGCGCTTATTGACGAATTTCTCCATGATACATTGGCCCGTCATCCGGAGTTGCGCACCGGAGTTCAGGGGACACCTCACTTAATTGATGCAAAACATATTCGTTGTCGACAGAGGTCCTTTCTACTAGAATGACTACTCTTGATTTTATGTAATGCAATGTTTAGAGGAGGGGGGATGGCACGTCTCGCACGAGTCGTTGCACCTGGGATTCCGCATCATATCACTCAGCGCGGCAATCGGCGCCAATCAACGTTTTTCCACGAATCGGATTATCAACTTTATCTCGATCTGGCCCTTGAATGGAGTCAGGCGCATGGCATGCAAATCTGGTCGTACTGCCTGATGCCCAACCATGTCCATCTGGTTGCTGTCCCAGAGAAAGAAGAGAGCCTGGCTGAAGCTGTGGGAGAAATCCACCGGCGCTATACCAGGGCAATCAACTTCCGCATGGGATGGAGGGGGCATCTTTGGCAGGGTCGCTTTCATTCCTTTCCTATGGATGAAGATTACCTGCTTGCTGCGGCACGATATATTGAACTGAATCCTGTCAAGGCAGGATTGGTCAAAGCTCCAGGAGACTATCACTGGAGCAGTGCTCGCCATTATCTCGGTGAGCATGAAGATCCTTTGTTAACAGCATCGCCACTGAGTCACCTTGTCGATGATTGGACTGATTTTTTATCATCAGCAGGCGATGTAAGGCACAATGAGAATATCCGGCGTGCGGAACGTAGCGGGAGACCTCTGGGCAGTGATGTGTTCATAGCCACAATTGAGAAAACCCTTAATCGGCAGCTAAGAAGAAGTAAGCCGGGGCCGAAGAAAGCAATTAAGTGAGGTGTCCCCAGAACCCAGAACCGGGACACTTGAAAACAACTTGTCCCTTTCAAGAATCGCGACAATATCCTTTATGCGACCCCGACATTGAAAAAGGGACGATGGCGGAGTAGAATCAAGCCGGGTCGTTTATCAAAGAACACCCGAAATGTAAAAATTCAGTCTATCAAAACCAGAGATGCCATGAACCGCCCGATTGCCACATTGCTGATAGTCCTCATAATAGCGAGCCTGACATTCAGCACATTCGCTCTTTTCCAGGGGAAATTCGCCGCCGCCCTTTCTGTCTACCCGCTGCTTATCCTTGCTTATTTCTTAGTGCGCGGGTTCAGGTCTTGAATCTCCAATAAATTCAAAGTCGAGGGTCGTAAGGAATCGGGGGATATAGCGCCCGGATGTGCTGGCCCCCCGTCATTTGACCCCGTCATTCTGTCGGACAACCAGTTGATAATTCTGCCCATAGATCTGCCTATCTTTTACCGCTGGCGTAATCGATGTATTCCTCGATATAGAAAGAATCATCTTCCTCATTGCTCTTGACGCTGTCGCGTTTATGCATTGTCGTGATCCATTTTTGTAAAGCGTCCATAGCGTTGGGTATGGTCAGACCACGGTAGTGCTTTAAGACTGCCCAGCGCTCGAACCAGGGATAGATAGCAATGTCCGCCAGTGAGATTTCCCCACCAAACAGGTAGAGGCCCGTCGATGTTTTGAGGGCTTCATTGATCTGCTGCAAAGCCGCCAACATCTTGTCTGTGGCTTTGGACTGATCTTGTTTTGTTTGTGCCTTGAGGAGTTGATAAAAAGAGGGGACAAAGCTTGTATCTGTCGATTTAATAAAACATCTTGCCAGGGCCTTTTGTTGGACTGACTGTGGGAAGAGGGGGGGTGTGTCGGCAAGATCGTTGAGGTATTCATTGATAACCAGCGATTCTGCGACCATGAATTCACCTTGTTTTAATGTCGGGATATAGCCGGCAGGATTGATCTGTTTGTACCAGTCAGGCTTGTTGCGCAAATCGATATCAATCAGTTCGTAGTTTAATCCTTTCTCAGCCAAGGCCAAGCGGCAGCGATGGGCAAAAGGACAGACTCTGGCGCTGTACAATTTTATCTCTTCCATATTGGCCCTTTTTTTACACTGTATAGCCAACATCAAAAACCGCATGACATGATGGACAAACAAAAAGCCACTTGGTGTTGCCCTGTACTTTTTTAAAGGCGGAATGAAAACCGTCTCTGTAGCCGCATAGCGGGCAAATCTTGAACTCTTCTTTAACTGTGATCTTGTGAATCTCGTCAATCATCAGGTGAACCTCTCAGCATCGTTGGTGTGAACTGTTTTTCTAAGTCATACTCCTGAAGA
>JBPPMB010000051.1:0-11272 GCA_051305855.1 Desulfuromonadales bacterium
GTTGAGTAGATGTACTCGACTCCGGGCAGCTCGTAGAGCAGCTTTTCCATGGGGATGGTGACTTGTTGCTCAATTTCTGCGGGCGTGGCACCGGGCATGCTGACCATGACATCGATCATCGGCACTTTAATCTGCGGTTCTTCTTCGCGTGGCAGCATGCTGATAGCCATCAGGCCGAGCAGCATCGAGATGATCACAATCAGCAGCGTTAATCTCGAATTAATGAAATACGCGGCGATTCGCCCGGCGAATCCGGTTTTTTCGGCCTCAGGTGCGTTCATTGTGCCGACCCGTCCGTTATCACCTTAAGCGCCTGGCCATCATGGAGTTGTTCAATCCCGTCGATTACGACCTGATCCCCTGCCTGCAGACCTGAAAGAATCTCGATGCGTCCATCAACCTTCGCACCGGTTCGCACCAGGCGCATGCGTGCCGTGCCCTGTTCTGCAACAAAGACCTGTTGCATCTGGCCATTTTGCCTGAGGGCTCTGCTGTTAATCATCAAGGTCGTCGCCCGGCTGTCTAGCAGGGCAACGCGGGCAAACTGACCGCTGCGCAACTCAGGAGCCGCGGGTAGCATCAATTTGATTTGGGTGGTGCGCGAAGCCGGATCAACTGTTGGAGAGATTTCCCGGACTTGTGCCTCAAGTGTCAGGCCGGCCGCCGGTACAGTCAGCGGCAGTCGGCTTTCAAGGCTTATGTCATGAGACTCGGCCTCAGGAACCTGGATCACGGCTTCGAGGGTCGTGCCGTTCTCGAGTTTGAGCAGCGCTGTGCCAGATGTCGCCAGATCACCGACCTCAACCAGCTTGTCAGTGACTGTGCCTGAAAATGGTGCCTTGATTTCCGTATAACCGAGGAAAGTTTGAGCTTCGCGATGGGCCGCTTCACTGGTTTGCACCAGCTCTTTGAGCGTCTTGACCCTCTCCCGGGTTGACGCATTGACCTGGAGCAGTTTGCTTTCTCGCTCCAGATTGCGCTTCGCCTGAGCGAGCTGAATCTCGGCCTGGCGAACCCGGGCGTTGATTTCAGCGGCTGAGATTTTTACCAGCAAGTCACCTTTTTTGACCATTGAGCCGATCTGCACCGGCAGAGTGACAATCTGACCAGCGACGCGGGCCGAGATAGTGGCGCGCTCAACGGCCTGCACGCTTCCGGCCAGTTCAATCTGAACAGGCACCTCGCTCAGGGCCAGAGTTTCGAGCTGAACCTCAACCGGTGGCAGGGATGGGGCCGTGGCTTTTTCAGCTGGATCATTGCAGCCAGTCATAAAAAACAGAGCCAGGACAGCTGAAAACAGAAAGCTTTTCTTCAAAATCATGGCTGGTTCTCCATGCTGCTGGTCTGATTGACGTCTTCAGTATATTGCGGCAAACCGGCTGCGCGCCGCAGCTCTGCAATAGCGATTTGTACGGCAGAAGAGGCAAGAAGATGACGAACCCGGGCATCAGTCAAACGGTTCTCGCTATCAATCAGCTCGGACATCAAAAGGACCCCGGCCTGGAATCTGGCCTGGGCTAAGCTTTCACTTTCAACGGCATGTTCAAGCGTTTTTTCTGTGGCCTGTTGCCGTTGCCGGGCCAGCTCCAGGGTCAACTGCGCCTGGGTCACTTCAAAGTTGAGGGCCAGCTCCAGCTTTTTCTGCTCGGCGCGCAAGGCGCCTATCTGCGCTTCGGACAAGGCAACTTCGGCGCTGGATTGATAGCCATCGAAGAGCTTGAAGTTCACATTGACACCGGCCATCCAGGAGTCACCATGACCATTCAGGATCGTGCCCTGATCATATTGATAACGCGCAAAGCCATCGACTGTCGGCAGACGACTGCCGCGCGCTGCGGCCAGCTGTGCCTCAGCGGCCTTAAGAGCTGCTGTCAGCTTCTTCAACTCCGGGCGCTGTGTCGGGTCGGGATTGATCGGCAGGGCAGGACCTTCTGCGTCATGGGTCTTGATTTGCAGATCGTCACCAGAAAGTCCGAGCAGGGTCAGAAAAATCTGTTTGGCTAATTCAAGCTGGTGTTGTGCCTGCATCAGCCTTTCCCTGGCCTGTGATTGCTCCACTTCAAGATTCAAAACGTCAAGTTTGAGAAGATCTCCGGCGTCGTAGCGGGCCTTGGCGACCGCCAATGAGGAGGAAATGGCTTCCAGCGCTTGTTGGCGGGCTTGTAAAACCTTGCCGCTCTCAACAATACGTTGAAAACCACGGTAGACCTCGAATTCAAGGCTCAATAAAACCGCTTCGCGTTCTGCAGATGAAAGATCGACCCCTGCTTTAGCCGCGTTTTTGTGCGCCAGATCCTGGCCGCCATTGTAGAAGCGGTACTCTACTCCAACGCCTAGACCAAGGTTGTCGGTGCGTCCCGGATTGTTAAAATCAATCCCCGGCGAATATTCCCCCTGGTTAAGGATGTTGCCAAAGGAATGCATCGGGTTATTGGTCTGGCTGTAGTTGCCGAACAGCTCAAGCTGTGGATAAAAACCAACGGCGGACTTCTGCACCATGGCCTCGGCCTGAAGCATCCTCTGTGCGGCCAGTTGACTGTCCGGGCTGTTTTGCCTGGCAAAGTCTATCGCCTGGCGTGCCGTCCAGATTTCAGGAATTTTCGAACCGGCAGCGCCCCCCGGCAGGCTAACCATCAGGGTCAGAAGCAGAACTAATAATTGTTTTATTTTCATTGCTTGACCTGTCTTCTGCCGATAATAATTCGCCTGGAGTCTTTTGGCTGCGAGTCTGTTGATAGTCTGCTAGCAAACCTGCCATCAATTAAAGTCGCTAACAAAGTCGACTGATAATTCACAAACCAAATATATACAGAAAGACATATATATTGTTTTTATATTCAAGTCAAGTCTGAGCGCAAATTAAAGATAACATAGAATTGTCGTTTTTGATTTCCGCCTCAAAAAGACAAGAAAGACGCAAGGTACTCCCCGTACGCTGACCAGGGAGCAGCATGATGATCAGATCGCCAAGGCCAAGGAAGCCTGCGTCGAATTCATCTCTCTGTCGACAGCAGATAAAGCACAGCTGATCACAGAAGCCAAGCCGGTTTACGACAGCGTGGGAGACTAGATCGGCATGGATCATTGCAAAAAGCTCCAGACTGCGCCCGGCAATTGATTCTTGACAGCAAACCCGTTATGATCTGCAACCGGGGAGAGAAACTCTCCCCGGTCATATGTGTGCACCGCTACAACGGTGGCAAAATTATTGACGTCATCTCTCTGTCCATGGCACAACCGCAGTTTTCGATCTGGAAACGATCTGGAACCTCTGGATTTTCGCGCCACGCGCCGCTCTCTCTTATGAAAAAGCTCATACACTATATTCACCGCTGGTTTGCCTTTGTTGAGGACTGGAGCCTCTTCGTCACAGTCATGCTTGCCTTGTTGGTGGCAATTGCCAATGTCGCCCTGCGCAAGTTGACCAACGACGTCAATCTTTACTGGTCAGACGAGGTGGTGCGCAAAACGATTTTTTTTACCACCTATGTCGGCTGCATCGCGGCGGTCCGCAATCGTTCGCTGATCCGCATCGACGCCCTGCCGCAACTCTTCCCGATTTTGAAAAAACCGTTGACCCTGTTCAGTCACATCGGCGTCCTGGTCTTTTCCTTCTTCATGATCAAACTCGGTTACAATCTGACAGCAATGGTCTACCACGACCAATACGCGAAAACGGCTTCACTGCAGATCCCCGAATGGTATTTTTACGCCGTCCTGCCGATCATGGGCGCTATGATGTTTATCCGCACCCTGATCATCATGGTCGAGGACTGGTTCGGCATCAAGCTGTGTGAACTGCCGACCGAAGACGAGACCTCCTGATCATGGATACCAATTACCTCATCATTATGGCGCTGTTGATCGGTTGCCTGGCCTCAACAATTCCAGTCTTCATGGCCCTGTTCTTCACCGGCATGGTCGGACTGGTCTGGATTGCCGGTATCGATTCGCAGATCGTGATCGAGGTCCTCTACCGCAGCATGGACAAGTTCGCCCTGATCGTCGTGCTTTTCTTTGTCCTGTGCGGCAACATCATGACCACCGGCAGTATCGTCGCAAAGCTGATCAAAACTGCCAACTGCCTGGTTGGCTTCCTGCCGGGAGGTCTGGCCATGGCCGGCATTCTGGCCTGTGGCTTTTTCGGTGCCATCTCCGGATCGACGGTGGCCACAGTGGTCGCTATTGGCGGCTTCATGATCCCGGCCTTGCTCAAAAACAACTACGACGAAAAATTCTCTGTCGGTATCATGACTACGGCGCCGATTCTCGGTGTGGTCATTCCGCCTTCGATCTCAATGATCCTCTATGCCATGGTCACCAACGACCCGCTCGAAGCGCTCTTTCTGACCGGCTTCGTCCCCGGCTTGCTGATTATCATCTGCATGTCTCTCTACGCATATTTTTTCTGCAAGCACCAAGACGCCAAGACCATGCCAAAACCGAGCTTCCGCGAGATTCTGGCCACCCTGCGCGAAAGCATCTGGGCCCTGATGCTGCCGGTAGTTATTTTCGGTGGTATCTATTCAGGGTACTTCACTGCCAACGAAGCAGCCGTCGTCGCCTGTGTCTATGCCTTTATCGTTGAGATCTTTATCCACCGGGACCTCAAGTTTCGCGAGATCAAGGGTGTCGTCATCTCCTCGGCGATCACCTCGGCAACCCTGTTGGTCATCGTTGCCGGCGCCTCGGTCTTCGGCGAATACCTGACCTTCGAACAGATTCCCGGTCAGATCGCCAACGCTGTGGTGAAAAATATCCAGGCTCCCTGGGTCTTTCTTCTTTCAGTCAACATCCTGCTGTTGATCATCGGCATGTTCATGGACATCATTTCCGCAACGCTGATCCTGACACCGATCTTTCTGCCGCTTTTAAGCCGCTTCGGCATAGACACCATGCATTTCGGCCTGCTTATGACACTCAACCTGGGCATTGGCTACTGCACACCGCCGCTCGGGGTCAGCCTCTATATTTCCGGGGCAGTCGCTAACCGTGATCTGATCTATGTCTCCAGGGCGGTTCTGCCCTTTCTGTTGATCCAGGTTGCCATCCTGCTGCTGCTGACATACTGTCCCGATCTGGTACTCTTCCTGCCAAGGTGGGTATACCCGTCGCCCTGATCTGGCTGGAAAACTTGGTTTTGAGTGTTACATTGTAAAAGAGATCAGTAGATGTCACTGTGTTAGGGAGGTTGCGATGGAAACCAGAATCCTGATCCCGGTCGATGGCTCCATTACAGCAGTCGCTACCCTCGATAAAATCATTGCCTTAAAGGAACGTTTTCCGAAAGAGCTGACACTGCTCCACGTGGTCGATGTTGAGAAACTCGCATATCGTATGATTCCCGACTTTCAACTCGACATGATCAAGGAGAATGCCGGTAAAGCCGGCCAGCATGTGCTTGATGTCAAGGCAGCACTTCTTGAAGAGGCTGGCTTTGTCGTAACAGCTCGCCTTGAATTCGGACCGGTGCGCCAGACGATCTGCAAAGTGGCCAATGACGAGGGTTTTCAGCTTACCGTAATCGGCCGCCGCGAAAGCACCGGTGAAATTCGGGATGTCCTTTTCGGTTCTGTCGCTAATTACGTCTTACATAATGTCGCCTGTCCGGTCCTGCTCTTTTGACCCTCAACCCGGAAAGTGACCAATGAACTTTTCTGCAGACGATCTGAAGCAACTTAAAGCACACCGTATTGAGCCGTCACATGCGGCCCGCCAGCTTGCCTGGCTGCGTACCGGCCAGGTCGATATCAAGCTGGAACGCCCCTGTACTCGCGGGGATGGCATCGTACAGATCGATCCCGGCTCACATGATTCTCTCACTAAATCTTTTGCTAAAGCAGTCACCGCCGGGAGACTGTTGCGGTTTGTCCCGGCATCGGGTGCTGCGTCGCGCATGTTCAGTCAGCTCCATGCTGACCCATCGACATTGGCCGCCTGCCGTACAGCACATCCTGGCTCCCCGGCCTGTCAGGCGGGACAGGATTTACGCCGCTTCGCCCGCGAACTTAACGCTTTTGCCTTTTATCCGGACCTGAAAAACGCCATGGCTGAAGACGGCCTCGACCTGCAGCAGGTTGTGGCCGAGCGCGACCTGGAGCTGATCATCCGCTATCTGCTGGAACCATGCGGTCTCAGTTACTCCCGCTTGCCGAAAGGCCTGCTGGCCTTTCATACCGCCGCAGATGGTGCACGGACCCCCTTTGTCGAGCACCTGGCAGAAGCTGCTCTTCTCAGCGGTCTGGACAGCGTTGTTGCCCTGCACTTTACCGTTTCCACTGAACACCTCTCTCTCTTCAAAGCACAGTTTGCCGCCTGGCGCGCTACCCTTGAAGAGACTTATGGATGTCATTTCGAGGTGACCTACTCGATGCAAAAGCCATCAACGGACACGCTCGCCCTGGATGCAAGCGGTCAGCCGCTGCGTGATGACAAGGGTAGGCTTGTATTGCGGCCCGGCGGCCATGGCGCCCTGATCGAGAATCTCAACGATCTGGCCGGTGACATCATCATGGTGCGCAATATTGACAACGTCGTTCCCGATGCACGCAAGCAGGCCAACCTTGCCTGGACCAGGCTGCTTGGCGGCTATCTGCTGGAAGTGCAGGAAGAACAGCATGCTTTGCTCAAAGCACTGCATGATCAACCGAGTGACCCGCTGGTGCGCGAGCTTGCTGCCGCTTTTCTTACCGACCGCCTGCAGGACGAAGTCTCTCTGGATGATGGCAGCAAATCCCTGTTTGACCGGCTTGATCGGCCCCTGCGTGTCTGTGGCATGGTGGCCAACAGTGGCGAACCCGGAGGTGGCCCCTTCTGGGTCCGCGATGCCCGGGGCCGGGTAACGAGACAGATCGTTGAGGGGGCGCAGATCGACAACAGCAATGCCGATCAGGCCGATATTCTGGCACGCGCGACTCACTTCAATCCGGTTGACATGGTTTGTGGTGTCAGTGACTGGCGCGGCAGGCCCTATGATTTGACCCGGTTCGTTGACGAAGATGCCGTCATCATCACATCAAAGCAACAGGAGGGCCAGGACATCAGAGTTCTGGAATTGCCGGGGCTGTGGAATGGCGGCATGGCCAACTGGCACACCATGTTTGTCGAGATTCCACCTGAAGTTTTCAATCCGGTGAAAACGCTCTTTGACCTGCTGCGTCCGGCCCATCAGGCATAGGATCAGGAAGCACGTGGCAGGAGGCGAAACTGAGAAAAGGCCTTTGAACAGCAATGGGCGACAAAGTCACGGCTCCCGGCTATCCGCTGAGGCCTTTGTGTTTTTATCTGCGTTCAGATGCAAGCCACAATGGACGCATCTGCGAACCGGAAGGAAGGTTGGGCCGTTGGTATGGTAGGTGTTGCCGCAACCGGGGCACTTAACGACAGTCGCCAGACCGACAGCGACACAGAGCAAAACGATCCACAGGACAAACAGCTTGGCCAATGTGCCGCTCGAAGCCTCCATCTCAAGCGCAACGATCAGACCAGGCATGTAGATCAGGATGGTTGCCCATAGTATCCAGCGGCGCTTGCGGACTTTTGCCAGACCCTGCCGAAGGCTACCACGGTCGTTCTCTCTCTCCACGGTCAAGTCCCCATTCCAGGAGGCTGTCGGATCCATGAACCGACAGACTCCTAGTGATAATGAATCTTCTTGATGCCCTCGAGATGTTTTATCGCTTCCGTCAGTTCATGCCCGATCCGCCGCTTTTGCTGGGTGATGACCACCTGGTAGAAGAGTTCGTCTGATATCAGGTCCACTGTGGAGCTGATATCAGAGACCAAGAGCTTGCGGGCGTCAAAAATCTCCAGCAGCTCATCAAGCAGTTCCTTGCGATTGACAGCTGTCACCGTCAAGGTGAGAAAGCGGTCCTTTCTAATAACCGGATCAAGCTTTTTCAGAAAATCCAGGCTGACCAGCACCAGCAGGGTTGCTATAGCCCCGAGACTGTAAAAGCCCATGCCGAAAGCCATTCCCAGGCCGGCTACCGTCCAGAGGCTGGCGGCCGTGGTCAAGCCACGCACCGAGGCACCTTCCTTGAGAATGACACCAGCACCGATGAAGCCGATTCCGGTAACGATCTGCGCCGCAACCCGCGAAGGATCAAGACGCAGTGCGGTTTCGGCTCCGAACATAGCGTACTTGAGATAAAATGCTTCCGAGACGATTACCATGACGCAAGAGCCGACAGAGACCAGCAGGTTGGTTCTTAACCCTGCGGGTCGACCATGCCTCTCGCGTTCAAGCCCGATCAGGCCACCGGACAGGGCTGCCAAAAGCAGTTTTATGGTAATGTCCAGTTCAACGCTACCCAGCAGTGTTGTCCCTATAAACATAGCAAAATCCCTGATCCTCAAAAGAATGCATGGCACGCTCGGTTATAACTATACACGAGCGCAGGCAAGCCACCAAACCACGAGGAGAATAAGCTTCTTGATCTCGTAGATTGCAGAAGTTCAGACGCGACCTGAACGCACAATAGGACGCTCCAGCAGCCATGGTCAAAGGGGAATGATCACTTCCCCAAAGGAAGCATATAGAAGCTCTTGCCCCCCCTCCAACGCCTCATCCCTGCCTCTGAAACATTGCCATCGTATCCGAATGTGATGCTCGCTGTGCCCGGGGGAATATTATAAAGCCTGGTAAATCCCAAACGTTCATCAACACGGTTGGTCAAACTCCTGGCCAGCATGTTTGCCCTCAGGACATGCGCCTTGTCATCGAGGAAGAAGAGAAAAACCCTGAGGTCACGCAGGTTCTCATACAGCATCTCGTAGCGTGGGGTGAGCTCGGCTGCACCGGAAAATTCAAACAGATCACCGACTCTCTTGTACTGATAATTGATCACTATGTCGAAAGTCTGCCATAAGCCTGCGCTTGCCCCCCCAGGCTGCAGGGCGACGACCTGGTGTTGCGGTGCAACTGAGTTACCGACAAACTGATTTGATGTCGCAGCACAACTGGTGCAGAGAATTAAAAGAGAGAGCAGTCCGAAGTGAGTCATTTTCAGCATGGCATTCATCGTGTCACCTCCTGGTCAGTCAAGATCATTTTATCAAAATGGCCGCACTTGCAAAGAAGGACTTAGCAAAAGCGATAATAGGGCTTTCCTATAGTGCGGCAATTGTAGATTCGAATCCGTGAACTCTTCTTTTCAGCTCCCTTCTTGACGGGTAAGATTTTCGTAGGTAGCATTAATCCAGACAAGAAAAATTCACCATAAAACATGAGTCTCTGATTTTTGACAACTGGATCGAAATACAATAGAAAGGAGTCCTGATATGGCAGGAATGAAGGTGACAGTTCTGGCTCGTTTCAAAGCAAAAAGGGGTATGGAGGAGCAATTAAGGCAAGCAATTATGGAGTGCGTGGGCCCGACGCGGGCAGAGGCTGGATGCATTAATTATGACCTGCACCAACTTGCAGGTGACAAAGGGGTTTTGATCCTCTATGAAAACTGGAGGAGCAAGGAGGATCTGGATAAGCACCTTGAGATGCCCTACCTGAGAGGGTTGAAAACAAAAGCTGATAACCTCTGCTCCGAACCTCTTGAAATTACACTGTGGAAGATGGTATCAGAACCGGCATGATTTTCCCTTTGACAAAAAGGGTTCAAACCCTATTAAAAGCCGCCTTCACAGGCGGTTTTTAATTGAACGTCATTTCAATTATTCTTTATCTTTTTCGTCACCACAGCCGAGACGAAAACTGGCGTGTTATTGATAGCAATTTAAGACGCTCATCAACCACAAATTATCTCTAAAAGCTCCGTAGAAACAGTCAACACAACGATAGGCAGGAGTTGGTCTCAAGCACTTGCAGCACACGCTTCAAGGAGTTGCGTCAATTCTTCTTGTGAGGCACTCAACAACTAGGCGTTTGGGTTAGTGCCCATTGCTCTTGCAACACAGAACAACTCATAAGATTCGAGTAGTTCTGCCGCGGTTTGTTGGCCGTTGGCCACGTTTACAACCATGTCAAAGAGCTCTTTCCCCTTGCCTTTAATTGTGGCTGCTCCACTAATGATATCGCCAGTATTAAAATCAAAGTTTTCCTTCATCTTTTCAAACATGAAATTGTTTCCTGTCAACTTGATCACCGGAGCAAAAGGAAATCCTGCAGGAGTACCCCGGCCGGAAGTAAATGCAACGATCTGTGCTCCACAGCCAATCATTCCGGTCACAACTTCGCCATCATGACTTTCATAATTCATCAGGAATAGTCCTTTTTGGTCAGGTTGCGGCGGAATCGCATACTCAAGAACGTCCGTAACAGGTGCCGAGCCCCCTTTGTAAACGCCACCCAAAGCTTTCTCGACAATGTTGCTTACGCCACCATCATAATTCCCAGGGGAGATCAGTTCATTCCTCCCCACGTATCTATCATCACAGCCAGACCGCAGTTTGTCTTCGATTGCGAAGATGGCTGCGTAAACCTTGTCTGAGACCTCTTTGCTAATGGCTCTGGCCGCCAGCATGTCTTCAGTACCGATAAGCTCATTCAACTCTGAGAGGATTGTGCTTCCGCCGGCGGAAACGAGGAGATCGGACATTGCGCCGACGACCGGGTTGGCTGCCAAGCCGCTTGTAGCATCAGTGCCACCACATTTCACGGCGATAGTCAATTCCGACAGGTCGCATTCAACGCGTGGCCGATTTACTTCCTGTTGCGCAAATTGATTTGCTATTTTCACTCCTTTCGCAATGGTTTTGGAAGATCCCCCCTCCTCTTGAATGACAATCATTTCGACCGGTTTCCCGCTTTTTTTGACTTCTTCATACAGTTCGGCTGGCTTGAACCGTTCACAGCCGAGTCCAACGACAACCACGGCCGCAATATTTGGATGCCTCCCCATAGCGATCAACGTTCTTGCCGTCAATTCGAGATCAAATCCGACTTGAGAACAGCCGACGGGATGCCTTAGCGCCACAGCCCCTTTAACCTGTCGGGCAATATGTTCCACGACATTGTTGGCACAAAAAACCGAAGGGATTATGGCGATGTGATTTCTGATCCCGACTGTGCCGTTAGCTCTTCTGTATCCCATAAATTTCATTTCAAAAGTTCCCTTTTTAGTTTGCCACGGTCACATCCCATGTTATGCCCGTGGATCCAGGTGCCCTTAGGTACGTCTGCCTTCATATATCCGATATTGACGCCATATTTTATGACCGGAGCGTTTCTGGCGGAATCTTCGATCAGTACCTTATGGGCAAATTCCACATCTTCAAGCAGAACAATTTCCTCTCCTGAAACAAAAACCCGGTCTCC
>JBPPMB010000054.1:0-13177 GCA_051305855.1 Desulfuromonadales bacterium
CGTCCACCACTGTACGGGCAGCTGCGCCTCGCCGCTTACGGTGAACTTCCCCTGCGGTTGCATGGCTGAGGGCTGGTCGGAGGAAAGCGGAGCGCAGGCGGCGAGCAGCAGGGAGATGCTGCCCAGGCAGAGCCAGAGACATCTTCTGCCGGGGTGAGATAACTTTGTTCGGTTAATCGGCATACCTTAGAACTCTTTGCGAAGGGGCGAGCCGGCATTATTAATTCGGATACATTCTAGACGAAACAGATGTGGAAAAGTTTAAATAAAAACGTCCGCTAACGGACGTTTTTATTCAGCGGGCCGGTTGTAACTAGTGTCCATCCGGAAACGCCAGATGGCACGACTGAAGTTTTCGATCTGGAAACGGGCAATTTTTCGCAAGGTCAAGGAAATCAAGGATTTGAGCGGAGGCGTAGTACTTTACGCCGCACAATCAAATCCGCAGATTGACGCAGAGATTGCGGAAAAGGGCCGTTTCCAGATCGAAAACTAACTACTCCTTGACACGGGTCACGTATTCGCCAGTGCGTGTATCGATCTGGATCAGGACGCCTTGATCGACGAAAGAGGGTACCTGCAAGGTGTAACCGCTTTCCACGGTGGCCGGCTTGTTATTGCCGGCGGCGGTGTCGCCCTTGACCCAGGGGTCGGACTCGGTGACGCGCAGGTTGACGAAGTTGGGCAGGGTAACACCTATGCCACGCTGGTTATGCAGGAGAACCTTGACCTCCATGTTGTCGACCAGGAAATAGTGGTCATCGCCAAGGACTTCCTCGCTGATCGAGGTCTGCTCGTAAGTCTTCTGATCCATAAACACGTAGCCGGTTTCGTCCCTATAGAGGTACTGCATCTCGCGCTCTTCCAGGCTGGCCGGCTCAAAACTTTCGCCGGAGCGATAAGTACGGTCGAAGAGGGAGCCGGTAATCATGTTGCGCAGCTTGCATTTGTAAAGGGCCTGCCCTTTGCCGGGCTTGGTGAAATCAAACTGCACAATGACGTGGGGCTCATTGTCGATCATCAGCTTGATGCCTTTTTTCAGATCTGCACAACTATACATGAGAAAACTCCTCTAAGAGTAGATGTCGTTTGATTTCGCGGTGCTGATTTTATACACAAAAGGATGGTTTGTGTCATGGGTTTTCTGCGGCAGTGAATCAGGAGCCTGGAAGCGAGAAGTGCGCAAGCAGGAAAAGTTTCTGCGTGCGTAACAAGCGAACCGCAACTAAAGTGCCTCACTTAACCTCTCCTCAGTTAATAAAGTCTCTTCATCACAGCGACGTTGATCCCAACCCAACTCTTCTGCCATGATTTCCAGTACTCTGGGTGCTGCCTGCTTTGCTGCTGCAGTATCCAAAAGTGCCAGTGGCATTCGCCTGGCGAGAACATCGATAACCCGTTCGGCCAATTCATAACGCGTCGCATAGAGAACTTCCGATTCCAGAACAGGGTGATCCTTGACCAGCCGTTTGCCGCCCCCCCCCCCAGCCAATTCAGCCACCTTCTCAGCCTGGTCACCGTAGGTCCTGTTCAGGTAGGAAGCAACGTCTGCGTCAAATCCATATTTTTTGCTCAGTTCAAGATCACCTTTAGCGTCATAGTCGGCACTGCCCAGAATCGGCAGGTTGCCAGTCTGGCAGGCAGGTCTCGGAGCTGACAGGCTGAACTGCTTTAAGGCGTGATCTACGGTATCAAGGGCCATTTTCCGGTACGTGGTCCATTTACCACCGGCAATGGTCAGTAAACCGCTTTCACTCTCCTCAATCACATGGTCGCGCGCCAGTCCGGCCGTGTCGGCAGCCCTGGGGTCGGAGACCAGCGGTCTCAAGCCCGACCAGACCGCCTTGATGTCTGATTTACTGACCTGCAGGTTAAAGTAACGGGTGACGTGGCGCAGCAGGTAGTCAACTTCCTCCTCAAGAGGTTTGGGGTGCTCGGTGATCTCCGCGGGCTCGTCAGTGGTGCCAACCAGCGCATGGCCTTCCCAGGGCAGCACGAATAAAACCCGGCCATCCTCGGTCTCCGGTATCATCAGGCCGGTCTCGGGCGGTGCAAAATCTTTATCCAGCACGATGTGAATGCCGGTGCTTGCAGAAAGCATTTTTGCTGCAGTCGGGTTGTCCATCACCCTGATTCGGTCGACAAATGGCCCGGTTGCATTGATAACCCCCTTGGCTGTCAGGTGCCAGGATTCTCCGGTCAGGGAATCTGTCAACTCCGCACCGGTAATTTTCCCCTCCTCTTTGCATAACCCGGAGACGGCAACATGGTTGGCAATTGTCGCGCCATGCCGTTCTGCAGTTAATGCCAGGGACAGGGCCATGCGGGAATCGTGAAATTGGCCATCATAATAGAGGACCCCGGCTTTAAGCCCTTCAGCTTTCAGCCTGGGAAAGCGCCGCAGCGCTTCCTTGCGGCTCAACAGACGGCTGTGACCGATATTCTGTTTGCCGGAGAGGAGGTCATAGAGTTTGAGCCCCGAAAAAACATAGGGAACGTCGAACCATTTGTAGAGCGGTGTGATCAGGGGCAGGCGGTTTGACAGGTGTCGTGCATTTTGTAGTAAGAGGCCGCGTTCGCGGAGTCCATCCCTGACCAGGTTGTACTGCACCCGGTCGAGTTTTTTTATGGCCAACTCCAGATAACGCACCCCGCCATGCACCAGCTTGGTGCTGCGGCTGCTGGTGCCCTCGGCGAAATCATTCTTTTCAACCAACGCCACCTTCAAGCCCCGGCTTGCTGCATCCAGGGCGACCCCGCAACCGGTTGCACCGCCACCTATGACGAGCAGGTCAAAAATGCTGCCATCTCTCAATTGCTGTAACTGTTGCTCTCTGCTCACGCTTGCCTCCCCACTGCAGTGGTCAAGATAAAGTCAGGAGCCAGGGTTTGTGACCCTGGCCCCTGAAGGTTGTGCCGATTGTTCGCCACAGGGATAAAGAATCCTGGCCCTGCCGAGCGTCTTGCGCTTACTTGACTTTACCTTCACGCCAGGCCTTGATGAGGTCATCGTAATTGACGGTCTCACCTTTTGGCTTTTCGTTGGCCAGTTTCGCCTTGGGTGCTCCGGGCTGATTCAGCCAGTAGGCTTCATCCTTTTCTTCGTTCATGACCGGGCCTTTGTCACCCTGAGACTTGCTCCGTGCGAGACGGATGAGGACCTTGTCCTGTTCACTGGCAAGGTTATCCATTGCCGAATCGACGGTCACCTCACCGGCAACCGCTTCACCGATGTTCTGCCACCAGAGTTGTGCCAGTTTGGGATAGTCCGGGACATTGGTGCCAGTCGGTGTCCAGGCAACGCGTGCCGGGCTGCGATAGAATTCAACCAGGCCACCCAGCTTTGGCGCACGCTGGGTGAACGATTTGTCGCGGATGTCGCTGTCGCGAATCGGCGTCAGGCCAACGTGGGCCTTCTTCAGAGAAACCGTTTTGGAAACGACAAACTGGGCAAACAGCCAGGCTGCTTTGCGCCGCTCAACCGGCGTGCTCTTCATCAGGGTCCAGGAACCGCAGTCCTGATAACCAAGCTTCATGCCCTCTTCCCAGTAGGGCCCGTGCGGCGATGGCGCCATGCGCCATTTGGGGGTGCCATCGGTGTTGACCACCGCGGTGCCTTCTTCAACCATCGACGAGGTAAAGGCGGTATACCAGAAGATCTGCTGTGCAACATTGCCTTTGGCCAGGCTCGGCAGCGATTGGTAGAAGTCCATGCCGAGAGCACCGGGCGGTGCGTATTTACGCAGCCAATCCATGTATTTGCGCAGCGCGTATTTTGCCGCCGGGCCGTTGGTTGCGCCACCACGACTGACGCTGGAACCAACCGGGCGGTCGTTTTCGTCTACCCGAATACCCCATTCATCAACCGGTTTGCCGTTCGGCAGGCCCTTGTCGCCGGCGCCAGCCATCGACAGCCAGGCGTCGGTAAAGCGCCAGCCGAGGTCAGGAGCTTTTTTGCCGTAGTCCATGTGACCATAGATCGCTTTGCCGTCGATTTCACGGACATGCTCGCTGAAGAATTCGGCGATATCCTCATACGCCGACCAGTTGACCGGGACGCCCAGTTCGTAGCCGTAAAGGTCTTTGAATTGTTTTTTCAGCTCCGGACGGTTGAACCAGTCGTAGCGGAACCAGTAGAGGTTGGCGAACTGCTGGTCGGGAAGCTGGTAGAGCTTGCCATCGGGAGCGGTGGTAAACGATTTGCCCATGAAGTCATCGACATCGAGGGTCGGCAAGGTCACGTCTTTGCCTTCACCGGTCATCCAGTCGGTCAGGTTGACAACGTAGCCATAGCGCCAGTGGGTGCCGATCAGGTCGGAGTCGTTGATGTAGGCATCAAAGATGTTCTCGCCGGACTGCATCTGGGTCTGAAGTTTTTCAATGACGTCACCTTCCTGAATCAGGTCGTGGGTGACTTCGATGCCAGTGATCTCCTGGAAGGCCTTGGCGAGCACTTTTGATTCGTATTCGTGGGTCGGAATGGTCTCCGAGACGACCTTGATCTTCATGCCTTTGAACGGCTTGGCTGCATTGATGAACCATTCCATTTCTTGCATCTGCTCAGCTTGTGACAGGGTTGAAGGCTGAAATTCGCTGTCGACCCATTTTTTTGCAGCCGCCGTATCTGCGCTTGCGGATGTTGCGAAAAACATCAGCAATGCGGCCATGAGGCCGATTATGAGCCCCACATGAGCTTGTTTTCTGTGGATTGCGTCTGTCATCATCTTTCCTCCTTCCAGTGGACCCCCGTTGTTGTGCCCGGTTACCCGAGTCTCTTGTCGGCGCGAAGGCCCTGAGCGCCGGCATAAGAGCAACTCCTGCTGAGTTCAGTTTATCCCCATCGCATCAATACGATCATCCAGATCAGCGCAATCACGAAGGCGATCCAGGGGGTAAGAGTGGTCAACCCGATCCAGGCGAGATGAATATAAGCGCTGCCGAGCAGGCCGATAAAGAGACGGTCTCCGGGCGTTGTCGCAATCGGCAAAAGTCCCTTGCGCTCTCCGCTCGGGGCTTTGGCTTGCCAGATAGTCATGGCGACCAGGATGCATGCGATAGCGATAAAGAAAATTGCTGTTGGCAGGGTCCAGGCCATCCACTCCAGAGACATATTCTACCCCGTTAAACCCGGCCGAGGGCAAAGCCCTTGGCCAGATGGTTACGCACAAACCAGATCACAAGTGCTCCCGGCACAATAGTCAGAATGCCTGCGGCCGCCAGCAATCCCCAGTCAAGGCCTGAGGCACTGACCGTGCGTGTCATAATTGCGGAGATCGGTTTTGCCGCCGTTGTCGTCAAGGTCCTGGCCAGGAGCAGTTCAACCCAGGAGAACATGAAGCAGAAGAACGCCGTGACCCCGATACCGGTGCGAATCAGCGGCATGAAAATCGTCAGGAAAAAGCGCGGGAAACTGTAGCCGTCGATATAGGCCATCTCGTCAATCTCCCGTGGTATCCCCGACATAAACCCTTCCAGAACCCAGACCGCCAGAGGCACATTGAACAGGCAGTGAGAGAGTGCCACGGCAAAGTGGGTGTCGATCAGGCCGAAGGTTGAATAGAGTTGGAAAAACGGCAAAAGAAAGACGGCCGGTGGAGCCATACGATTGGTCAGCAGCCAGAAGAACAGGTGCTTGTCACCCAGAAACTTGTAGCGTGAGAACGCATAGGCTGCGGGAAGTGCGGTCACCAGGGCGATCACGACATTCATGCTGACGTAGTAGAAGCTGTTCAAGTAGCCCGAGTACCAGGATTCATCAGTAAAGATTTTCATGTAGTTGGCAAGGGTTGGCTCTTGCGGATAAAAGGTAAACACGCTGAGGATGTCCGCATTGGTTCGCAACGACATGTTCAGCATCCAGTAAATCGGCAGCATCAAGAGAATGAAATAGATGATCAGACCAACGCTTCTCTTCTGGAGCATCATGACTTGTCTCCGGTGCCGACCTTGAGAAGGGCTTGATAGAACAACCAGCAAAACAGCAGCACGATCAAAAAATAAATAATAGAAAATGCTGCCGCCGGTCCCAGGTCGAACTGGCCAACCGCCATTTTGACCAGGTAAATCGACAAAAATGTCGTTGAATTGCCGGGACCGCCGCCGGTCAGGACGAACGGCTCGGCATAGATTAAAAAGCTGTCCATGAAGCGCAGCAGTACGGCAATGGTCAGGACTCCGCGCATCTTGGGGAGTTGGATGTAGCGAAAAGTGGCCCAGGACGATGCCCCATCGATGCGGGCGGCCTGGAAGTAGGCCTCAGGGATGGCTTGCAGGCCGGCATAAGCCAACAGCACGACCAACGGTGTCCAGTGCCAGACCTCCATCAACATGACGGTAATCCAGGCGTCAAAAGGGGCCGACGTGTGGTCGAACGGAATGCCTAAGCCGTTGACTGCCGCACCCAGAAGACCGATGTCCGGGCGCATGAAGATAATCCAGATGGTGCCGATGACATTCCATGGAATCAGCAGCGGCAGTGCGACCAGAACCAGGCTGAGTGAAGCACCCCAGCCTCGTTTGGGCATCATCAAGGCAATCAGGATGCCCAGCGGAATCTCAATCAACAGCACCAGGCTCGAAAAAAGCAACTGGCGACTGAGTGCGTCATGCAGGCGTTGATCGGTCAGTGCTTCCTTGTACCACTCCATACCGACAAAGACCCGCTGGCCGGGGCCGAAGATGTCCTGGATCGAGTAATTGACCACGGTCATCAACGGTAGAATGGCTGATACGGCAACAACCAGAAAGACCGGGATAACCAGGAACCAGGCTTTGTTGTCTTCCCACTTGTTCATTGCGCAGGCTCCTGATCTGGTTGTGTTTTTGCTCCGTTTTCAATCAATTTCCCGTCGGCATAAATTCTGATCCACTGCGAGGGGAACTCCACATATGCATATTCCGTTGGCACCTCTTGCTCCTCTGACATTTTAACCTTGAGGATGTGGCCGGCAAGCTGGAGCGTGACGATTTTGCAATTGCCCAAATCCTCCACTTCCTTGACGGCGGCTTTGTGGCCTCCGGCCACTTCTTGAGCGTGAAGCTGCAGAAATTCAGGCCGGATTCCCAACTCGAAGTTGCCGTCCAGCCCTTTACTCCCGCTATCGACGGCAATCTGCAGTGCGCCGATGCTGGCGGTACCGTTTTGCATGCGGCACGGCAGAAAATTCATCCCGGGGCTGCCGATAAAATAACCGACGAAGGTGTGCTGTGGATTTTCAAAAAGATCCTGCGGAGTTCCGATTTGCAAAATCTGCCCTTCGTTCATCACCACCACCTGGTCAGCAAAGGTCAAGGCCTCCAGCTGGTCATGGGTGACGTAAACCATCGTCAGTTTGAAGCGTGCGTGAATTTGCTTGAGCTTGCGTCGCAAGAGTAATTTAAGGTGCGGGTCGATAACAGTGAGCGGTTCGTCAAACAGGATGGCGGCAACGTCGCTGCGCACCAGTCCGCGCCCCAGGGAAATCTTCTGTTTGGCATCGGCGCTCAGGTTGGCTGCACGTTTCAGCAACACGTCCTGCAGTTCCAGCATCTCGGCGACTTCTGCAACGCGCCCGCGGATCTCGGCTTCCGGCAATTTGCGGTTGCGCAGCGGAAAGGCCAGGTTGTCGTAAACGCTCATGGTGTCGTAGATCACCGGAAACTGGAAAACCTGGGCGATATTGCGTTCCTGGGGCGGCAGGGGGGTGACATCCTTATCATCAAACAGAACCCGTCCTTCCGAAGGCTGGAGCAATCCGGAAATGATGTTCAACAGGGTGGTCTTGCCGCATCCCGATGGGCCAAGCAGGGCATAGGCGTTGCCGTCCTCCCAGACGTGATCCATTTTGTGCAGCGCATAGTCGGCTGCCATGGTCGGCTTGGAACGATAGGAATGAGCCAGTGCTGCCAGATTTATACGAGCCATAGTTGCTGCCTTTACGTCTGTTTATAGCGAAGCGTTGTCAGGAGAAGCAACCAGTTGCCCAGCGAGGTCGAAAACGTAGAGCCGGGACTGGTCAACATAAACCTGAGCGTGCTCATCAATCTGATACTTGTGAATTCCCTGCAACTGGACCGTCCAGGTCTCCTCGTTGTGAATAACATGCACAAAAGTTTCCGAGCCGCTGATCTCTGCGAGAGCGATATGGGCCTGAAATTCAATGTCCGCTCCTGTTTTGCGTTCCAGTTGAAGATGGTTGGCGCGCATGCCGAACCGGTAGTTGCCGGGTGCCAACCCACAGAGGTGCTGGACAAGCGGCACTGGCCGGGCATCACCCAGGTGCAGGTTGTCGGCTTCAACGCTTCCGGCAACAATATTCATGGCCGGATCACTGAAAGCCTGTGCAACCAGGCTCGACCGAGGGCGCTGGTAAACGTCGAGGGTCGGGCCGAACTGGGCCATCCGGCCCTCATACAGCACGGCCGTATTGCCACCCAGTGCCAGTGCTTCAGGGGGCTCGGTCGTGGCGTAAACGACGATTGATTGCCGGCGCTTGAAGATCTCGCGCATCTCTGTGCGCAGCTCTTCACGCAACTTGTAGTCGAGGTTCACCAGAGGTTCATCAAGCAACAGCAGCTCGGTGTCTTTCACAAGCGCCCGTGCAATGGCCGTGCGCTGTTGCTGCCCGCCCGAAAGTTCGGCCGGTAGCCGGTCAAGAAGTTGCTCAATGTGTAACATCTCGGCGACCTCACGCACCCGGCTGTCGATTTCTGCCGTTGCGACTCTTGCCAGCCGTAACGGGGATGCTATGTTCTTGTAAACGGTCATCGAGGGATAATTGATAAACTGCTGATAAACCATGGCCACGTCGCGTTTGCGCACCGGTACACCCGTCATATCCTGGCCATTCATCAGGATTCGGCCCTTCGTCGGCTTGTCAAGTCCGGCCATCAGGCGCATCAAGGTGGTTTTCCCGGACAGAGTTCGACCGAGCAGGATGTTGAAAGTTCCCGGTTCGAGTTGGAGGGAAATGTCTTTGATATGACACTCATTTCCAGACATTTTGGTGATGTTTTCCAGAACCATTGCCATGAAGCGGTTTCCCTTGTTTAGAATGCCTCGCTCGGGTGTGCCGGCTCGTCGCCGTGGCCATCGGCGGTATATAAGGCGACGTTGGTTTCGGCCAGGATTGCCGCGATATGCTCTGGCGGCGGCTGGTCGGTGAAGAGTGCGTCAATCTGGGCGATGCTGCCGAGCCGGACCATGGCGCAGCGTTCGAACTTGCTGTGGTCGGCGACCAGAAAAACCTGGCGGGAGTTCTCCATGATGGCCTGCGTTACCCGCACTTCATGATAGTCGAAATCAAGCAGGGTGCCGTCAGCGTCAATGCTGGAAATGCCGATGATGCCGAAGTCGACTTTGAACTGGCGGATGAAATCGACGGTTGCTTCGCCGGTGATGCCGCCGTCGCGCTGGCGGACTTCGCCGCCTGCTATAATGATTTCAAAGCTGGTGTTGCTGTGCAGAATGGAGGCCACATTCAGGTTGTTGGTGATGATCCGCAAGCCGGTATGACTTTGCAACGCCCAGGCGACTTCTTCGGTGGTGGTTCCTATGTTGATAAAGATGGAGGCGCGGTCGGGTATGTGGCTCGCAGCCATTGCCGCAAGGCGTCGTTTCTCTTCGAGGAACATAACTTTGCGGGTGGCATATTCGACGTTCTCTGCGCTCGAGGAGAGACCGGCCCCGCCATGGTAACGGGTCAGCAGCTTCTGGTCACAGAGGGCGTTGATGTCGCGGCGAATTGTTTGCGAGGTGACATTGAAGCTCAGGGCCAGGGTTTCGATAGCGACGAAACCTTTTTGCTGAACGAGGGCCAGAATTTCTTTCTGACGTTGATTCATGGTGATTTGAGCCCTCCGTTCGGCACTACCTAACAACATTTTGTATAACAGATTTTCTGTGAACAGCAAGTAAACACTCATGAAATTTTTTCGTAAGTGAATATTTTACCTATCATAACGTTCGAAACTGATAGAATATGAACATTATCTGGTGAATTCAGACTTCTGAGGAGACTCACATGAGTGAACGTTACATCCTGGCCATTGACCAGGGGACCACCAGCTCCCGCGCCATGATTTTTGATGAATACGGCAAGAGTGTCGCTATGGCACAACAGGAATTTCGCCAGATTTACCCGCAGAATGGCTGGGTGGAACATGATCCGGAAGACCTCTGGCAGTCTGTGCTCGCAGTCTGTCGCCAGGTTTTGCAGCAAGCAGGAGAGGCCGTGCGTGAGGCGGCAGGGATCGGCATCACCAACCAGCGCGAAACCACCCTGGTCTGGGATCGTCACACCGGGCAGCCGCTCTATAACGCCATCGTCTGGCAGGACCGTCGTACGGCTGAATTCTGCGCGCAACTCAAAGCGGCGGGGCATGAAGAGCTGGTTGCCGGGGCAACCGGGTTGCTGCTTGACCCCTACTTCTCAGCCAGCAAGCTGCGCTGGATTCTCGATCACGTCACCGGGGCGCGGGAGCGGGCGGAGAGGGGCGAGCTGGCCTTTGGCACGGTCGACTCCTTTTTGCTCTGGAGACTGACCGGCGGAAAGGTGCATGCCACTGACGCCACCAATGCGTCGCGGACTATGCTGTTCAATATTCATACGCAAAAGTGGGATGAAACATTGCTGGATTTGTTCCAGATCCCAGCCAGCCTGCTGCCCGAAGTGAAAGACTGCAGTGCCGATTTCGGTACCACCGAAGCCCATCTGTTCGGGCGTGCCATACTGATCGGCGGGATTGCTGGAGATCAGCAGGCGGCAGCTATCGGCCAGGCGTGCCTTGAACCGGGGATGATCAAAAGTACCTATGGCACGGGTTGCTTTATGTTGCTGAACACTGGCAAACAAGCCTTCCGTTCGCAAAACCGACTCTTGACGACGGTTGCCTACCGTGTCGACGGCCAGGCCAGCTATGCCATTGAAGGTTCCATTTTTGCTGCCGGAGCGGCGATCCAGTGGATTCGTGATGGCTTGAAACTGATCGATTCCACTTGCGAGGTTGAAGGCTTGGCGCGCGGGCTTGATTCCAATCAGGGGGTGTATCTGGTTCCCGCCTTTACCGGATTGGGTGCCCCGCACTGGGACCCCAGTGCCCGCGGAGCGATTTTTGGGCTGACCCGCGATACCGGGATTGCTGAAATTGTCCGGGCCACCCTGGAATCGGTTGGCTATCAGAGCTATGACCTGATGGAAGCGATGAAAGGGGATAGTGAAACAGCTCTGCAGACTCTGCGAGTCGATGGCGGCATGGTTGCCAATAACTGGTTCCTGCAGTTTCTGGCGAACCTTTTGAATGTTCCGGTGGAACGGCCACAGGTGACGGAAACCACGGCTTTGGGCGCTGCCTATCTTGCAGGAGTACAACTCGGGGTTTTCGAGTCGCTTGCCGATATCCAGAAGCATTGGCAGAGAGATGCTCTCTTTACCCCCAGCCTTGGCCAGGCAGAGCGTAACCAGCTGTTGCGCGGCTGGGAAAAAGCCGTCTCCAGGGTGCTTGAAAACAAAAATTAAATGGCGGGGAGCTTGTGTCTGCAGCTACTTGTCCATGCGCGGCACCACGACAATGCCGGATTCTGTCACCGTGAAGCCATTGCGCTTGTCTGCCTCCAGATCGTAACCGATCTCTGATCCGTCCGCAATGATCACGTTCTTGTCAATAATCGTCTTGCGGATCTTTACATTTCGGCCGACGCTGACGTTTTCAAAGAGGATGGAGTCCTCGACCAGGCTGTAGCTGTTGATCTTGCAGCGTGGGCCGAGGATGGAGCGCCGGACCATGCTGCCGCTGGTGATACAGCCGGCACAGACATAGGAATCGATGTTCTGACCGCGACGGTCGTCCATGTCAAAAACCGTCTTGGCAGGCGGCAGGTTCCCCTGGTTGGTAAGAATCGGCCATTTGTAGTTGTAGAGATTCAACTGCGGCGAGACGTTGACGAGGTCCATGTTTGCTTCGTAGTAGGAGTCGAGGGTCCCTACATCCCGCCAGTAACCCCGCTCCTCGCTCCTCATGCCGGGTATAATATTATCATTGAAATTATAAGCATAGACCCGATCACCTTGCTCCAGCATCATCGGGATCACGTGCTTGCCAAAATCCAGGTCCGCATGTTTTTTCTTCCCTTCCTGAAGCACTTCGATCAGTTTCCGGGTGGGAAAGATGTAGTTGCCCATGGAGGCGAAACAGGTTTCGCGCCCGGGAATCCGTTCCGGAATCTCTGGTTTCTCGGCAAAACCAATGATCCTGGCGTCTTCGTCCACGGAAAACACCCCGAACCTGCTGGCCTCCTCTACCGGCACCTCCAGGGCGGCAATGGTAATGTCTGCCCGGTTCATCCGGTGGGAATTGATCATCTGGGTCACGTCCATCTTGTAAATGTGGTCACCGCCGAAGATCGCCACGTAATTCGCATCTGAAGATTCAACAAAGCGCAGATATTGCAGGATTGCATCGGCCGTCCCTTTGAACCACTCCTCGCTTTCGCTGCTGGTCTCGGGAGAGATGTCTACGTAGAATTCGCCGAGGCCGGTCCATTTACCCCAGGATTCGCGGATATGTTTGTTCAGTGAGTAGGCCCGGTACTGGGTGAGGATGTAGACCTTCTTGATGCCAGAGTTGAACAGGTTGGAGAGGACGAAGTCGATGATCTTGTATTTCCCCCCAAACGCCACGCTCGGTTTGGCCCGGCGCTGGGTAAGCGGGCTGAGCCGCTCGCCTTTGCCGCCGGCCAGAACCATCGCGATGGTATCTCTTCCCACATTGTCCATAGAATACATGAGGTTCTTCTCCTGATGAAACGTTGGCTCAGCAGTACTGTTGACCTACGATGCACTCGCAAAAATTCAGAGGATGGCGACGCTATCACCTACAGTCTGACAAAAACTTCGTTAAATGCAAGGAGAGCAATTAGTCAGCCATAGATGCACGACGAATGTGTCCGGACTGAACCTGGCTGCCGGAAAGCGTTGCAAAAAATTGCTGTCGCTGCGACGAAAACCACCGTCTTGATGCCAGTCATCTCCGGGACGCCCGTAAACAGAGAAAAGTCTCTTAGCAGTCTGTCGGACTATACGGGCCGAAGCGAAAATTTGGATGTTTGAGAACAGATTTTAGCTCGTTTGCAGGTTCATAGCCGTAGCTATGGACCAAAAAGGAGCTGAAATATGGGCCAAACAGCCGGATTTGCAGCCGG